>NZ_OX030782.1:4867261-5183656 GCF_943733665.1 Aquimarina sp. Aq107 | reverse complement strand
ACAATTGCTAAATGATTCTTTTTATTCTTAAAATCATTAAGTAAATCGTCTAACTTCTTATTTTCTGGAACAAAATAGGGTTCTCTTACAAGATCTACCCAATTATAATCTTTATGATTGATATAAGGCAATAAATCCTTTACATAAAGAATCCCAACAACTTTATCAATACTATCTTCATATACCGGAATACGAGAATATCCTTTTTCTATAATTTCAGGAATAACCTCAGTATATTTCATATCTCGATTTAAGGCAAAAATATCTATCCTAGGTTTCATTACCTGTTTGGTATCAGTATTACCAAAAGAAACGATACCTTCTAAAATTTTCTTCTCCTCAGAAGTAGTATCAGTGTCTGAGGTTAACTCCAATGCTTGTGATAATTGATCAACACTGATATTCGATTTCTGCTTACCTAATTTATTATGAATTCGCATCGTCACACTTCTCATTGGCAAGCTAATCGGAGTAATAATCCAGTCCAAAACTCCTAATGGTCTTGCCATAAAATTGGCAAATTTTACTTTATTTCTACTCGCATATATCTTTGGTAAAATTTCTCCAAATAATAAAATAAGGAATGCTACAATAATTACCTCTACTACAAATCTTACATCCATCCAGCCCCACCAAACGATATCAAGATCTTTAAAATAAATCTCTCCTAAAGCATCAAAGAGTAATACAATAGCAATATTTATAAAATTATTAGCCACTAATATTGTAGCTAATAATTTCTTTGGTCTACTTAATAACTTTGATATTATCTTTTGATTTGCAGTCTCTTCCTCTCCTTCTATTTTAAGATCTGACGGAGTAAGTGAAAATAAGGAGACTTCACTGCCCGAAATTAATGCAGAACAAATCAATAGTAAAATAAGGGCAAGTAAATTAATTGCTTGTATAGAATCAAAAGCAACAAATAAAACAAATAAAGGTTCGGGATCAGGATCCAAATTATAGCGGTTTAGTTAAACATATTAAAACGGAAGATCATCTTCTTCCATTTCTGTAGATGGGGATGATATTGATTGTGTTGCACCAACTGAAGGATTTGCATTACCTACTGGCTGACTACTTGCAGTCGTTTCAGATTGTTGTCCTTCCGTTTTTGGAGTCAAAAATGTAAAATCAGTACACTGTATCTCTGTACTATATCGATCTTTTCCTTGTTCGTCTTGCCATTTTCTAGTTTTAAGACGACCTTCGATATATACTTTATCTCCTTTCTTTAAATATTTTTCACATATTTCGGCTGCTTTATTACGCACCACAATATTATGCCATTCTGTAGAAGTAACTCTCTCTCCAGTGGTTTTGTTTACATAAGAATCATTAGTTGCCAGTGGAAATCTACCAATACAATTTCCTCCTTCAAAATAATGCATCTTTACTTCATCTCCTGTATGACCAATAAGCATTACCTTATTCAACGTTCCAGACATATCCTTTATTATTTATAGTAAATGTAATAAAAAAGCATCATACCTAAAAAAAGCTATCTATAAAATTACCTAATAATATAGGAACTGGATATTCACGAATATTATCTATTTTAATCTGCTCTAATTCAGCATCGATTTTGGGCTTTTTATTGGTTTTTATGATATAAAATCGAGTATATAAGTGCTGGTGCGAAAGTTTGTGTATTTTAAATGTTTCTTCATAGCAAGTGATATCATAAGATACATCTCCTAACAAACTTTTAAATAAAACATTTTCTTTTATATAATCAAGGTCTACGTCATTCTCGCTTTCTATCAGTGGAAACTCGTATAAATTCTGCCAGATACCTTTGCCTGTTCGCTGTTTAATAATAGTATATTGATCACTGACAGAAAATATCAGGTAATTAAAATATCTTTTCTTGACTTTAGTTTTTTTCAATTTAACCGGTAATGATGTAACTG
Organism: Aquimarina sp. Aq107; assembly: GCF_943733665.1. Classification (NCBI taxonomy): domain Bacteria; kingdom Pseudomonadati; phylum Bacteroidota; class Flavobacteriia; order Flavobacteriales; family Flavobacteriaceae; genus Aquimarina; species Aquimarina sp. Aq107. Next base: position 5,181,743 of record NZ_OX030782.1, on the reverse strand, counting down.
TTCCTTTATTTAATGACTCACAACTATCATTTAATGGACAAACGATACAATATGGATTTTGTGGTTTACACTGCAACGCTCCAAATTCCATAATTGCCTGATTATAGGTAGCGGGTTGCTCTGGATCAATTAACTCAAAAGCAATTTTCTTAAACTCTTTAATTCCTTGAGTACTATTAATAGGAGTGTCAATATTAAAATATCTAGATAAAACGCGATATACATTACCATCTACCACAGGAACCACTTCATTATAACATATAGAAGCTATAGCACTGGCAGTATAATCACCCACACCTTTTAGTTTTAATAAATCATTATAATTAGAAGGAAAAACACCATTAAGCTCATTTGCTATATATTTTGCAGTGGTATGTAAATTTCTGGCTCTGGAATAATAACCTAATCCTTGCCAAAGTTTTAGCACTTGTTCTTCTTCTGCATTTGCTAAATCAAAAACAGTAGGATACTGATCGGTAAATGACAAATAATATGGCAATCCTTGTGCAACTCGCGTCTGTTGAAGTATGATTTCGCTTAACCAAATGTGATATGGATCGGTTGTTTCTCGCCATGGCATCGATCTTTTGTTTTGTAAGTACCACGTAATGAGTTTTTTATAAAAAATCATATGAAAATTGTAAGTTTTGTAAAATTAAACCTTTAAAAGATGATAATTTCATCTTAAGTATTGATATTTTGGATTTTAAATTGCTATATTTGCCCCCTTGAAAATTTAAAAACCCCTAAATAGGTAATATAATGACTAAAGCAGATATTGTAGCAAAAATTTCAGAAAAACTAGGAATTGAAAAAGGAGATGTTCAGGCAACTGTTGAAACCTTTATGGAAGAAGTAAAAAGTTCTTTAGAGAGCGGTGATAATGTATACCTTAGAGGTTTTGGTAGCTTTATCATCAAAACAAGAGCTGAAAAAACTGGCCGTAACATTTCTAAAAACACTACAATCAAAATACCTGCACATAATATTCCTGCCTTTAAACCGGCAAAAGTATTTGTGGAAGGTGTAAAAACTAACGTAGAAGTTAAGTAACAATTAATAATCAATAAATAGACGCACTATGCCAAGTGGTAAAAAACGTAAAAGACACAAGGTAGCTACGCACAAGCGTAAAAAGAGAAGAAGAGCTAATCGCCATAAGAAAAAGTAGTTTTCTAACTACTTTTTCTATTTAAGAATGTTCTTTGAAATCGAAATAAAGTATCTTATATCACTACCTTTATAAGACTTTGTTTCAACGGAATTATAAAATTCCTGTGAAAAAATTTGTTTAATCCATCTGTCTCGAACATATCGAGGTGGATAAAAATCTAATCAGAGTGAACAAAGAATTGATCATTAGATCTGGTTCCTCTACTGATTTTGCCTTATTAAAAGATGGAAAACTAATTGAATTACATAAGGAAGAAGACGACAGCAATTTTGCAGTAGGTGATATTTTTATTGCCAAAATCCGTAAAGCTGTTCCAGGTCTTAACGCCGCATTTGTAAATGTGGGTTATGAAAAAGATGCATTTCTGCATTACCACGATCTGGGCCCTCAAGTATCTTCTTTACTTAAATTCATTAAACGTGTAAGCACAGGTAAATTAAAAGATTATTCTCTTAAGAATTTTCCTTTTGAGAACGATATTGATAAACACGGAGTTATAACCGATGTGTTAAAATCAAATCAATCGCTATTAGTACAAATAGTAAAAGAACCTATTTCTACAAAAGGCCCTCGAATTAGCTCAGAGCTTTCGATTGCCGGTAGATATATTGTATTAGTACCTTTTTCTAACAGAGTATCTATTTCTCAAAAAATAGAATCATCAGAGGAGAAAGAACGTCTAAAAAGACTCGTAAAAAGTATTAAGCCAAAAGGTTTTGGAATTATTGTTCGTACTGTAGCAGAAGGCAAGAAAGTAGCAGAACTAGACAGAGATTTGCAAAACTTGGTGGGACGCTGGGAGTCTATGTGTAAAAAATTATACAAAGCACCCCATCCATCAAAAATTTTAGGTGAAATGAATAGAGCATCCTCTATATTAAGAGATGTTTTTAATGACACCTTCACTTCGATCGTTGTAGATGAAGAAGATCTCTACAACCAAATCAAAGATTATCTGCAAGAAATTGCACCAAAAAAAGAATCTATCGTAAAGTTACACACGTCTAAAGTACCTGTTTTTGAAAAACATGGTATCGAACGACAAATCAAAACAAGTTTTGGTAAAACGGTATCCATGAGTAAGGGAGCCTATCTTGTAATCGAACACACTGAGGCAATGCATGTCATTGACGTAAATAGTGGAAATCGATCTAACAAAGCCAAAAACCAAGAAGACACTGCACTAGAAGTCAACCTAATCAGTGCATCCGAAGTAGCACGCCAACTACGTCTTAGGGATATGGGAGGTATTATCGTAGTCGATTTTATAGACATGAATAATGCTGATAACCGCAGAACACTTTTCAACCACTTACGTGAAGAGATGAAAGACGACAGGGCAAAGCATAAAATTTTACCGCCAAGTAAGTTTGGCCTGATTCAAATAACGCGACAGCGTGTACGACCAGAAATGAATATCAAAACCCGTGAGGAAAATCCTAACGGAGGAAATGGCGAAGTTGAGGCGCCAATAGTTTTAGTAGATAAAATAAAGGTCGATTTAGAAAAATTAATTAAAAAAGAACATAAAAAGTTAACGCTTAGCGCGCACCCTTTTATTGCAGCTTTTTTAACTAAAGGATTTCCATCCGCCCGATCTAAATGGTTCATGGACCATAAAAGATGGGTAAAAATTATACCTAGAGACGCTTACACGTATTTAGAATATCATTTCCACGATAAAGACGGAGAAATGATAAAATAAAATGAAACCCAGCTTACATTGTAGGCTGGGTTTTTTTTGTTTGTTATATTTGTAATAATGTACCATAAAACACCCGAAGCAATTACCGTTACAGAAGCAATTAAAAAAATGGAGCACTACTGTGCTTATCAAGATCGTTGTCATAAGGATGTTTCTCAAAAACTTAATACTATGAAACTGATTCCTGAGGCAAAAGAAAAGATCATTCTACACCTTTTGGAACATAATTTTCTTAATGAAGAACGTTTTGCTAAAAGTTTTGCAAGAGGAAAATTCCGAATTAAGAAATGGGGTAAACAACGAATTATTAGAGAATTAAAATTCAGACAAATATCCGAATACTGTATTAAAGTAGCGTTAAAAGAAATCTCTGAAAATGAATACCTGGAAACTTTTCATGATTTGGCAGAAAAGAAATTTAATTCAATAACAGATTCGGACACCTTCAAAAAAAGAAAAAAGCTAATTGATTATCTTCTCTATAGAGGGTGGGAAAACCAATTAGTTTTTGAGAAAGTTAATGAGCTTTTTTAATCACAAAAAATATCACTTAGTTACGATTACTCAGTAATTCAACAGCTCTATCTATTCCACTATCTTTTTCTTCTAAATAATCATCATTTGTGAATAGAGGAACTCTGTTTACTTCAAGAGGTCCTACTCCAATTGACTCGTATATTACTCCTTGAGCATCACTATATATTTCATTAGATAATCCGACAAATGCTCCGTTTGGTAATGCGTGAACCAAAATATCAGAAAAAACTCCATTCGTGTTATCACCTACAATAGTAACATATGGCAAATCTTTCAGACAAAGAGTAAAAATTTCTGCAGCACTAGCGGTTAATGGACTTGTTAGTAAAATAATCTCATCAGTGAACTGAAAATCTCCTTTAGGGCTAACCGAAACGGAAGTCGTTTCTGTAAAACTATCTCCTAACCTAGCTTTCTTAGAAAATGCAGATCTTTCTTGATCCATAAATCTAGATGCTATCTCTACAGAAACCATATCATATCCTCCTCCATTAAAACGAACATCTATTATGAGTTTAGAAACTCCGGAGTTTTTAAAATCATCCATCATTTCATTCAAAACAGTATTCAAAGTCTGTAACTCTGTACTTTCATCGTCACTGTAGCCTTGCATTCCTAAAACATTTATATAACCAACATTATTATTAATTATACCCCAAGCAATATTTCCACTCTCATCTAGTTCATATTCTCCACCAAGGTATTTTAACCCGATAACCTCTAACCGCTGATTATAAAGCGCATTATAAGTTTCATCAGAATCTATAATTAAATCTCCTGTTAATCCTGCATTTAATCGCTCTAATAAATTGGGTAAACCAGCATCTATACTAATATTATTTTCTTCATCATCAATTGCAACATGACCATCATTTAGCAATAAAACTAGTTCACCAATAATTTGATAAAAATTTTCGGAAGTTACTTGTTCGCCTAAATCTTCGTACTGTGACCAATCCACATTTCTTGTTTCAAAAAAAGCATAATAATCATTAAAGATATTCCAGAAATGATCAAAATTAACTTTTGGATCATCCGTCTCCGAAATCTGATCAGCTAAACAAAATTCATTTTGATTCTCTAACCTTATAAATTTAATATCTGAAGCTATTAATTCTGATCTCCCAATCAGTTCATTATTATTTAGCACCTCTAATTGAAGACCTGCTAATTCTTCTATTTTAAAATTATCATCCGCAATTGAACAACCAGAAGTATTTACATTATAAAGGATGTCTTCATCATCTGTAAATTCAATCACATACCCTTTATCTTCTGATAACCAAAATCCATTTATAGTATCTTCTTCAATTATTGGAGTGTCATCATCTGATTTACATCCAACAAAAAAAATCATAATTAACACTAAGAAATACTTTTTAAAAAAATCTAAAATCATAACATTACGTTTTAAGAATTATATCACTATTGACAATTAAACAATCAATCAGTTGCATCAGATTAATCCATGAATCAAAATGAATTGATCCAACCTTTGATTTGATTCAAAACTAGATAGCTAATAAAAAAACGATGTTCGGAATTATTAAAATTTAAAAAAACTGTACCTTTTTATGATCAATTTTAAACTGGTTAGGAGTTAATCCAGTTTCTTTTTTGAAAGAAGTGTAAAATGTAGATTTAGCTTTGAATCCTGCTTCTAAACCAATTGATAATAAACTATATTTATCAAACTCTTCATTAAGTATCATCTCCTTTACTTCATTTACACGATACGAATTTATATAGGCGGTAAAATTCTTTTTAGTAACATCATTCACGATCTGAGATAGATAACCTGAGCTTATATTTAAAATTTGTGCAACCATCTCTTGATTCAAATTAGGATTTCGATAGATATAATCTTTTTCCAACAAATTCTCTAGCTTTTGGAAATATATATTGTCTTTAGAAAAAGAAAGTTCAGGAGTTGAAACTTTAGGGTTTTTAGGCTCTAGAGTATCTTCATTAAAATTGACATCACTATTCTTAAAATTACTTATTTTCAAAGAGTAAATCCCATTATATACAATCCAAAATATAAAAAATGAAGTAATAGTGCATATAATAGAGATGCCTATATCGTAGCCTATATTAAAAATCATATCAGCAACGTCTATTAAGATCCAACAAGTAACTAATGAAACCTCATATATACATAATTTTTTGAGCCATTTACCACGTATTTGGTTGGTATATTTTTTATGTTTAAGAATATTATAAGCCCAAATAGCGATTACAAAATTATAAGAATAATATCCGAATTCTTGCAGACCAAAAGCCCATTCATACATTAATGCTTGATCAGATAAAAACGATATCTCCCATTTGTAAATGTGTTCTAAATTATAAACTACATTTAAAATCACGGAAAACATAAACGGAATGTACAACCAATTCCATTTTCTCTCTACCATAAAATCTTGATCAATTGATTTTAATATATATATGAAGAAAAAAACTGGGAATAAGAATATCCATTCTATATCATATAAAATTAAAAACTCTGGATATTGTTCATATACATTTAAGGCATCTAGATATACATTAAACATCAAGAATGCTAAAATCAAGATTGAATACCCTAAATATTTATTAGTGGAACTTTTAAAATAAGGAGAAAACAAAATCGCAATACCGAAAAGAAATCCTTGCGAAACACTTATTAATAGAATAATATTCACAAATTCCATCTAGAAAGATTTATGATTTCTAATAATAAAGACAAAAAGAAATTAAAAGGGTTGCAAGCTTTCTATAATTATAAACTATTCTTTCTATTTGTTCTTTTAATAGCCAACTCATTTTTACGATTCATCCATTTCTGACCGCCAATCCTTCGCATAACATTATCGAAATGGCGCATAAAAAAAATGTTGTAAGCTGCTTTATTCATATTCCCAAATCTGGTTGCCATTGCCCGGATACTCATAGAAAATCCAGGAGTAATGTAGGTCATTTGATGCCAATATCCTTCAGGCATATACAACGTTTCACCGTGTGTAAGATTTGTAATATAACCATGCGCTTTCTTAAGAGCAGGCCATTTTTCTAAATCAGGGTTAGTGAAATCAATATCTTGGTGTGCTATTAATGCATAAGGAACCTTATACAAATACTTAGTCTCTGAGGGAGGAAATAATATACATTGTTTTTCTCCATGAAAATGAAAGTGAAGAATATTTCCTAAATCTATATCATAATGCATAAATACTTTAGAACCTCCACCACCGAAAAACAAATAAGGCATTTTTTTCAGTAATCTTAATCCTATTTCAGGATACTTATAATCCTTTCTTAGTTTAGGAACTTCTTTCAATAAATTATATAAGAAAATTCTATAATTTGTTGGTTCCTTTTTTAACAGATCCACATACTCATTCATTTTCATGCTAGTATGGGGTTCATTAAATTTAAATTCAGAGTTTATCGGTCTATCATCAAACAAAGGTACTTCCTTATCTCCTGCAACTTCATTTATATAATCTAAATTCCATTTTTGATACGCTGGCCAATCTTCAATTAATCGTTCAATCACTACTGGTTTTTGAGGTATAAAATAATCCCTCAAAAACTCTTCTTTAGTAATTGTCTTTACCCTCGATATTTGCTCTAAATTTAATCCCACTAACTAAAAAATAATTCTAAAACCCTATCTTTCAAAGTTTTAATAAACTCAAAAAAATTATTTATTAAGTAAAGCTTCTTTCCCTTTTTGTTTAGCAAGTTCATTCTTTTCAATGATATGCTCTGGTCTAGACCATTTAGGTTTTTCTCCTTTAGTTTCAAACTTAGAATCCTCTGCTTCCACTGTATCTGGTTGTGCTTTCTTTACAAATGGTTTCTGTGGATTTAATCCTAATTTTTTAAACATTTCCATATCCTGATTCACATCTGGATTAGGAGTTGTTAACAACTTGTCTCCTGCAAAAATAGAATTGGCTCCTGCAAAAAAGCACATCGCTTGTCCTTCTCTACTCATTTCTGTTCTTCCTGCAGAAAGTCTAACTTGTGTCTGTGGCATAACAATTCTGGTAGTAGCTACCATTCTAATCATATCCCAAATTTCAACAGGTGTTTGATCCTCCATTGGAGTACCATCAACAGCTACAAGTGCATTAATTGGCACAGATTCTGGTTGCGGGCTTAATTTTGCAAGTGCCACTAACATACCGGCTCTATCTTCTGTTTTTTCTCCCATTCCGATAATACCACCACTACAGACAGTAACGTTCGTTTTACGAACATTATCAATTGTTTTTAATCGATCTTCGTAACCTCTGGTAGAAATTACTTCTTTATAATATTCTTCTGATGTATCTAAATTGTGATTATAAGCATATAATCCTGCTTCTGCTAATCTCTGAGCTTGATTCTCCGTTATCATACCTAACGTACAACAAACTTCCATCTCAAGTTTATTGATAGTTCTTACCATCTCCAATACATTATCAAACTCTGGTCCATCCTTTACATTACGCCAAGCAGCTCCCATACAAACTCTAGAACTCCCAGAAGCCTTAGCTCGAAGTGCCTGTGCTTTTACTTGCTGTACACTCATTAAATCATTACCTTCTATATCCGTATGATATCTTGCTGCTTGTGGGCAATACCCGCAATCTTCTGGACAACCTCCTGTTTTAATAGATAGCAATGTAGAAACTTGAACTGTATTAGGATCGTGATATTCACGATGTACAGATGCTGCTTCATAAAGCAACTCCATTAATGGTTTATTGTATATATCTAATATTTCCTGTGATGTCCAATCGTGTCTAATAACGCTCATAAATCAATGGTATGTGAATTTTCAAAAGTAATTGTTTAAAATCAAAAAACACAAATTAGCTTTATCAAATTCGATAGTTTTAATAACAATCTATATTCACTTTTATGGTAGTTCTAACAAAATACTTACCGCATTTCCTCCAAACCCTACAGCATTTACCATAATTTTATTCAACTTTTTAGGAATTACTTTATGATTTACATAAGGGACTGATATAAATTCCTGATGTTTCATCATTAAAACAGCTAACTCCATGCTTAAAATTCCACTCGCTCCAAATGTGTGACCAATTTTCCATTTATTGGTTGTCAACGCAGGAACAGCTTCTCCAAAAACAGCGTTTATTGCATTATATTCTGCTTGATCTCCTTTTACAGTTCCAGGAGCATGTAAAACTATTGCGTCAACATCTTCTACATTCGTTGTTCCTATGGCCATCTTCATTGATTTCTGGAAACAATCGGCATTTGTAGATATGGATATATTATGCGTTAATGATTCTGTAGCATATCCAATTCCCGTAATCAAAGCAATAGCATTTTCTGAAATTCCATTTTCTAAACAAGCCACTCCTGCGCCTTCTCCCAAAAACATTGTATTTCTAGTTTTATCCCAATTCATAGCCTGACAAGGATAAGAATCTTTAGTTTCTGATCCATAAATTTTTAAAGCTTTCATCTGGGCGATAGTAAAAGGAGTTAAAGGAGCTTCACTACCACCAACTAAAAACTTATTACTTAAACCAGATTGTAACCAAGCAACACCATTTAATACTGCGTGTAGTGCTGTAGAACAGGTAATGGAATGACTTATATCTGGCCCATTAGATCCCAAATCCTGGGCAATCCAAGAAGATACATTACCCAATGTAGTAGTTGGAGAACTTAATGTAGAGGATTGATTAGTTTCTATAAATTCTTTATGATATTTTTCAAAAAGACTCGTTGCTCCTCTAGAGGATCCAACATTAATTCCAAAATCTACTTCATCTCCCCAATTCGCATCCTTTACAGCATTTCTTGCTGCGAATAAAGCAAACAAAACGGAATCATCCAAAGAAGCGTATTGAGAGTTCTTTTCCTTAAGTTTTTCTATTTCTTTTTTGGACGTTGAATTTAATTTTGCAACTGGCGCAATACTTCCAGCAAAGTCTTCAAAAGTAATCTGATGTGATGATTGTTTATATAAGTTCCAGATCTCCTCAGATGAAATTCCTAGAGGGGATATAGATGAAATTCCAGTTATCGATATTGGGTTTTTCAACACTTAATTTTTGAACAAATGTAGGGGTTTGTTCTCGCATGTTCAACTGTTAATTTATTAATTGATATTGGATCGTAATTATTAAATTACTTTTTGATTTTTAGATTAGAATATACTTTTTCCTTATAACTAATGCCAATAGGAATTTCTATAAGACCTAGTTCTATATCATGCTGAGTATAGGCAGTTATTTTATCTAAGTTAATGATGAAAGATCTATGAATTCTTAAAAATGATTTTTCGGGAAGTACTTTTTCAAAATCACTAATTTTATATTTCGTTTGTATCTCTTTTGTATCCGTATATATTTTTATATAATCCTTGAGACTTTCTACATAAATAATGTCGTCAGGATGTATTTTATGATATTTATTTCCAGTTTTTACAAGTAAACATTCTTCTGTAGATTCCATATTTTTTTTAGAAAACGAAAACGGCTCTTGCTCATTTCTAAAAAAACGTTCTATTGCTCTAAAAAATCTTTCGAAAGTAATAGGCTTCAGTAAATAATCTAAAATATCTAAATCATATCCCTCTAACGCATATTCTCTATATGCCGTAGTAATGATAGTTTTTGGAGGTGTTTTTAAGATTTTTAGAAATTCTAATCCTGTAATATTTGGCATTTTTATATCTAAAAATAATAAATCAACCTGCTCTTTTTTTAAAACCTCCAACGCTTTGATTGCATTATTGCAAGTAGCAACTATCTCTAAAGAATCTATTTTGGAGATATGATTTTCTAGCAATCGTATTGCCAGCGGTTCATCATCTACAAGTAAACATCTAGTTTTCATCAGTAATTTCTATTTTCAACTCTACCACAAACAAACCTTTTTGGTTGCTATTTATTTCTAATTTATATCGGTTATCATATAATAAATCTAACTGCTTTTTGATATTGGCAAGTCCAATTTTCTTTTTTTGACTATCGTCTGGGACAGCATCAACGGTATTAGAGATATTAAATATAAATAATTCATTAGTATAACTAATCAAAATATCGATCTTAGGAGAACCACTATCTTCTCCTGCACCATGCTTAAAAGCATTTTCTACAAAAGACAGCAGAATCAGTGGTGCTATATTTATATCTTTTTCTATATGTTTTTCTAGAGTCACTTGTAATCGATCATCATACCTCAACTTTTCTAATTCTATATAGTTTTCTAACATCTTTATCTCACCTCTTAAAGAGCCATATTTATCAGTACATCGATATAAAATGTAATCTAGAATCTCAGATAATTTTTCAATAGAATAGGCTGTTTTTGAAGAATTTTCTAATGCTAAAAGGTAAATATTATTCAAAGTGTTAAACAAAAAATGTGGGTTTAGTTGTGCTTTTAATAAATTTAATTCTGTCTCAATTTTTTCTTTATCGATTTGTAACGTTTTTTGTTTAGTCTCCATATAATGAATAAAGAATTTTATAAAAAGAAACCCTAGTACCACAGCATAAATAGGAGTGAAGTATTCTGATAATAATTTCTTCCAATCCAATACTATTTCTACTAAAGATTCTTGTCTATAAGGCAACGTTCTAGTAAGGGTTTCTGAAACATGAATAATTAAATATCTTGCTAAAACAATAGTAACGTATACAATCAGAAACAGAAATAATATATAAAGGAACTTCTTACTACTAACGATATATTTTGGAATCCAATAATATGCTAAAAAATAGGATCCGATTAGTTGCGGAATTAAAAGACATATCTGACGAACCCAAGATGTATACAAAGTATGCTCATCAAGAATTCGATCCCTTGCGATAAAGCTTAAGACTACTACAACCCAAAAAATCAAATGCCTTATCCATTCCTTTTTCTGTATTCTTACTATTAGTTTTTCTAAAAAGATCCAATCAAAAATCATATAATCTAAAATAATCATTATGTCTAGATTATTTTTAATTCTCGACGAATAACTCCATAAAACTAATGAATTGTAGAGTTTTAATGACAAATACAATTGGGCTTTGAAAACTACTTTTCTAGGCATTTAATTATCTAAGCAATCGACATCAAAAAATAATACACAATAAATTTTCAATTTTTGATAAAACATTAAAATTTATATCAAAATGAAACGAATAGTATACATTATAATTTTAGCTTGTGTATCTTTTACATTTGGTCAAAATAAAGAAATATCTATCCAAGAAGGTTCCGGAACATTTACCGTTAAAGGAGGTAAAGGGAATGAAAACAAAATTATTACGGTTCATTATTACAAACCAAAAACATTTAACTCTTCATCAAAAGTCTTATTAGTGATTCCTGGGTCTGGCAGAAATGGTGATAGTTATAGAGATAGTTGGATTGAGGAATCTGAAAAGCACAATATTCTAATCTTATCTCCCAGTTATCCTGAAAAAGAATATCCTTATGAAGATTATCATCTAGGAGGAATTGTCAAAGATGTAAACACCCGGGAAAGCATATCTTTCATCAAAAATACAAATCAGGTTTTTCTTGATGAAGACAAAACTTCTATCAAACTAAATCTAGATAAAACAACATGGATATATCATGATTTTGATACCATATTTGAATTAGCAACAACTGCCCTAAATAGTTCTCAAGAAAGTTATGATATATTCGGGCATTCTGCGGGAGGACAGATTTTACATCGATTTGCTATTTTGCATACCAAATCGAAAGCAAATAAAATAATTGCTGCAAACTCTGGTAGCTATACATTAACCGATTTTGACACAAAATATCCGTTTGGCATAGAAGATCTTAACCTTTCAAAACAAGATTTAAAAAAAGCTTTTTCTCAAAAACTAGTAATTTTTGTTGGCGAATTAGATAATGAAAATGAAACTGGCGGAATTTTACTGCGTTCCAAAACTGTAGACAAACAAGGATTACATAGATTAGCAAGGGCAAAGTACTTTTTTAAAGTAGCCAAATCAAAAGCCGAAGAAATGGGGTATCTATTTAATTGGGAACTAAAAGTAATTCCTAATGTTGGTCATAATATGAGAAAAATGGGCAACGCGGCAGGAAACTATCTTTATGAATAAATATATCTTGTAACAAAACAACAGAAATTCCTACCTATAGAGTAACCAAAAAGCACTTTATAATATGGAAGAACAAACATCTAAAAAAAGTTGGTTTAGCAGAAATTGGCCTTGGGTAGTACCTGTAGGAGGTTGTTTTACTTTAATCGTTATTTTTTTTGTATTCCTAGGCTCAGTTGTCTTCGGAGTTTCTAAAGCTTTTACAAACTCTGGACCTTATCAAGACGGCCTTTTAAAAGCACAACAAGATGAGTATATCGTACAAATGTTAGGAGAACCAATAGAAACTAATGGTATAATGAATGGTAGCTTAAAATTTGAAAATGAAGAAGGTTCTGCCGATATTTCTATCCCGATCAAAGGTCCTAATGGAGAAGCTAGAATATACATTGTTGGTACTAAGCAAAATGACACTTGGACATATTCTGAACTATATGTAATACTAGAAGAAACAAACGAACAAGTCGATTTATTGTGGGGAAAAGGATCCGAAGAAAATTAACCCAAAAAGTATTATAAAAAATAAGAGGACTCTTTTTCAAGAAGTCCTCTTATTTTTTTGAGTAGTTTATACAAGATTATTGCTTATAAATATATGTTAATGTATATACTAAAGACAACTCGTCTTCATCAATCACTGTTAATGTTGCAGAAGTCGGATAATTATCTGCATCATATACGTATTCAATTTTAAGTTCACCAACAACTTCACCGTCTTCATCCTTGTAAACAATAGATTTAATATTATTTAAAGGAAATAGTGCACGCGCTCTAACAATTTCGGGACTTTGCGGCATCATACTAAAGTTTAATTGAACTTTATCTAAAACTTCAATTAAACCGGCAGCTTCAAACGTATAGAAATAAGGGTTTGGTGTAGCATCATATGTAATTGTTGCAATATACTCTTCTATAGTTTCTTCATATTCTCCTGTAGTTTGATTATACTCATAATACTCCTCGAGTACACTAATAGAAATCGGATTTCCACTAGTATCATATTCCAATACATCTCCTGTTTCAAATGCATCATATGGATCTTGATATAATTCACTTAAACTAAAAGGATCACCATCTCCTGTAATCGTTGACAACTCATCGTTTTCGTGTAATAAAACAGCGGTTTCGATTCCGTTAGATGCACTTGTTACTTTATTATTGGCATCGTAGTTCACTGTAAACACTTGATCTTCTTCGTCAACTTGCGCAGGGTTAAATTCAACGGTTTCTATTAATTTTTTTGCAGTATCCCCGTTGGCATTATCAAATTCATCAGAGACAGAATCACTATCACAACTTGCAAAAATTGTAATCGCAGATAGAAATAAAAGTTTTTTCATTATTAAATGGGTTTAATTATCCTCGCTATACGCGAAGTCGATAGTTAGTGTCTTAAAAGCGATATTTGTTACCCTAAAATTTGATCAAATTTTATAGTTATTTTATAGCTATCTGTTTACAAAGAGTTTAAAGCAGAAATAATTGTATCATAAATTTTATCTAACTGATCTTTCTTAATAACATAAGGCGGCAATAAATAGATTGTTTTCCCTAACGGACGAAGACAAACCCCATTTTTCATAAAATGATCAAATATTTCATATCTTTTTTTACCATAACGATCCATCTCTACGTCTAAATCTAGCGCATAAATAACTCCCTTTTGTCTGGTAGTTTTTACCTTAGAATGGTTTCGTATGATAGCATCAAAGTCCTGATGTGATTTAATAATGGTATTAATATTATGCTGTATTTCTTCGGATTTTAAAAGTTCTATTCCGGCTATTGCAACAGAACACGCTATTGGATTAGCGGAGTATGTATGTGCATGAAAGAATGCTTTACCAACAGAATCGTCTAAAAATGCATCATATATATTTTGAGTACAACTAGTAACAGCCATGGGCACAAAACCAGCAGTTAAAGCTTTAGACATAGAAATAATATCAGGCTTGGTTTCTATATATTCCGAGGCAAAGTCTTTTCCGGTCTTACCAAAACCTGTCATCACCTCATCAGCGATGGTAATGATATTATTCGCAGTACAAATTTTTAGAATTTCATTAAGATATTCTGCATCGAACATATGCATAGCATTAGCTCCTTGTACAAGAGGTTCATAGATAAAAGCAGCTACATTATATGAATTGATAATCTCTAGTAACTTTTTTATTACCTCATCAAAATTTTCTTTGTTAGGTGTTGGAATTCGTTGTACATCAATAAAAAAATCCTCAAATGGGCCATTATAAACAGATAGGCCTGATGCAGACATTGCTCCAAATGTATCCCCATGAAACCCATCCTGAAAAGCAATAATCGTATTTCTTTTTTCTCCTTTATTAAAATGATATTGCAATGCCATTTTAATCCCTACCTCATTTGCTGTAGATCCATTATCAGAGAAAAATATTTTTTCTTGATTATCTGGTAATATATCAATCAGTTCTTCAGAAAGTTTAATTGCAGGTTCATGTGTAAATCCTGCAAAAACAATCTGATCCAAGTTACGCATTTGATTATTTACTTTTTCGATAATATAAGGGTTACAATGCCCATAGATCGCAGTATACCATGAAGCAATTCCATCAATATATTCTTTTCCTTGATCGTCATATAGCAAAGCTCCTTCTGCTCTTACTATAGGCAATGCATCTGGATGAATTTTATGCTGTGTTAATGGGTGCCAAAGATGTTTCTTATCTCTTTCTTTTAAATTCATAAAGCTTCTAATTTATCCTTAAAAACGGATGCATACTCTTTTACCACCATAGTATCAAAATAAGGTTCATTATCTATTCTGCCTATAATTTGAGTGCCTGTCATTTTCTGAATAATATCTTCTGTAGTTACGTGCTCTTCTCCGCTAAAAATAATTACTGGATCAAATCCTTTTTCTTGTAATAATTTTACTGTTAGCAATGTGTGATTTATACTGCCTAAATAATGTCTAGAAACTACTATTACCTTATAATCAGAATTTATAAGATCTAGAATAGTTTCTTTTTCATTAAGAGGAACTAATAACCCTCCTGCTCCTTCAACAACAATATCATTATTAGTTTTCGGTAATTTTACTGTCTTTAAATCTATTGTAACTCCATCAATTTCTGCTGCTGCGTGAGGACTCATTGGAGTTTGCAGTGCATAACTATTTGGATAAAATTTTGAAGTAGTATTAGACACTAATTCTTTTACTTTATCTGTATCCGAATATGTAAGGTCTCCTGCTTGAACTGGCTTAAAATAATCTGCTTCTAATGCCTCTACGACTATAGCCGATACAATCGTTTTTCCGACATCTGTTCCAATACCTGTAATAAATATTTTTTTTGAATTTGTCTCAGAATTACTAGACATGATATGATGTGTTTTTAATTTTTGGTAAAGGTAGCTAACAACTCTAAAACTTCAGCAAGTTCTTCTTTCGTATTATAACTATGGAGACAAAATCGTAATCGTTCTTTTCCATCGGGAACTGTAGGCGACAAAATGGGCTTAACATCAAAACCTCTTTCCTGTATTTGCGATGCAATCTTTTTTATCTTCTCATTACCAGAAATAATGCAACAATGAATTGCTGAATTACTTTCTATAAAAAGAGATCGCTGTTTTGTTTCCTCCAATTTTTGTTGAAAAAATAATATGTTCTGTTTTAACTTTTCAATTTCTAATGTTGTCTGAAGTTCTATCAAAGCAGTCTGAATTGTAACTAAAGAATGAGGAGGTAATCCAGTAGTATAAATAAAACTTCTGGCAAAATTTACCAAATAGCTTTTCAACTCCGAAGATCCCAATATAGCTGCACCATGACAACCCATCGCTTTACCGAATGTATGTATACGAGCAAATACGCTATCTTCCAATCCTAATTGTTGGACAAGACCAACACCATTATCTCCAAAAACTCCTGTAGCGTGAGCTTCGTCAATTATAAGCTGACACTTATTCTCTTTACAAAATGTACTAAAAGCACCTAGATCAGGTGTATCTCCATCCATGGAAAACACCGATTCTGTAACAACATACACTTCTAAAGGTTCGCTACTACTTTTTTTATTCTCCCTAGTTTGTTGAAGCCTTTGTTTTAAGTCATCTATATCATTATGATTAAATTTATAAGACCTAGCATTACTCATCTTTATTCCATCTCGAATAGAAGCATGTATAAATTCATCGTATAAAATGATATCGCCTCTTTGCGGAACAGATGAAAAAAAACCAACATTTGCGTCATATCCAGAATTAAAAATCAAAGCAGCTTCGGCATTATGAAAAGTGGTAAGCATTGTTTCCGTTTCAACATATAATGGGTGGTTCCCAGACAATAATCTAGAACCTGTAGCACCATTTTGATGAATCCCTTTTTCTATTAATGATTTATGAGTATTATCAAAAATTAACTTAGAAGAAGAAAAACCTATATAATCATTCGATGCAAAATCTATTACCGCAGCTTGTTCAGAAAGGCTGCGTAATGCCATATTATCTTCTCTATCCTTAAGTCTTTTCTCAAGTTTTTTTGGAAAACCATTCATGCCGTAAAAATACAATAAAATGGAACCATTAGAATTATTCTAGCTTATACTTGTAGTTTTGAAAAACAACAATTAAGTATTCTTTATTGATAAAAAATTATTGTTTTTCAATAATTTTTATATATTTGTTATCGTAAAACGATAATAACTATGGAAACAAAACAAATTACAACATTAATGAAAATAGTATCTTGGATATTATTTATTGGCTTATGTATCAAACTAGGAGCCTTACTAATATCTGGAGGAATTAGTCTATTAATAAACCCAAAAGCCACAGAAAACTTATATCTAAATATAGACTTATCTAATCTTTACGAATCTTCTGTTAAGTACTATGTTTTTGTGTTATCATTAATTATTTCAGTAACTGCTCTAAAAGCTTATTTGTTCTATTTAGTAATTAAGATTTTTTCAATAATTGATTTTGATAAACCCTTTACCAAAGTTGTAGCCAGATTAATTTCTTCTATTAGTTATGTATCCTTATGGACAGGTTTATTAGCATATATAGCAAATCACTATTGCAAGTGGTTACTAAAAAAGGGATTTATATTTGAATTAGACTGGGGAAGTTCTGAATTCCTTTTCATGGCTGGAATTATTTTTATTATTGCATTCATCTTTAAAAGAGGAGTAGAAATTCAATCCGAAAACCAATTAACTGTATAATTATGGAGCTAAAAATGTTTGGAAAAAAATCCCTATCAACTGTATTATTTTATAGTACACGATTAATAATGATGGGGTATGGAGCTTTTCTACTATTTCTAATAGTATCCTTAGTAAGTAATAATTTTATTATCACGGAATCAGATGAATTGCAGATATACATCCCTTTTACGAATTCTATGATAAAAGGAGGTTATAATACAATTACATTTATAGGTGTTTTCTGTTTTCTAATACTATATTCAGCTTTTTTCTTGGTACTATCTTTGATTTTTAAAACATTTAGTGCTAAAAAACTTTTTACAGAAGAAGCTATAAAATACTTGAGATGGTTTACCATATTAAATCTAATTTTACCCATAGCTTATGTAATTATAGGAATTCTGATAAGCAACAAAATTGTTTTTAACGATATAACTCCTGGACTACTACACTTGGGATTAGGTGTTTTTGCAGCATTTATTGCTACCATATTCAAATTAGGTTTTACACTACAAGAAGAAAACGAACTAACAATATAGC
The DNA here is from genome assembly GCF_943733665.1 of Aquimarina sp. Aq107. NCBI lineage: Bacteria > Pseudomonadati > Bacteroidota > Flavobacteriia > Flavobacteriales > Flavobacteriaceae > Aquimarina > Aquimarina sp. Aq107. The sequence goes on along the minus strand of NZ_OX030782.1, from coordinate 5,163,509 downwards.
TATGCCAATAATTATAAATCTAGATGTTATGCTCGCTAAGCGAAAAATGAAAAGTAAAGAGTTGGCAGAAAAAATAGGGATCACTACAGCCAATCTATCTATTCTAAAATCAGGAAAAGCCAAAGCAATACGTTTTTCTACATTAGAAGCAATCTGCGAGGCATTAGAATGCCAACCGTCAGATATTTTAGAATATCAACCTTAACGTTTTCAAAACCAATCATTGTAGCATCAATTAAACGAAATCAATCACTTTATTACTAAGTTTATTCTTAAGTACTCCTATTTAAAAACCGTTTCTACAACCAAAATTTTATAGAGTCCACAGGATTCTAGCTGTCAGTTTGTTGAGCTTACAAAAAGCCTCGATAGGCCACTCTTTTGTCTTATTTTAAAAATTAAACTCATGAAAAAATCAAAAAAAATACGTGTATTCATTTTTTATCCAGTGTTAGGTATAATTCTAATTATGCTCACTCTTATTATTTATAAACTCAATCAAAGTTCGGTTTTCTTTTCTGAAAACGGAGTCTATACTTCGCTTCAAGTTCCTATAAAAGAAAAATTTATAGATATAAACATAAACTTGTCCGGTACTGCTGATTCTACTAGTTTCACTAAGGATTTTATGGAAGGACCAATAGTTACTTACAATAAAAATCAAGATATATCAGTAGATTGGTTTTATAATGGTAATGTATACCATAAAAATTATAGTAACAGTATTAAAAAATTTAGCATAGATACAGGAGATAAAAAACTAAATTTCATGTTACCAAATATCAACAAACCGGTTACTGAAGTAAACAATACACCTAATAAAATTGTATTTATAAGTGATATTCATGGAGATCACACATATATGGATTGTACCCTAAAAAATCTAAATGTTATTGATTCTGATGGAAATTGGAACTTTAACAAAAATCATTTAGTAATTGCAGGTGATATGGTTGACCGTGGTAATGAAGTCAGCAAAGTCTTATGGAAAATAGTTGCTCTATCAGAACAAGCGAGAGCAGCTGGTGGTATGGTACATTATCTTATTGGAAATCACGAACAATATATTCTTAAAGGAAATTTTAGTCGAGTAGATCCTCTTAACCTATATGCAATAGAACAAATGATGTCTTTTAAAGATGCTTATTCTGATAAAACCTATTTAGGAAAATGGTTAAGAACTCGACCCGTTATTGTTAAAATTGGTTCTATGATTATTACCCATGGCGGAATAAGTCCTGATACTGCCAACAAAAACTTTAGTCTACAACAAATTAATCAAGCAATGTGGGATTATTGGGAAAACAAATCAGTAGATGATAGCCTAAAAGAGGCTATTTTAGGAAAAACAGGTGTTACGCAATACAGAGGTTACGTTAGACAAAACGACGAAGTTAAAAAAGCAACTCCGCAACAAATCGATACCATTCTTGAGACCTATAATGCATCCCAAATTATAGTTGGACATACAAATGTTGCGAAAATCAAACCTCTCTATGATGGAAAGGTATATGATATTAATGCTATCGAGACATCTTCTGAAGCTTTAGTTTTTGAAAAAGATACCTTAAAAGTTGTTGATATTGGTATACTTAAACAAGAACACACTTATGATATGTATCAAAGAGATTTTTCTTTTGGTAAAATAAATGATTGGAAAATGATAACATCTACAATAGGAAATATTATTAGACTTTCTTCAATTAGTCATCCATATTAAAATCCACACAATACATCCTTTGATCTCCCTTAATGAAAGGTAAGATTGGTATTACATCGTTATAAAAAAAAGAAACTGTAATTGTATAGATAAGCTAGTTACAGTTTCTTCCTATATTCTAATAACTATCGTCTTTTCTTTTTAGGTATTTCTGTTTTTAGAGAGACTGTATTCATTTTTTCTTTCAAATGATTAGCTAGTATTTTCTCGATCAATTCTTCTTTTGTAAGATGATGAAAAACAGTTTTGATTTTTTCTTTAAACTCAGCCGACACATCATGATTGGGCTTAGTTTTAAATATTTTCTTAGCCCACAAAAGTGTATTATTCTCTTCTATACTTTGCGGATCTGCCTTTTTGAATTTCTTAAATGTAATTCCTAATTCTTCTGTAAATTCGGCTAAATCCTCAACTTCTTCTTTTTGTAATACCGTTAATGAAAGTCCTTTGGCTCCAGCTCTTGCTGTTCGTCCACTGCGGTGTACATACGTATCATACACATCCGGTAAATGATAATTCACCACATAGGATATCTCTTTTACGTCGATTCCTCTAGCGGCTAAGTCTGTAGCGACAAGAATATCAATATGACCTTCTCTAAATTGCCCCATTATCCTATCACGTATAGGCTGTGATAAACTTCCGTGAAGTGCCCCAGAAGAGAACTTATTAATTGCTAAGTTTTTTGCTAATTTATTAACTGCTGCTTTCGTCTTACAGAAAATAATCCCACGCTCTCCTTCTTTAGAACTAAGAAAATGCATGAGAACTTCTAATTTCTCTATAGGTTCTACGACCACATATTGATGATCGATTCCTTGATGACCAACCGTTTCCATATCTGCAGTTACCTGAATCACATGTTTAGACATATAATTCTGAATCAATTGCTTTATCGTTCCTGGCATTGTTGCAGTAAACAAAATAGTCCTTCTTTTTTTTGGTAAGACTGCAACGATTTCATCCAATCCATCTTTTAAGGAGCTAATCATTTCATCGGCTTCATCAAGAATCAAATAATCAGCAGCTGTGATATCAATTTTATCACGCTTTATTAAATCAATTAAACGTCCAGGAGTCGCCACTACGATATGAGTAGTATTTTTTAAACGTTCTATTTGTGGTTTAATAGGAACCCCTCCACATACAGAAGCGATTGATATGGCAGGTAAATAGGTAGAAAAAGACACTAAATTATCATAAATCTGTTGTCCTAATTCTCTTGTTGGAGCAAGGATTACCGCCTGAACTTTTGGAGTATCCAAATCAATCAATTGTAATAAAGGCAAACCAAAAGCTGCTGTTTTTCCTGTTCCGGTCTTTGCTAATCCTACAAAATCATCTTTCTTTTGTAACAAAACAGGAATTGATTTCTCCTGAATATCCGTAGGAGTAGAAAATTGCAAGTCTTCTAAGCTCTTTTGCAAAGGAGCAGCAACTCCTAGATTTAAAAACTGATTTGACATAAAAATATTTTGGTCAAAGATAGGAGTATAATACTATCTTTATATCTAAATTCTAAAGTTAAAAAGATGACTATTCAACATCTAATATACACTACCGTAACATCTCATAAGGAATTGGAACAAATCCTTTTACTACAACAAAAAAATCTTACTACTTCAATTTCCTCAGAAGAGAAGAAAAAAGAAGGTTTTGTTACAGTAGAACACGATTTTAACATCTTAAAAAAGATGAATGACCAACAACCTCATATTATTGCTAAAGATCAGGATAAAGTTATTGGCTATACATTATGTATGACTTCGAACTTTGGAAATGATATTGAAGTTCTTAAACCGATGTTCAAAAAAATTGAAAGCTCATTAGATCAACCAAACAAATATATCGTCATGGGACAAGTTTGTGTTGATAAAGAGTATCGCGGCCAAGGTATTTTTAGAGGTTTATATCAACATATGAAAACCAAACTACAGAATACATACGACCTTTTAATTACTGAAGTAGCTTCAGACAACATACGCTCCTTAAACGCTCATAATGCTATAGGTTTCAAAACACTACTAATTTATGAAGCTGACCAAATATCTTGGCATATTATCTATTGGAACTGGGAGTAATTTTTTGTACCTCCACAGGTTTTTCATCTAAATCATACCCAAGATTTTTTCCTTTATCAATCCTAGGAACACCTTTTGTCATCCATGTTGGCACTGGTTTATCTTGTAAATAATAATCGAAGAATTGCATCATTCTAATAGATAAATCCTGTCTATTCTTTTCTTTTCTAAGATTATGCGCTTCATCATTATATACCAACAACCAAGCAGGTTTTCCTAATCTACGCATACCCATAAACATTTCTATACCCTGATAATAGGGAACTGCTCCATCTTTATCATTATGCATCATAAGTAAGGGAGTTTCTATTTTAGGAATTCCAAATAACGGAGAGTTTTCGATATATAAATCAAACCCGTCCCATAAATTCTTTCCAATTCTACTCTGAGATCTTTCATACTGGAACGCTCTACTCAGTCCAGATTGCCATCGAATTCCTCCGTATGCAGATGTCATATTACTTACTGGAGCTCCTGCCATTGCCGCTTTAAACTTATTAGTAACAGTTACTAAATATGCCACCTGATATCCACCCCAACTCTGACCTTGAATTCCTATGTTCTCACTATCTACATAACCTAATTTCTCTAAAGCTTCTACTCCAGAGACTACACAGTTATACGAACTTGGACCAGGTTTTCCATCCTCATACACAATATCTGGCACAAACATGATATAATCATTACTTACTAAATATGATGGATTTACGATAGAAGCACTTGGTCTAGGTGTATAATATGTTCTATAACTATCGGATCTCTTTTCATAAAAATAAGTAATAAGAGGATACTTTTTAGAGGGATCAAAATCTTCTGGTTTATAAATAATTCCATCTAGTTTGGTACCATCATAAGCTTTCCAACTAAAAAGCTCTGCAGTACCCCATTTAAATTCTTCTTTCTGAGGATTAGCCTTTGTTATTTGGGTTATACTTTCAAAATTATTATTGGTATAATGTAGATCTTGAAACGTATTAAAATTTTGTTTCCTAAAAGTAATAACTTCTCCTTTTTTTGCTTTGTTGTATTCATCTAAAAAGAACTCAGTAGGTTTAATTTTTTCAACTAATTTATTATCTCTCAAAACATATAACCCAGAGGATTTAGTAGTCTTATCAAAACTTGTAATCAATAAATCTTGACCAGAATAAGATGCATTATCTCGATTTTCAGAATCTAACCTTTCTGTTCTATATTCTATGTTCTTTTTCCTACCAATGGCAGTAATATTAATAGGCTTAGTTTCTCCAGACATAGAAACCTTCCAAATATCAAATTTATCATAAATTAATCCATTCCCGTCTTTATCAAAACCTCCAAAACCATAAGGATAGGGTAGCATTGGATGATCGTCATCTTCGTCATAAAAAGCAACTTTTACTTTTTCTGTAAGATTAACTTTATTTAGAGTAGATAATTCCAAGGAAAACCAATGCTTCTTAAAAATATCGTAATATAATGCATACCTCCCATCTGGGGACAAAAAAGGTCGTAAAGCAGTTTTGGTAAGTCCTAAACGTTTTTGACCTGTATATGTATCTATAACATAAAAATCTCTGGTCCAAGGCAATAACCAAGAACGCTCACTATCATAAGGGGATCCTGTAGCTCCTAATATATATTTTTGCTGTTGATCTTTATCGAAAATAAGATCCTCAAATGTATCATCCTGTATATGTACTACAGACGATTTCTCTGTATCATAATATGATATAAACGCTCTTTTTTTTAATTCCTCAAACCGTGCATTTTGCTCAGGCTGTATCATTTTATCTTTCCAGTTCCACACATCTACTTGCGGAATTTCATCTTCTAAAAGTGTCGTATCCTGATTAAATTGTACTTTAGGTTTAGAATAAAAATAAAGTCTACTGCCATTTTCAGAAAAGAAGGGTGTCTGGCCATCTTCTAACTCCCAATTGTTTCTCAGATTTTTTCCTAAAACATCTACTAAGTCTGTTAGCTTTTGGTTTTTATAATAGAATAACTCATACTGCAAAGAATCTACGTGAGTGGAATCTTTAGCAGCTATAAATGAAAAATGTTCTCCACTCTTATCAACCGATAACTTATTATAAATATATCTAGTAGAATCTATCAAAAACTTGGATTTAGAAACAATATCATATTCAAATACTCCAATATCTTTTTTCTTTTTCTTTTCGTCTTTCTTTGTATAATAGAACTTTTTTCCCTTCTCTGAAAGTACAAAATCTTTGATCTGCAAAATAGTATCTTGCTGTCTAGTGTTTAGATCATATACCAGCGCATAATTCTGCTTAAATGCCTTTCCTAATTTAAGTTTTACAGTATCTTTTGCTTTAGCCTTTAGCGTATCTTTTTTCTTTTTTTCTGGTTTCTTATTCTTAAACTTTTCTATTACCAGCCAACCATTAGAATCATCTGGAACTTTATAAGAGCTTACTCTTGTAATAGAATCATAAATTTTATTGGCTTTTACATCGTAAACAAAAAGATCATCTTTTGTAGTTTTATCCTTCTTTAATTTTTTCTTTTTCTCTTTTCGAACAGTTTCATACTTCGGTTTTCGTTTAAAAACTACAAAACTCTCATCCTCTGTGATCGAAGAATCATATCCGTTAAAAAAAGTGAATTTTTTATTACTTTCTGTATTATAAATCTCTATATAGCCATCTCCTCTTTTCGTAGCGGTCTCAATCACGGAAACTATTAATTTCCCTGAATTAGAAATTTTGGTATCAGTAATACTCTTCCAAAAATCATAATCATCATGGGTCAAAGATCGTTTCTGAGCAAAAATCAATGTTGTAAAACTGAAAAAAAATAGAGCAATTATGTTCTTAATCATTACGTTTAGCTATGTTTTCCCCGAAATGTATAAAACGTTTTACCTACAAATAGCTCTTTAACATAATTTTATACAAAATTCTTACTATAATCTAATTTTTAATCAATTATAATATAAAAAAGGAGCCAAGTACATCTATGCTTTGGCTCCTCTATATAAATTCAACACTATTTTTGATTATTCTATCCCCAAGTATGGATTGTAGATATAAGTTTTACTAAAACTTCCTAATCCATTAAAATATTCATCCACTAAATGCGCAGGATAATATGCAATACCTCCTGCTAATAAACCTTGATTGCCTCCGTCATTTTTATCATCCCAATTCCAAGGTGCATTGGCACTTCCATTACCATAGGATTTCTGAAATGATTTAGCATTACTAAAAAGATTAGTATTAAAACGCTGATCCCACATACCTCCATTTTCAAATATATTAACTAATTTATATTTTACGTTTCTATCATAAATATCGGATGGGTATTCGCTAGTAGTTTTACTTGGAAAATATACTACATAATCGCTTCCTCCTGGTTGTTGTTTTGCGTGCGCTTTGATACCATGACCTTTTGCCTCGGCAGAAGTTTTAAAACGATTAATTCCGTTATGATTTTGTGTAGTTAAAGTACCATCTATATCTTCATTTCCATTAATCAAACCAGAATTAGATGCCATATAAGAATAAAAATCGGAGTGAAATACCGTTACAGCTCCAATCGCTTTACCATAAGTAGAATTATCTTTTTTAACTATAGTAAGCACTCCTTCCAGATCATTTTCATGCTCATCAAGCCTGTATAAAAACCATATATCAGTCCAATCTCTTGGGTGAAAAAAGGCATATGTAATAAAGTAATGCGTACTTGTTTCTACCACAGAGTAATATCCCACAGCGTTTCCTTTTCTGGAAGTATTGGCAATATTATCCCAATTATTTTTAGCATTAAGATCACCATCGAAATCATAGCGAGTAATATAATCTGCTTTTCCACTTAAACCATGAGAACCTGTGCGATCTACATCTTGATAATGTACCGGAGCGTGCTGATAAGCTAGATCCAAATAGAAACTAGAATTTTTACTTTCTGGTAATTTCTCGTCAAAAAGGTAGATATCCTCATTTGATTCACATCCACAAAAGACTGTAATTAAAACTAAAAGTGCAAGAATTTTTTTCATGTTTTGGTAATTTAAAAGTTAGTTAAGCACTAAAATTAATATTGCTGTTCTTAGCTTGGTTTAGCTCAACTTTAAGACTTTATGAAACTAACATTGATCAAAAGTTATGAATGTTATCATTCTTTAAAAATTACTTAACAATGAAAAATTAATTAATCTATTATATCTATAAACTTTTGAACATATTGTTCTTCATAATCGAATATTCCTCTAATATGTTTTCCTTGTATTTTCCAAAACTCTGTGTTGGCTTTATCTGAAGCTTCATAAAGTTTCTTCCCTAGTTCATAAGGAACCTGTTCATCCGCATCACTATGGATAATAACTATTGGCTTACTTATCTTTTTTATTTCTTTTTCGGCAGGAAAATCATTATTCATTAATAATGGTATCATCCATTTAAAGTTTTCTAAGTTTATTGCTTTGGCATATACTTTTCCTATATCAGGAAACGAATTAAACGTACCCTCTACAATTACTCCAGCTATTTTATCACTGCGCTCTGCCGCATTCATTATAGCAAATGATCCTCCCAATGATTGCCCCCAAATCACTATTGGTTTTTCTGTCATATTCTCATCAACTATGATCTTATCAAATACATATAAAGCATCTTCTTCAAGCGTTAATGAATTATCAGCCACACCAGTAGATCTTCCAAAATCCCTACGTTCGAAACTAAATACTTGAAATCCTTTTTTCGTTAAAATCTCATAATACTTTTGAGATGCCATTAAATGCATACCCTTACCAGAATAATGAATAATAGTAGCTATTGGATCTTGAGTCTTCGGTTTAAAAAGAACTCCATGTAATTGAGTATTCTGATCAATTTCAAAATAGTACTCTGAATAATTCATAGATGTTTCAAAATTTTCATATTCTAATCCATTGGTGTGATAAACCATTGCATCAGTATATCTAGAAAATCTGATGTATAGTGTACTCCCAACTATTAAGAGAATTGTTGCTGCGATAATTATCTTTACCGCTTTAATAAATGTCTTCATTTGTAATATTTCTAATCGTTTAATGATTCAAATAAACGTGCTATACTACACACAAAAAAAAGAATGTGATGATTACATACTTTCTGTGGTAGAGAAATATTTTTTGTGGTGAAATTTTACTTTTCTGGGGTCAATTCGTATGAGATTTTACCTCATCAAAATAAGTTTTAGATACAGGAATGACTTCTTCTATATTATCCAAACGCACTTTACCATTCTGCGCATTACCTTCTAATGAAGAAATATAACGAGGATTAATAATATATGATCTGTGTACTCTAATCATACTTTCTAATTGATCAAATACCGAAGAAAGTGTGTTACGCATTACTTTCTTCTTTATCTCTTGTCCTTCTTCGTAATAAATATTTACGTAATTATCTTCTGACTTAACATAAATAACTTTTGCTAATATCACCAAAAAAGATTCCTTTTTCAAAGAACTCTTTAGTAACACTTTTCTATTATAACTTAAATCAGTTTTTTCTATACTCTCAATTGTTTTTCCGTAGTAGTTTCTCAAAAAGAATGATACTATGGATAAAATTATTCCAAAACCAAGAAATATAAATCGAAACCACTTAATGAAAAAATCAAAATTGATAAAGTTTGATCTTTTATTTATAGATAGTTCAGTATAAAAAAACGAAATAGTAATTGCAATCGAAACGTAGAGAAAACAAAACACAAATTCTTCCCTCCATCTCCACCTTTTAAAATTCGAGTAGTAGTATCTCGATAAAAAATAAAGAGAAAGATATACTATAAACGAAATAATTCCATAGCCTATAAAATAAAGTTCCTTATAAGGGTGATTAAAGTTATTTGCTCCAAAAGGTTGCAAAAAAATAAGTATAAAAACTACTGCGAAACTCAAAATGGTCGCAATCTTTACATGATTTGCAAGAGAAGTAGAATATGGAAAAGACTTATTAAAAAGCATAAAAAAATCCCTGTTAATATATAACAGGGATTAAATATAATAATCTTTAGAATTGTATTAACTAATAAAAATACATTTAGTCAGCTAAAACGATTACTTTGTTATCTTTCATTTCGATAGTTCCAGAATTAATAGAAAGAAGTGTAACTCCATTTTCTTTAGAAAACTTCTCTGCTACTTCTTCTTCTAGATTCATATCTCCATACACTTTTACATTTCCTTTTCCTAATAAAGAAACGATTGGTGCGTGATTATCCAACATCTGAAATTCTCCGTTCACACCTGGCACAGCAACAGAAGTTACCTCACCACTAAATAAAACTGCTTCTGGAGTTACTATTTCTAAATACATATTTTATAAGTATTGAGTATTGAGTAATTAGTATTAAGTACATAAGGAGATAAAATCACTCTCACTACTTCAGTACTAACTTCTCTATACTAATTTATGCTTCAGCTAACATTTTCTCACCAGCTTCGATAGCTTCTTCGATTGTCCCTTTAAGGTTAAACGCTGCTTCTGGTAAGTGATCTAATTCACCGTCCATAATCATCGTAAATGCCTTAATAGTATCTTTAATATCTACTAAACATCCTGGGATACCTGTAAACTGCTCTGCTACGTGGAATGGCTGAGATAAGAAACGTTGTACACGACGTGCACGTCCTACCGCTAATTTATCTTCTTCAGATAATTCTTCCATACCAAGGATAGCAATAATATCTTGTAATTCTTTATAACGCTGTAAAAGCTCTTTTACTCTTTGTGCACAATTATAGTGCTCATCACCTAATATATCAGCTGTAAGAATTCTTGATGTAGAATCTAATGGATCTACCGCTGGGTAAATACCAAGCTCAGCAATCTTACGAGATAATACTGTTGTTGCATCTAAGTGAGCAAATGTTGTTGCTGGTGCTGGATCCGTTAAATCATCTGCAGGTACATAAACTGCCTGTACAGATGTAATAGATCCTTTCTTAGTAGAAGTAATACGCTCCTGCATCACACCCATCTCTGTAGCTAGTGTTGGCTGATATCCTACCGCTGATGGCATACGCCCTAGAAGTGCTGATACCTCAGAACCTGCTTGTGTAAAACGGAAGATATTATCTACGAAGAAAAGTACATCTTTTCCTTGTCCATCTCCAGCTCCATCACGGAAATATTCTGCAATCGTAAGACCAGAAAGTGCAACACGAGCACGTGCTCCTGGTGGCTCATTCATCTGTCCGAATACGAAAGTAGCTTTAGATTCTTTCATTACTTCTTTATCAACCTTAGAAAGATCCCATCCTCCTTCTTCCATAGAATGCATAAAGTCATCACCATATTTGATAATACCAGACTCTAACATCTCACGAAGTAAATCATTTCCTTCACGAGTTCTTTCTCCTACTCCAGCGAATACAGAAAGACCACCGTGACCTTTTGCTATATTGTTAATCAACTCCTGAATCAATACTGTTTTACCTACTCCGGCACCTCCAAATAATCCAATCTTACCTCCTTTTGCATAAGGCTCGATAAGATCAATTACTTTAATACCTGTAAATAGAACTTCTGTAGAAGTTGATAAATCTTCAAATTTTGGTGCTTGACGGTGAATAGAAAGACCATTATCTCCTGTTTTAGGAAGATCTCCTAGACCATCAATTGCGTCACCAATTACATTAAATAGACGTCCGTATACATCTCCTCCGATAGGCATCTGAATTGGAGCTCCTGTTCCAACAGCTTCCATTCCTCTGCTTAATCCATCACTGGAATCCATCGCAATAGTACGAACAGTATCTTCACCAATGTGAGACTGAATCTCTAACACCAACTTGGTACCGTCTACTTTATTAATTTCTAACGAATCGTAAATTTTTGGTAATTCAGTACCGGCAGCGAATGCTACGTCTATAACCGGACCTACAATTTGTGATACTTTACCCGTAACTTGAGACATTATATAACTATTTAATGTTTAGTATTTAACTATTTAAAAAGACCCTTTTTCCGAATGTATCGAATACGACCTTTTTTCAGGCTGCAAATATAGGCTTTTAAAATGAATAAAATAGCCTCTTTTATTTTGTTTTTTCAATGTTGAAATCTAAAGTTTAGATAGCATCTAAAAAGTATTGATTTTAGTACCGTTTTATTTGATTTTAAAATCATAAAATTGTAATTTTCCTACAAACATAAAGTCTTTTTCTAATTTTTTTAAACTATGGAAACATATGCCGAAGCGTTAACTTATGCTATTCCTGGTTTCATAGTTCTAATTTTTATAGAGTATTTAGTCGGAAGATGGAAAGGAGTTAAGGTAAACCAATCTATGGACACCATTTCTAGTATTAGTTCTGGTATTACGGATAGTTTAAGGAGCTTAACAGGTCTAGCTGTAATTATCATTAGTTATGATTGGATGGTAGATCATATCGCATTAATTAAGATCGAATCTTCTCTTTTAGTCTACATCTTAACATTTATGGGGTTAGATTTTGTAGGGTATTGGTCTCACCGTTTTAATCACACTATAAATCTATTTTGGAATAGACACATTATACATCATAGTAGTGAAGAATTTAACTTGGCATGCGCACTTCGTCAAAGTATTTCTGCTATTGTTTCTATTTATTTCTTTCTCTATATACCTTTGGCATTATTAGGCATCCCTGCAAGTGTTGTAGCCCTTGTAGCTCCTATACATTTATTCGCACAATTTTGGTATCATACTCGCTTAATAAATAAAATGGGTGTTTTAGAACATATTATTGTTACCCCATCACATCATAGAGTTCACCACGCAATAAATGATGAGTATCTTGACAAGAATTATTCTCAAATCTTTATTTTTTGGGATAAGATTTTTGGTACATTTCAAAAAGAGATTCCTGAAAAGCCACCTGTATATGGCGTTAAAAAACAAGTAAATACCTGGAACCCGTTTCTAATTAATTTCATACATGTTTGGGGGATATTTAAAGATGCCTGGAGAACTAAAAACACTTTTGATAAAATTAGAATATGGTATATGCCAACTGGATGGAGACCAGAAGATGTTAAAGAAAAATATCCTATCGAAGTCATTACTGACCCTTATACAAGAGAAAAGTATCAACCAGAAAGCTCGTTATCATTAAAAATATGGTCTTGGATGCAATTAATAATTACCATAGCGCTACTATATTACTTATTGATAAGCTTTGGTGATCTTAACTTTATAGAAATTATAAACTACGCAATCTTTTTAGTTACTTCTATATTCGCATATACTTCTTTAATGGATAGAAACATTATTTCTATTTATGTTGAATTTATAAAACTTAGCCTTGGGGTATATTTCATTACTAAAGAAGACACTTGGTTTGGAATAGATGAGATACTGTCAGGAATGACAACTATAATATTCATATACATCATCTCATCTTTTATAATATCAATTTACTTTCAGTTTATTGAAAGAAGATATGTTACTAGAACAGGTAAACCTACTATATAAAGAAGCCAATAAAGAAAAATTTTTCTTTATTGGCTTTCCATTTAAAACATTTAAGTGCTATTGTAACATTGGCGAATAAAATGTAGGATAATCTACCGCTTTTACCATTGGCAAATTAGAACCATAGGTTGTATTAATAGCTTTCATAGTTTCATTAGCTATAAATGCATATCCACGCGCAGTAGGATGCACTCCATCTAATGAGAACAATCCTCCGAACACTAAATTACCTTGTAATAAAAATTCATCAAAGGTAGTTCCCCCATCAGAAGCAGCAACTAACAAAGCATTTGCGTCCACAAATGCCAATCCCGCTTGTTGTGCCGCAGCAGAAATTGTAGCATTAAATGCTGCAGTAGCTGTAGCAATTTCTGCTTGCTCCTCTGGTGTCAATACCCATTTATCAGCCAAAGGAATAGCCACACCGTTTACAGTTTGTGGATTTCCAGGGATAGCTTCTGTACCAATGAAACTACTAGACGGCAGTACTAAAAGATCTTCAGCCGTGGCTTGTCTTATACTAACTAGTGCATTATTAATAATTGTTAAATCAGTTAAATCTTCATCTAAAATCACAACTGCATTCCCTTCTCCTTCGTTAAAAGTTATTTTTCTTCTAGCAATTTCGGCTGTAGCTAATTCTAATGAAGTCATATCGGCAGTAGCCGGAAAAAGAGCCCCTAAAGTCATTGGGTTAGCTGTTAAAAAAGCCAATGCGGCATCTAGCCCACCATTATATGCACCATAGGCGCTAGCACTATTTAAAAAGCCTGCAGTAGCTGCATCTAAAGGAACAGGATTATGGGGTACTGTAGTAAAGTGAGCAATAGAGGTTACGTCAGGAATATTCGCTATGACACCTTTTGCTCCACCAGAAGTTAAAGATGCTACCAATGCATTATATGCTCCATTAAATGTTGCCGTATCTGTTATAGGATCTGTACCATCTCCTCCAGTTAACGCATATCCTAGCACATCATTATTACCAATCCATAATGAGAAAAAAGTTGGATTCTGTGCCATAGCATCTTCAATTACTGAAGCATTTGGATCAGTAGCCATTCGTACAAAATAAGGATTCGCAAGATTAGGCAATCCAGCAATATTACCGTACCCATTCGCTAATAAATGAAAACTTTTAGCCCCTGGAATACCCATATTATTAAAAGGACCTGATAAAATCGAAGAAATTTCTGTAGTAGGAGTAGCAGGTAACGTTGCTGGGCCTGCACCATTAAAAAATAATCTTGGACCTAATATTTGATTTCCTCCCAATAATGCTCCACCGATATTATCACTCATTAACGGTTGTGTAAATGTACCGCCACCTACTAATGCAAATTGTTGTGCCAAGATATTAGGCATAGAATTTTCTTGGGCTTCAATAAATAAAGCTCCATCGGTAAAACCTGCTGTCAAGGAGTTTCCTAGTGCTACATATGTAGAAAAATCTGCAGTACCAGAAGTAATCACCACTTCTTCTTCTACGGAAGAATCATCATCTGATTCACAAGCTATAATCCCAAAAACCATTAGAATTAATAGCCATTTATATTGAATATTCATATCTATATTTCTTAAAATCGTTTATATTATTTTATAAATTATTTATGGATACACCTATGTAATATTGAGACCCAATAAATCCAGTACCAAAAGCAGTAAAGTACTCATCTCCTAAGATATTGGTAGCACCTCCTTTTATTGTTGCTTTTAATTTAGGAATAGTATAATTAATTTGTGCATTCACAACATTAAAAGAAGGAACATCCCCGTCACCAAACGAAGCTTCCCAGAAATAAGAATCACTCCAAGTCCAACTAGTATTAAATCCAAAGTTTTTAAATAATCGAGTATTTCCAAAAGACGCCTTCACTTTATGTTCTGGGGTATTAAAATTTGTTCTAAAATCAGGATCTTCATTTTCATCAAAATCTTGTTTTGTAAAAGTATAATTAACACCTATATCAAAATTGCCGAATACTTTAGTATCAACACCAATAGTCCCTCCAAATGACTTAATATCTACATCAGAATTTGTATACGCCTGATACACCTCTGTATCACCATTTTGTAATGCTGCAAGCGATAGTGTTCCGTCACCTACCTCTCCATAAAGAGGAACTAGCACATTCTCCGTAGAAATAAAATCAGTATAAAGATTATAATAACCACTCAAATCAATCACAAACTTCTCAATCTTAGCGCGATACCCAAGTTCTACAGCAATAACTTTTTCTGGTTCTACTAAATCAACATTTGAAACTGTAGGACTACCTGCTAGCACAGAATTTAAGGAAAATGAATTTTCATACGCTTGTCTTCCAACCACATCTGCAGTACTACTTCCAGTTAGTAATTGACCATCTCCGCTTAGGTCAAAAGTTCTAACATCTCGATCCAAATTTTCCGAAGCAGATCCTACAAGAATTGCTCTACCTACATTAAGACCAATAAATAGATCCTGTGTTGTAGGATTTCTAAAACCAGTTTGTGCTGATAAACGAATATTATGATTTCTGTCAGCTCCAGCAGTATAACCTAAAGATAATCTTGGAGAAAAATTTCCATCGAATAGCTCCGACTTATCATATCTTATTGATCCTGTTATTTTTAATCTATCATCAATTAACTTCTTTTGAATCTGTGTATAAACTCCAAATTCTGAATAACGAATTGGACCATCAAAATCCGTAAATATAGTACCTGCAGAATTCAATTTATACTCTCTAAATGATCCCCCAACCTGAATATCAGCAAAGTTTTTTGTAATATGACTAAAATTATAGTTAACATCCACATGTCTTAATTGACTCTCATCCTGAAACTTAGACCCTGTCGCAAGATCAGGATCTGTAGTTACTGTATTAAAAGCATTTTCAAATTCTGGTGTACCTGGAAGTAATCTTCCTGTGTCTGCTGTTTGTCTAGCTATTAAATGTGCTTGTTCTGGCAACTGACCAGCAAGAGTTGCCTGAGCAAACGCCCCAGCATATTCTCCAAACCAGGTTAAATCATCTTTCCATAGTCTATTTATATTAATCCCTGTAAATCTGGAATCATATGAATCTCCGGCATCTTCATCCGTAATATAACCTCTTATAAAAAAATTGTCATTTTTGATTTCTAATTTATGTTGTTGCAAGAAAAAATTACGAATAGAATACCTATTTGCCCCTTGATAAATTGTTGTTCCCCGACCAACTTTTCCTAAATAAATAATTTCGAAATCATCTGCAAAAGGACGATAATGTAAAGCCGCATCAAACTTGATACTTTCTGCGTTGTAATTATTTAGATCACTTTCTAAATAACCAGTTCTACTTACTTCTTCGTTAGGTAATAAATTCTCTGCTCCAGCTGGCAATACTCCAAGATTTACTAAAGCCACACCAACTCCTCTGATGTTAGTACTTACTTCATCTCCATAAACATTAAGCCCATCATAATTAGGATCTAATCTAGTACCTGTAATATTATCATCTGACACACTTACTTCACTTGTCGCAAACCAATCCGTCCCTCTTAAATAAGAGAAGTTAGCTTTTGCGGCAAACTTATCCGAAAATGCGTGTGCAATCCTAATTCCATAGTCGTAATATTCATTATCCCCAGAAGCATCTTGAGAAGTAATACCTCCTTTAAAATATGCACTTATTCCCTGATGATCAAAAGGGTTTTTACTGGTCATGAACAATATTCCATTAAAAGCATTCGCTCCATATAATGCTGAAGATGCCCCAGGAAGTAATTCTATACTATTTACATCCAATTCTGTCATCCCCAACAAATTACCAAGAACAAAATTTAATGCAGGAGCAGAATTATCCATTCCATCTACCAACTGAACAAATCTAGTATTAGCAAAATCCGCAAATCCTCTAGTATTTACAGATTTAAACGTTAAACTATTAGTATTAATATCAACACCTTTCAAACTCTCTAAACCATCATAAAAATCTGCTGCCGGAGTAGTCTTTATTTTCTTAATTCCAAAACGTTCTACGCTCACTGGAGATTCAAAAACCCTCTCTGGTGTTCTAGACGCAGAGATAATCACCTCATCTAATTCAGTTCCTTCCTTTAAAGTAACTGTTAAATCATTTGAGCTAGATGTAATACTTACATTAGTAGACTCAAAACCAACACTACTTACTATAATAGTAAAGGGAGGGGTTTCCTCCAGTGTTAATGTAAATAATCCATCAAAATCGGTAACAGTCCCCACAGAAGCTCCTTGTAAAGCTATGTTTGCCCCTGGAATTGGTTGATTATTATCATCAACCACCTTTCCACTAATTGTTGTTTGTGCAGTAGAAATAACACCCAGAAAAAGCATTATTACTAACGTAATTGTCCTCATATCCTAAATTAGTTTTTATGTTATGATAACAATATACGTTTTTTTATCAATTCTTTAAAAAAAAGTTAAAATTCTGTATTTTTCATAAACTAAACCCTGTTATTATAGCAAATTCACTATTTCTTCTTTTAATAATTGATTTTCAATCAAAAATAGAACTACGTTTTTAAAGGGAATTTTCATTTTTTCCATGAAAAAAGCCTATCTTAAAATTAAGATAGGCTTTTTTATATATCCTATTAAATTTTTGTAATTAACTGAATTACAGATTGTTTTTAAAAATTTAATTACATTATTATCGTCAATATATTCATTTCTAAATTAGAAATTATTTATTGTAAGTCCTAAATAATATAATGATCCAATTGGAGCCGTGCCTACAGCAGTGAAATACTCACTACCTCCAATATTAGTACCTCCAAGCTTAAGAGTTGTTTTTAATGATGGTATTCTATAATTAACCTGCGCATCAAAAACGGTAAACGATGGAACATTACCTACAGCAAATGCTGATTCCCAAACGTATTCATCACTCCATTTTGCAGCAGTGTTGAAACCAAAGTTTCTAAATAAGTTATCGTGTCCAAAATTTAATTTTGCTTTGTGCTCAGGTGTATTAAAATTAGTTCTAAAACCTGGATCTTCATTTTGGTCAAAATCTTGTTTAGCATATGTATAACTAGCTCCTAAATCAAAGTCTCCAAACACCTTAGCACTTATACCTAATACTGCACCATAAGAATTAATGTCTACATCAGAATTAGTAACCGCTTGAAAACCTGCAAAGTTCCCTGTACCTATTGCCCCTTCAGCTTGTGGAGTACCTACATCTCCAGCTAGAGGACTAACTACATCAATTGTAGAAATAAAATCTTCGTACATATTATAGTATCCGCTTAGATCTAATAACAATTTACCAAAATCTGCTCTATATCCTATTTCAATAGCAGTTACTCTTTCCGGTTGTACAATATCTGGGTTAGCAATTTCTAACTCAGCTGTTCCTCCAGATCTGATAAATGCTTCTACAGATTCTGCTGTATACGAATTTTCATAGGCTGCACGACCTGTTATTGCAGTGCCATTTATAGTTCTTGTAAAACGATCTAGGTTATCTGGTGCCGAACCAACGATAGCTCCTTCACCAATATCAAGTCCTAAGTATAAATCTTGAGTTGTTGGGTTTCTAAAACCTGTCTGAATAGAAGCACGAAGATTACGATTTCTATTCTTACCTAGTGTATATCCTACCGAAAATCTTGGAGAGAAGTTACCATCAAATAACTGTGACTTATCATAACGAACAGAACCTGTTAACTTCAATCTTTCATCTAGTAACTTTTTCTGAATTTGTGAATATATTCCAATTTCAGAATAATTAATTGCTCCATCAAAATCTGTATAAAACGTACCGGCAGAATTTAAGGAATACTCTCTAAATGATCCTCCAACTTGGATATCAGCAAAATTATTAGTGATATGGCCTAAATTATAATTCGCATCTACATGTCTCAATTCTGTCTTAGACTTAAATCTAGATCCAGTTTGAAAATCAGGAGTGCTTGTAACTTCGTTAAAAGCGCTTTCAAAACCAGCAGAACCAGGCTCTAATCGATCTCTATCCGCAAAATCTCTTGCAGCTTGATGTCTTTCCTGATCAGTACCTACTGCAGTTGCAAATGTAGTTGCATACTCTCCAAACCAATCTTCATCACTTTTCCAACTTCTGTTAATATTAATTCCTGTAAATCTTAAATCATAAGTATCTCCAGCATCTTCAGCAGAAATATAACCTCTCACAAAGAAATTGTTATTTCTAACCTCTAATTTATGCTGTTGAAAAAAGAAATCTTTTAAAGAAAATCTGTTTGAATCTTGAAAAATTGTTTGTCCTTTTCCTAATTTACCAGCATAAATAATTTCAAAGTCATTGTTAAATGGCTTATAATGTACTGCTCCATCAAATTTGATACTTTCGGCATTATAATCTGTAAGATCAGATTCATTATATCCTGTTCTAGTCACAACACCAGCACCAGGAAGAAGTGCTCTAACTTCATCCCCATAAACATTTAAACCATTGTAAGCAGGATCTAGTTCTCTGCTCAATCCAGGGTTTTCTATATTATCTTGGTTTGTCGCAAACCAATCAGTTCCATTCAAAAAAGAAAAGTTTGCTTTAGCAGCAAAATTATCTGTAAAAGCATGAGCTACTCTAACACCCACATCATAGAATTCATTATTACCAGCAGCTTCTTGAGATGTAATTCCTCCTTTAGCATACGCACTAATACCTTGTTTATCAAATGGGCTTTTACTAGTCATAAATAATATACCATTAAAAGCATTCGCACCATATAATGCAGAAGAAGCTCCTGGAAGAAGCTCGACATTCTCCACATCTAACTCATTCATTCCGATAAGATTCCCTAATGCAAAGTTTAATGATGGAGAAGTATTATCCATTCCATCAATTAGCTGAACAAAACGAGTATTCGTAAAAGAAGCAAAACCTCTAGTGTTAATAGACTTAAAGGTTAAACTATTTGTATTTACATCTACTCCTTTTAAATTTTCCAAACCATCATAGAAATCCACAGATGGTGTGTTCTTAATCTCTTTAACACCAAATCTTTCAATACTTACTGGTGATTCAAATAAACGTTCTGGTGCTCTAGAAGCCGATATTACTATCAAATCAAGAATGTTACCTTCTGTTAGAACTATTACCACTTCTTCTGATTCTGAAGTTACCTCTACCGAACTATCTTCATACCCAATACTACTTGCTGTAATTGTAAAAGGTGGTTTTTGAGTTACTTTTAACGTAAAAACACCGTCAAAATCTGTAACTGTTCCTATGGCATCTCCTTTCAATGAGATATTGGCTCCTGGAATTGGTTGATTAAAATCATCAACTACTCTACCGTTAATTACGGTTTGAGCATTACTAATAACGCATATAAATAGCGCTACTATAAAAGTAATTTTTTTCATAAATAGGTTATTTTAAAGTTTAAGCTTGTTGGGGAAACTCAAATTTGTAAAAATGAAATCTAAATAATTTCGCCGGCGAAACTACTAAAAAAAGTTGTTAAAAAACAATTTTTTGCCCTTTTTTATCGATTAAATGCAAAAAAGTACGATATATCGTACTTTTTTGCATTTAAAATATGTATTTTATCTATTTCTATTTACTACTCTACAGTAACTGATTTTGCCAAATTCCTTGGTTGATCTACATTTTTATCTAACATAACCGCAATGTGATATGAAAGTAATTGAAGTGGAATTGTCGTTAGTAAAGGGGTTAAAAACTCAATAGTTTCTGGTATTTCAATTACGTGATCTGCAAGTCCTTTTACAGTCTCATCACCCTCTGTTACGATCCCAATAATCTTTCCTTTTCTAGATTTAATTTCCTGAATATTACTAACAACCTTGTCATAATGCCCTTTTTTAGTTGCAATTACTACCACAGGCATCTGCTCATCTATTAACGCTATTGGACCGTGCTTCATTTCCGCAGCAGGATATCCTTCAGCGTGGATATATGAAATTTCTTTTAATTTCAAAGCACCTTCTAAAGCTACTGGAAAATTATAACCTCTTCCTAAATACAAGAAGTTCTTAGCATCTTTATATGTATCAGCAATTAATTTTATATGTTCATTAGACTCTAATGCAATCTTTACTTTTTCTGGAACACGTTCTAATTCTTGAAGATAATAGTGGAAATCACTATTAGAAATAGTTCCTTTTCTTTCCGCTAGTTTTAAAGCAATTAAAGAAAGTACAGTTATCTGAGTAGTAAATGCTTTTGTAGAAGCAACACCTATCTCAGGTCCTGCGTGAGTATATGCACCTGCGTGAGTCTCTCTAGAAATAGAAGATCCTACTACATTACAAACTCCAAAAACAAAAGCTCCTCTTTCTTTAGCTAATTTAATAGCAGCCATAGTATCAGCTGTTTCTCCACTTTGAGATATTGCTATTACAACATCATCTTGATGGATTACTGGGTTCCTATACCTAAACTCAGAAGCATATTCCACCTCTACCGGAATTCGTACTAATTCTTCAAAAATATATTCTGCAACAAGACCAGCATGCCATGAGGTTCCACATGCTATGATAATAATACGCTTGGCGTTTAATAGTTTAGCCAAATTATCATCAATTCCTGCCATTTTAATAATCCCTTCAGCAACTCTTATTCTACCTCTATATGTATCACTAATTGCACTTGGTTGCTCATAAATTTCTTTAAGCATAAAATGATCGTAACCACCTTTTTCAATTTGCTCTAAATTAATTTGCAATTCCTGAAGATAGGGATCAACTAAACTATCATCCTTTATCTTTCTTACTTTTATACCTTTTTTTCGACGAACTATTGCCATCTCACCATCTTCAAGATATATAGCATTGTTTGTATACTCTATAAATGGTGATGCATCTGATGCAATGAAAAACTCGTCTTCTCCAACTCCTATTGCCAGAGGACTTCCTAACCTAGCCACAACAATTTCGTCTGGTTTTCTTCTGTCAAAAACAGCAATAGCATACGCCCCCACTGTTTGGTTTAAGGCAATCTGAACTGCTTTTCCTAATTTTACACCCTCTTTAGTTTTTACATCTTCTATCAGGTTTACTAATACTTCTGTATCCGTTTCTGATGTAAAAGTATACCCTCTATTTATTAATTCCTTTCTAAGAGATTCATAATTTTCAATAATACCATTATGAATGATTACCAAATCACCAGAATTGGAATAATGCGGATGAGAATTCACATCATTTGGCACTCCATGAGTAGCCCATCTAGTATGACCAATACCAACACTCCCATTAGTAGAAATTTCATTCACTAACCTTTCTTCCAGATCAGCAACTTTACCTTTGGTTTTAGATAATTTAATATCCTCTCCATCATAAAGAGCGATTCCTGCTGAATCGTACCCTCTATATTCTAATCTCTTTAATCCTTTTAATACAATTGGATAAGCCTCCCTATGACCTATATACCCTACTATTCCACACATGGTTTAATTTTTTTTGTCAGTTAATTACTTATTGATTCTGTATAAAAAATATCAAGCTTTAAACGCTTTTCTTCTGGAACATTGGTTCCATTTCCATAAAGAATTGTTCCTTCATGGGATATTATAGATGAAAAGGGGATAATTTCATCTTCAGTATTTGTGGGGGTAAATCCTTCGGCATTTGCCGTAATATTAACGTTTTGAGATACTGATAATCCTAATTTCACATTATCATCACCTTCATTTAAAACATCAATTATATGTCTTGTTAATCTAATCTTATAAAACTCACCATTTTCGTCACTATCTCTAGTAATAACTCCTAAATGTTCTGTAACAGAAATGATTGGCTCGGCTTGGTTAGAAGTTGGATCAGCTTGATAATCAATCAGAACTGTTCCTGTATCCAGATTAAAAATATAAACCCTTTCCGGCTCCGCATCTCCTGAAGCTACTTCATCTTGATTTATATAGAATTTCATACTTGCTTCATTAATTAACCAATCCTGTCTTCTTAAAAAATCTAACTCATTTTCTAATTCTCCATTTTCATTAGTTATCATACCAGAAAACAAATCTATAATGGCGTATGATCCTTCTCCTCCTTTAATATACAAATTATCTTCCCCATTGATCTCATCTTGATCAGCTAACTCATCTTCAATAGTAGCATTAAAATCCGTATTAATACCATTTACTATGTTATTAGAAAAGTTCAACGCTAACTCTCCTGTATCTTTTACTAAGTCTGTTGTATCGTCATCCTCATCTTCGTCTAAAGTATCAATTTTATCAAAAGAATAATGAAGTGTAATATTTGCATCAGCTATATCAAAAAACACAAGACTTCCGTCAACACTATTTAATTCTGCTTTAAAATAAACACCTCTAAAATAATTATTAAAATTATTTACATTACTTAACTCAATACTACCTTCCATATCCAAAAACACAGTAGTAAAATAATCTATAAGTTCTTGATTACCAACTCTAGCATTACTTGGATTTAGTTCGGTAGCCTCAATGGCAGCTGCATCAGAAATTAATACTTGTCTTAGTGCTGGTATTGTAGTACTCACTTGAGGATCTGTATCTTCATCCGTGTCATCATCCTCTGTAAGAAGTGAAACTTCATTTTCATCTGGTCTGAAGTCATTGATTTCAAATAACAATCTACCCTCTACTGTAGGCCCAAAATTTTCTCTTATATCATTAGAATAATACACCTGTCTTTGTTCCGATCCTTCTTCTAAATCAAAATCTCTTAGAAAATATTCAGATCTATAAAGTGATAAATTCACAGTACCTGATCCATAGATAGAATCAACTTCAAATGTATTCGTCACTTCTCCATCATCATCAGTAACTGTCTCTGCTAATTCACTAAAATAAGGCAATCTAAGTACTACACTATCCAAAACTGCATTATCTCCAAAAGTAGGGTTTACTCTAGCTGGCAATACCTGTGATAACACATTGTATATAGATTGTCCGTATATCGGATCATTGTAAACACCTAATAAATAGTTAGGCAAACCACTGGTTTGTACTCTTTCGAATCTCTTGCTGTAAGCTACAGGAACCGCATTATACTCATTATCCTGGAAGTTCACATCTCCTATTACCTCACTTCCAACCGAATTAAAATCATCGTCACAAGATACAACAGTAAAAACAACAGTTACTATAACTGTTATTTTGATCAATACATTTTTCAAATTCATAATAGTTCCTATTGCTATACCAACACCTCTGTTTGATAGAAGGCTTCATAGGCATCTGCAAATTCATCTGGTTTTTTATATTCTAATACAGGTTGGTCGATAGTTTCTAAATGTTTAGAAAGTTCTGCTGGAATTTCTTCAGACCCAATAATAATCGCATCAGAATTATCAATCGCAACTTTCATAACATTGTTATACGTTGGTTTTGCTAAATCAGTGATCTTATCTTCATCAATACCATCAAATTTTACTTTCTCCAGCATGTTTTTATCCAATGTTCCTTTATATCCATGATCATAAACAGAAGTTACAATCTTACTATCATTAAACAAAGGTTCATTCGCATAATAGTTTCTAAGATATAGAGGCAGCATTGACGCTAGCCATCCATGAACATGAATTACATCTGGCGACCAATTTAATTTCTTAACTGTTTCAATTACACCTTTTGCAAAGAATATTGCTCGTTCATCATTATCAGGGAACAAGTTTCCTTCTTCATCAGTTAGCGTTGCCTTTCTTTTAAAATAATCCTCATTATCAATAAAATAAACCTGCATCCTTTCTTTAGGAATAGAAGCAACTTTGATAATTAAAGGCATATCTAGGTCATTAATGACTAGATTCATCCCAGATAAACGAATTACTTCGTGTAACTGGTGTCTTCGTTCATTAATATTTCCATATCTAGGCATAAAAATTCTAATTTGCCCGCCTTTACTATTTACCATTCGTGGTGCTTCAAAAGACATAGATGAAATCTCTGTCTCTGGTAGGTAAGGTATTACTTCTGATGATACGTACAATATCCTCTTGTCTTTCATATGATCTACTTTTCTCGTCTCCTTCGGAATAAATTTTTGCAAAATTACGAAAATTTATGTAGTCTGCCAGTAATATCTTATTTTTGCACGCCTTTAACTTTTAGATAAATGCGGGTATACGAGAAAAGACTGGACGTTGAACAAGATGTTGCAGACTTACATAAACAAAAAAAAAGCATTGGTTTTGTCCCCACAATGGGAGCTTTACACCTTGGGCACCTTGCTCTAGTAAAAAAAGCAATTGATGAAAATCAAATTGTAGTAGTCAGCATATTTGTTAATCCTACTCAATTTAATAATTCTGAAGATTTAATAAATTATCCGCGTACTTTGGAGTCTGATATAGCACTTTTATCTCAAGTATCTGATGATATTATTGTGTTTGCTCCTCTACCGAAAGAAATATACGGAGAGGAAACAAAATCCATTAATTATGATTTTAAAGGGTTAGAAAATGAAATGGAAGGTAAATTTAGACCAGGTCATTTTGATGGAGTAGGAACCGTACTTAAACATTTTTTCACTATCATTTCACCAACTAGAGCCTATTTTGGCGAAAAAGATTTTCAGCAACTACAAATTGTCAGAAAATTAGTTGCAATCGAAAAAATGTCATTAGAAATTATAGGTTGTCCAATTTATAGAGAAGAAAGTGGTTTAGCGTTAAGTTCTAGAAACAAAAGACTAACCCAGGAACAACTTCTAACATCTCCTTTGATTTACAAAACATTAAGTCAAGTCAAAAATGATTTTGGCACAAAAAGTGTAAAGGAATTAACAGATTGGGTTTCGAAACAATTTAAAAACAATGATCTTCTAGAACTAGAATATTTTGAGATCGCTAAAGTTTCTGACCTGAAATCAATCCGAAGAAAACGGAAGAACACTAAATATCGAGCTTTTATAGCAGTTTTTGCAGGAGAAGTTAGACTTATTGATAACATAGCCCTAAATTAAAAATAACTAAATTTGTAACATGTTTGTACACGTTGTAAAATCAAAAATTCATCGCGTCAAGGTAACCGGCGCAGATCTAAATTATATAGGAAGTATAACCATTGATGAAGATTTAATGGATGCTGCTAATATAGTAGAAGGTGAAAAAGTGCAGATCGTCAATAATAACAATGGCGAACGACTAGAAACCTATGCAATTCCAGGACCAAGAAATAGTGGAGAAATAACACTGAATGGAGCTGCTGCCAGAAAAGTAGCTAAAGGAGATGTTTTAATCCTTATTACTTATGCTATGATGGATATCGAAGAAGCTAAAAAATTTAAACCATCTCTTTTATTTCCTAATGAGGAAAATAATTTACTAAAGTAAAAGAGTGAATCCTAAACTTATAAAAATCTTAAAAATAATACTCCCATTTATGTTGGGAGTTTTTTTAATATGGTATTTTCTAAGCTCCGCAACTCCAGAGTACAGAAAAGAATTATTGGAAAACATTAAGAATGCCGATCCAATTTGGGTGTTATTATCTCTTGGGCTTGGTATTATTTCCCATATTTCTAGAGCATATCGTTGGAAATTTCTATTAAACCCATTAGGATACAACCCTAAACTATATAATAGTTTTATGGCAGTAATGGCTGGGTACTTAGCTAACCTAGGCGTACCTAGATCAGGAGAAGTACTGCGCGGTTTTACTGTGTCAACTTATGAAAAAATTCCTTTCGAAAAAGCATTTGGAACTATCGTCTCGGAAAGAATAATAGACCTTATCATGTTAATTATTGTAACCACGGGAGCTGGTATTTTGCAGACTGAGTATTTGCTTAATTTTCTTGAAGAAAAAAACATTAATCCTTTACTTACTCTAGGAATCATTTTAGGGTTAATTATTTTAGGGGTTTTAGGACTTAAGATCCTTCAAAAATCATCCAATAAGTGGATAGTTAAAATTAGGGATTTCGGTATGGGTTTATTAGATGGAATGAAAAGTATATTCAAAATGAAACAAAAATGGGCTTTTCTATTTCATACACTATTAATATGGTTCTTATATATATTAATGTTTTATGTAATAAAATTTGCTGTCCCTAATTTACATAGTGCTTCATTAGGAGTAATTCTAGTAGCATTTGTAGTTGGCTCTTTTTCAATGTCTACTACTAATGGCGGGATTGGTATTTTACCATTTCCAATTGTAGTCGGTGCTGTTTTCGTTTTTTTTAGCTTCGAGAAAAGTGATGGAGAAGCTTTTGGATGGATTCTTTGGGGTTCGCAAACAGCAATAAATATTGTTGTTGGGGCGTTATCATTTTTATTCCTCCCCATTTTAAACAGAGGAAAAACAACATAAAAAGAAAAATATTAAATCCTTTATAAACAATGTATTAATTGTTTATTGTCATCAAATTTTAAAGGTTTAAAATAATTTATATCTTGTCACTCGCTTAACCTTAATCTTACTACTTATGAAGAAAAGTATATTTTTAATTCTTATATCCCTCTTTACCTCCATATCATTTGGTCAGGTAAAATATGAAACATTTAGATCTATAAAGTTAGATCAAAACCGTGATTTAAAAATTCAACTACCGCGGAATTATGAGAAAAATGAGGATAAAATATATCCTGTTATTATTGTTTTGGATGGAGATCATTTATTCGAACCTGTAGCTGGTAATGTTGATTATTTTTCCTATTGGGAAGACATGCCAGAGTCAATCGTAGTAGGAGTCTTACAAAGAAAGACAAGAGAGGACGATTGCAGATATGATTTAGCTAGCTATCTACCAGAAGGAAAAGGAGCAGCCTTTTTTGAGTTTATTGGCCAAGAATTATTACCATATATTGACCAGACATATAGAACAGCTCAACTTAAAATGATCGTTGGTCACGATTATACTTCTAATTTTATCAATTACTTCTTATTTAAAGACAACCCAATTTTTCAGGCCTATATAAATCTAAGTCCAGAATTGACTCCACCCATGGAAGAGCGAATTTTTAATGTGCTTAGTAATGCAAAATCCGATGTATGGTACTACCTAGCTACAGCTACAAACGATGCTGATAATATTAAAAAAAACTTGATAGCAGTAGACGAAAAATTAGCTACTATTGAAAATCCAGAGGTTAATTACTTCTTTGATAACTTTAACGAATCCTCTCATTATACTCTAGTAGGTCGTGCCGTTCCAAAGGCTTTAGAAACAATTTTCGAAATGTATCGCCCAATCAGTAAGAAAACTTATAAAGAAGACATTCTTACTTTAGAAACATCGCTCTATGATTATCTAGTAGATATATATGATACTACAGAAAAACTATATGGGTTTAAACGCCAGATTAGGGTAAATGATTTTATCGCTATTTCTACTGCGATAGAAAAAAAGGAATTATGGGAAGAATTAGAACCTTTAGGAAAATTAGCTATTAAAGAACATCCGGAAACTATGTTAGGATACTATTATCTTGGTTTAGGATACGAACAACTTGGCGAACCCAAAAAAGCAATGAGAGCATATGAGAATGGATTCTTATTAAATGAAATAGCTTTTCTTACTAAAGACTATATGCTGGAAAAAGTGAATAAAATTAAAGAAGATTTTGGTTACTAATTAAGACATCTTCTTTTTCAAAAATATCTTAGAAAAGATCCTTAAACTAGGATCTTTTTGTTTTCTATATCGTTAGAAAACCAATTTAAATAATAGTATTTTTACTCCAATTAATAAGCTATGGCTAAAACTAAAACTGTTTTTTTCTGTCAAAATTGTGGTGCCCAATATGCAAAATGGCAAGGACAATGCACATCATGTAAAGAATGGAATACCATCGCAGAGGAAGTAGTTCAGAAAGCTTCAAAAAATGACTGGAAAGATCCTAACACATCTTCCAAAGAAAATAGAATTTCTAAACCATTAAAAATTTCTGAAATTGATACTAGTTATGAAGCAAGATATAATACTGATGATTTAGAACTGAACAGGGTTCTTGGTGGTGGAATTGTACCTGGTTCACTTACCTTGTTGGGAGGAGAACCTGGTATAGGAAAAAGCACATTATTATTACAGATTAGTTTAAAACTTCCATATAAAACTTTATATGTTTCGGGAGAAGAGAGCCAAAAACAAATTAAGATGCGTGCAGAACGTATTCAATCTAAAACAGATAATTGTTTAATTCTTACTGAAACTAAAACTCAGAATATCTTTAGACAAATTGAGGCTACTGAACCTGATATTGTCATTATAGATTCAATACAAACACTACATAGCGACTATATAGAGAGCAGTGCTGGGAGTATTTCACAAATTAGAGAATGTACCACAGAACTTATCAAGTTTGCTAAAGAAACTGCTACTCCTGTTATTCTAATTGGTCATATCACAAAAGATGGAAATATTGCAGGACCTAAAATTCTCGAACACATGGTAGATACTGTGCTTCAGTTTGAAGGAGATCGAAATCACGTGTACAGAATTTTAAGAGCTCTAAAAAACCGTTTTGGATCTACATCCGAATTAGGAATTTATGAAATGCTAGGAAGTGGGTTAAGAGAAGTTTCCAATCCTAGTGAAATTCTGATCTCTAAAAAAGAAGAAGAGCTAAGCGGAACTGCAATCGCCGCTACAGTCGAAGGCATGAGACCATTGATGATAGAAATACAGGCACTAGTTAGTACTGCAGTCTATGGGACTCCTCAAAGAAGTGCTACAGGTTACAATCTGAAACGTTTAAACATGATCCTTGCAGTATTAGAAAAGCGTGCAGGATTTAGATTAGGAGCTAAGGATGTATTTCTAAATATAACAGGTGGTATT
Source organism: Aquimarina sp. Aq107 (assembly GCF_943733665.1). Classification (NCBI taxonomy): domain Bacteria; kingdom Pseudomonadati; phylum Bacteroidota; class Flavobacteriia; order Flavobacteriales; family Flavobacteriaceae; genus Aquimarina; species Aquimarina sp. Aq107. The sequence continues at coordinate 5,133,517 of NZ_OX030782.1, read as the reverse complement.
TCTGTAGATGATCCAGCAATTGATTTAGCTGTAGTTGCAGCCATATTATCTTCTAATGAAGATATTCCGATAGCCAAAGATTTTTGCTTTGCCGCAGAAGTAGGGTTAGCCGGAGAAATTAGACCTATAAATAAAGTAGAACAAAGAATTCAGGAAGCAGAGAAATTAGGTTTTGCGACCATTTTCGTTTCTAAATACAATAAAATTTCTAATCAAAATACCGCAATCAACATTCAACTTGTTGCCAAAATTGAAGATGTAGTTGAGTATTTATTTGGTTAAAATCCAACCACTAAGGAGCTGGATTGGGTATTTGCGCGTGAATTTCATTAATTTCATTGATTATTTCGTTTGATAAAATCACATCGATGCTATTAATATTTTCGGTTAGTTGCTCGATAGAAGTTGCACCAATAATATTACTAGTTACAAAAGGTTGCTGATTCACAAATGCTAGTGATAATTGTGTCAGACTAATATTATGTTTTTTAGCAATCTCATTATACAATCTAGTTGCCTTATAACTATTCTCATTCATATATCGATTATAGTTAGGAAAAAGGTCTACTCTAGAGTTTTTAGGTATTTCCTCTAGATATTTACCTGTAAGCATCCCGAAACCTAGTGGAGAATACGGTAGATGTCCTACATTTTCGCGATGTAAAACTTCTACAAGTCCTATTTCATCTTTTCTATTTAATAAGTTATATGGATTTTGTATTGTAATCATTTTAGGCGCTCCTTTTCTAGCTTCTTCGGTATAACGCATCATACCATACGCGGTCTCATTAGAAACACCGATATGTCTTATTTTACCTTCTTTTATAAAATCATTAAGGCTCTCTAAAATTGTGGCAAAATTATCTTTCCAAGCATCTTCTTCATCATGAGTATATCCAAGTTGTCCAAAATAATTAGTATGCCTTTCTGGCCAATGCAACTGGTATAAGTCAATATAATCCGTTTGCAATCTTTCTAAACTCTTATGGATTGCATCTTTAATTTCTTCTTTAGTAAAACCTTCATTTCTAATATGTTTAGAAAACTCTGCAGGACCTACAATTTTTGAAGCTATTACTACCTTATCCCTTTTTCCTGATTTTTTTAACCAACTACCAATTATGCGTTCAGTACTTCCTTGAGTTTCTTTTTTGGCAGGTACAGAATAAAGCTCGGCAGTATCTATAAAATTTACTCCTTGATTAATTGCGTAATCTATTTGCTGATGACCTTCTGACTCAGTGTTTTGCTCGCCCCAAGTCATAGAACCTAAACATATTTTACTAACTTTAATATCCGTATTTGGTAATGTTGTATACTTCATTGTCTAAATTGTGGCTAATTTTCTAAATACATAAAGATTCAAAAATAAAAACTCTCTTTTTAGTTATTCAAAAAATTATCTTAATAAAACTCCAATGCGAGAACATTATCCACAGTAGTGACTTAAAACATCTACACAACTATATGTTAAAAAATATCTTACAAAGCATCAATACATTGATTATCAAATATTTATGTTAAATTTTGTTTTGTGGTATAATTATTCCAGTAGATTATATATCCAAGAAAGCAATAAATTCTTGAGATGATGAACAAAACAACTAAACAAATTTACGCCAACCAAAAATGAGGTTTATTGACAACCTCAAAATAAGGGTCAATTTTTGTCACCCTATACTTTTTTAACCGGAAAAAGAGCTTCTATAACAGGAGCTCTTTTTTTTATAAAATTATTTTTAAACTAACAAATTTGGAAAGAAATCATATATTTTTATATACATTAAACAAATTTTATATATTTTTATATACATTTTAATGTAATTCACACATAATCATTAATATAAATTCATGTTAAACACACATTATAAAGATCTTAGTAAAGAAAATAAACAATTTGCAATCCACAGAATAGCCACCAAAACACTCTTTACAATAGAAATCGTTCAAAAAGTATTACAACGTTATAATCCCTTAATGGAAATACAACAAAACAGAATTGTAATTAATCGTAACTCTTACCAAAAACTTATTCGAGAAATACGTAAAGAACATCTCCTAGCCAAATAAAAAACGGATGCAGTTACCCCATTACTACATCCGTTTCACAACTAACCAACCTAAAAATTAATTCCTCACACATCCAACACTTATTATTCTTTAGATTGATATAAAAGTATTGTCTTTCTGTGATTGATAAAAGCAAGAATGAGGGAAGCAAGGCTTTTGTTGAGGGAAATAGTCAGTTTTATTATGCAGTAATATATGTCGTAGTGAAAAGAAGCTAGTATTTCTAAAATCGATTTTAGAAAACAATCAAACTCTAATTTTAATTGAAAATGACTTTTAGGATATTTTATAGAGGTTGTTTTTACAAACAAAAAAAGCGCTTACCGCGCTGCTCTTATGATATCGGTAATATCTCTATTACTTTACCATATACATTTTTGGTCCATCCGTTGATGCGACCTCGATTGTTACCGATCAATAATCCTCGTTTTACATTTTTGCCTTTGACTAAATGTGTAAAACAGTTTCCTCTTACTTTACAGAAAACAATGTCTCCCGCTTCGCAATCTTCCCAGTTTACGGGTTCCAATACAACGGGTTGTTTTGATCGTAAGATTGGTAACATAGAATTACCTGGTTCTTTGGAGACAATCGTCTCTCCATTCAATAGCTTTTGAATTTTCCAATTCATAATCATAGTTTTAAAAATTAATATTTAATTCAAAAACTATGGAGTATGGCTTTACAAAGAACATATACCTAAGTACATCACAAAGATAGGTGTTTTTTAATAATCCTTATTGCTCTTCTACTTCATTTACTTTTTTGGTTACACCGCATTTTCTGCGAACCGTTCTTTCGGAAAGTGCCGCTGCATTTCTTGCCTGATTCTCAGAGGCGCGACCATCATTAATTATTGCATCATACACAGTTTTATTTTCTATAAGACCACGTAAAACACAAATAAAACCAGGACTGTCTTTACCTTTATAATGACTCTTTTTTTTAGGCTTCGTAACCAATTCGCCAAATAAACGACCTTTTAGTACTTTATCTTGATTAACTGCTACCACAAACTCATATAATAAATTCTCTTCTTCAGAATCCATATCACTTACTTTATCTAAGACATTGGAATACTGATCGTTGGTGAAATCAAAATATTTGTAAAAATCAAAATAAGTACCTTGGTCTTCTTCCTCCTCTTCACCATCTTCTGAGTACTCATCACTTTGCGTTTCTTCTTCTTCGTAGTACTCCTCTTCGCTTTCCTGACTCACACCTTTAATCACAGATAATACTACTATTATAAAAATGGATAACCTCTTCATTTGCTGTATGGTTTTAAATTAATTTTGGGTATTATAAACGTACGAGAATGTTCTTTTGTTATCTATCTCCTTTATTTTTAAGAATTTTACGCTATGCATAATTAAGGATTTTATTTTTGTTTCCTAAATTCGTGGCATACTTTTTGGAAACTTCAAATTAAAATAGTTAATTTAAAGCAGTTTTTAAGATAACTTTAATACTAAATTTATATTTATTCCGTTTTGGAATACGTGAAATCAAATACGTAGTTTTGATACTAAATTATTATAACACCCAAATATTATGAAAAAATTATTTCTACTTTTACTTATGGTAGGCGCAGGATTAACCACCCAAGCTCAGGTTCAAAATGGTAAGGATACTGATTGGTCTCAACTTTATGAAGAGCAAAAAGAGTTATATGCTTTAGCTTCTGATATTGGAGAAATAACAGATAAAGTAACAGCTCAAGACAACATAATCTCTTTTGTTCTAAAGTCAGGTACTATTTCACTAGAAACGAAAAAAGATAAATCTAAAGCTAAAGAGTTTTATAATTATACTTTATTAACAAGCGCTGGTAAACAAATTCGACTTGGAAAAGACACAGCAAGTGATGTAATAGATAGTTTTAGAAGTAAACTCTTAATCTTAAAAGAACAGTTAAAAGCTAATAATGGTAAAGAAGTTGATAGCATCTTATCTGAATTATTTAGTAATTAACAAAAATTAGCTCTATAAAATATAAAAAAGCGCTCACTTGAGCGCTTTTTTTATACATTCTATTTACTATTATATATCGTTTAACAATTTAGATATTTCATCTAACTTAGGAGTTAAGATTACTTCTATCCTTCTGTTCTTTGCCTTACCTGTTGATGTTTCATTAGATGCTACTGGAGAGAATTCTCCTCTTCCTGCAGCGGTGAGATTCTGTGCATCTATTTGTGGATTCTCTAATAAAAGATTTACAATCGCCGTTGCTCTCTTTGTAGATAAATCCCAGTTTCCTTTTAACTGGCCATTACCCGTATATGGTACATTATCCGTATGACCTTCTATAAGTACAGCAATATCATTATTTTCTCCTAAAACAGATCCTAATTGTTTTACCGCCTGTCTTCCCTGCGTTCCTACCGCCCAACTACCAGAAGCAAATAAAAGTTTGTTTTCCATAGAGATATACACTTTACCATTTCGTTCTTCGACCGTTAATCCCTTTCCTTCAAAATTTCGTAAAGCTTTAGAAATAGCACTTTTTAGAGCTTGCATTTTAGCATCCTTTGCTGCAATCAATCCTTCTAATTCATCTACACGTTTAGAACGACTCTCTAAATCTCTCTGCAGTTTTTCTAATCGATTTCGTTCTGCAGCTAAGGTTTTTTCTTTTTCCTCTAGTTGCGCTAATAATTCTCTATTTCTCTTATTATTTGCATTTAGAGCTTCTGCACTATTTTTTCCTAATGCATCATAGGAGTTTTTTAGATTTTCATAATTCGTAGAAAGCGCATCATATTTGGTTCGTAATTCATCTCTTTCTACCCTTGTCTTTTCATACTCCTTATTGAGCCGATCCAATGCCAATTTATCCGCATCACTAGTTTTTTGTAAAGCTTTATAAGTATCCTGCAACTTTCTATTATCTCTTTTTAATCGAGCATATTTACCTTCTAATTCCTTATGTACTTTAGAAGAAACACACGAAGTAGCAAATGTTCCTATACATATTAGTATCGCAATTCTTTTTATCATAATTCTTATTTTATTAATGTCTACTAAGGCAAAGTACGCCTATTACATATTCAATTCTACCATAATCGGACAATGATCGCTATGCTTTGCTTCTGATAAAATAACGGCTCTTTCTAATTTATCTTGCAATAGTTTCGCGACCATACCATAATCTAAACGCCAACCCTTATTATTAGCTCTAGCATTGGCTCTATAACTCCACCACGAATAATTATGAGGATCTGCATTAAAATACCTAAAAGAATCTATAAATCCACTTTCTATAAAATTACCGATCCATTCTCTCTCTACTGGCAAAAACCCTGATACATTTTTATTACGTACCGGATCGTGAATATCAATTGCTTGATGACAAATATTATAATCTCCTAGAATTACTAAATTAGGATATGATTTTTTTAACTCATTAATATATTCCTGAAAGTCATCCATAAACTTAAGTTTATGGTCTACACGTTCTATATTCGTTCCACTTGGTAGATATAAACTCATAATAGAAACACCATTAAAATCGGCTCTAAGATTACGACCTTCATGATCCATATAATCGATACCTGTTCCGTACTCTATATGATCTGGTTCTGTTTTAGATAAAATAGCGACACCACTATATCCTTTTTTCTGTGCGCTATACCAATAATTATATTTGTATCCTGCATCTGCAAAAACATCTAGATCTAATTGTTCCTTATTTGCCTTGATTTCTTGTAAACAAATCACATCCGGATCTGCTTGTATCAACCATTCTATAAACCCTTTTTTTAGTGCTGCACGGATTCCATTTACGTTGTATGATATTATTTTCACTTATTTATTATTTTATGTATTCATATTAAACTTCCCTTATGAGAGGGATAGTATTTTAGCTTGCGCCAAATACAAAAGCTAGAAATTCTTGGGTGTATTAACCGAAAACTTAAACCCTTTTTGAATAACACACCCCTAGCCCCTCTCAAGAGGGGACTGCTTTAGTCCCTGTCTCAAGACGGAAACTAAATATTAAATTAGATATTTTCATTTTCATAACTTTGAATATAATCTTCTATAGCTAATAATACATTAAACATATCTTTAAATATCTGTTGGTCTGTAAATCTCAGAATATTAACCCCAAGTCTGTTCATTGCCTTTTCTTTGACAATATCTTTGTTGTAAACTTCAACTAATTGATGAGAATATCCGTCAATCTCTATTCCTAACATCAACTCATAACAAAAGAAATCTAATATATAATTATCTATTGGTTTTTGTCTATGAAAATCATACCCATATAATTGCTTTCTTTTTAATTTTTGCCATAACAATATTTCTGACTTTGTGCTATTATTTCGCAATTGTCTTGCATATTCTTTTAGCTTAGGATTATATGGAATGATTTTTCTTTTTTTCATAAATAATAGGCTTCCCTCTAGAGAGGGATAGTATTTCAGCTTTTGCCAAAAGGCTAAAGTTAGAAATTCTTGGGTGTGTCACTTACCTAATTCATTTGCTATTTTCAAATTAACACACCCTAACCCCTCTCGAGAGGGGAATTTCTTTTTCTATACCACAACAAACTTACTAAGATCAATACTAAAATACCAACGCCAATGAACCAATATCCATAATTATTACTCTCAAGTTGGATTGCGGCTGTATCTCCTAATAAATAAAATCCTCCCCAATAATAAGGATGATCAGTTTCCTGATTGGTAGTAGTAAGAAATTGTAATTTTGCTTGTTGCAGAGCCTCTGCTTTATTTTTACCATCCCTAAGGCTGGTATAAAAATACTCCATAATCTTAGGCGTAGTTTCATCAGAAACTTCCCAATTGGTCAATAATAAACTTTTTGTTCCTGCATACTGAAATGCATTCCCCAAACTCATAATCCCCTCGCCTTTGGCAATTTTACCAGTTCCGGTATTACAAGCGCTAAGTACGGTAAGTTCTGCAGGGATATCTAACGCAAATAGCTCGTGACTGTATAAATAATTATCCTCTATTGTATCTTTACTTTTAGTGAAGTATAATTTAGAGTTTTCTGGTCGTTCATTATCTACATCGCCATGTAATGCTAGATGTAAAATATTATAGGCTCCTACATGTTTTTTAAAGTTTTGCTCTGTAGCTTCTGATCCATAAAAATATTGCCCATCTACAATATTAGAAATGGCTTTAATTTCTTCTCGAGTTCCGGGTAAATCCATACTCGAATTTCTAAAAGCTTTTAAACTTACGTTTCGTGTATTAGAAATATTATCTCCACTAGAAAAAGAAAACGCTAGGCATTCTTGTAATTCTTTTGGAGCTTCACCTTCATCTATCTCATCTCTGAACAACAATGTAGCAGAATTAGCGTATGAAATCGCATACTCTTTAAGAAGATATGGCCAAGTTTTTGGATTATCAGAGGTGTCTTCTGCAGTTAATAACAAATCAAAATTAAGGTGCCATAATGATCCGTCAGGAACTATAATTAATTGATTTCCTACGAATTCATCCTTTACGGGAGCTATTAATTTTTTATATAGTCGATGGGAGACTTCTTTATAAACTTCATAGTTTTTCGTGATAGCACCTTGGAATTCTTCAATATATTGTTCTAGCTTTGGCGTCAATAATTCTTTTACAGCTATCTTATTTTTTGAAATCGTAAAAGCATAGGTGATACTATCTGTCGTAAAAAACTCCAACAAAGTAGTTTCTTCATCTAGTTTTTCCTGAACATCAGCTACGGAAACTACTTCAGTAGTATATTTTAATTGGTGATATTTAGGATATTTTTTTTCTATGACTTCGGTTAAAGAGTCCTGTCTTCTGGAGATGTCGAATAATTTGCTTTCATAATTTGATAGCTTAGTAGAGGCTTTTTTATTAGAAATTTCTTCATTTATTTTAGATTGACAAAAAGCCTTATCAATTCTTAATTTTTTTTCTAATTTGATGATTTTGATGGACAACCCTGAAAAATTTTTCGCATTGGAATGATTTAGTATATCTTTTAACGTATTTGATTTACTTTTTTCAGCATAATAGAAAGCATTTGATAAAGATTCTTTCATTTTATTTTCTTTGTACAACAAAATATTTCCCTTTATAGCACTTGTAAAAATTTCTTTAGTTTCTTTAGCAAAAAGAAGTTTATCTTCATATTCTTGAAAAGACTGTCGAGAATGGTCTATCAAAACATTCAAATTAGAATAAATTTTGATATTTTCATTCAAATCATTTTTTGATTTATTTTTATAGTAAAGTAACTGTAATACCTCTGCTTTCCTTCTATAACTTTCTATTAACATTTTTGGATTAAAATATTCTTGATCATGTTTAGTATTTGCCACTACGGCCTTTTCAAAAAACATTATAGCTTTTTTATAATCCCCTTGTTTTTTATATACTAAACCATTTTGATTTAAAGCTTCAATTATAAGTGGGCTTCTATTTCCATAAGAATTTTCTATTAATTCTAAAGCATTTTTAGAATATGTAAGAGCTTCTGAAAATTTCTTTTGCTCTAAAAAAATACTTGCAATACTTGTATAAGAAGTGGATATCTTTGGATTATTCTCTTTATATACGTTTTTATAAATTTTTAAAGATTTATTTTGATAATTCAACGCCTTATTCAATTCTTTTTTTGCTCGATAAACGTTTCCTATATTCTTATACAAATCAGCTATGTCAGAGTGATTTTCCCCATAACTTTTCTTACAAATTTTCAACGCTTTTTCATAATAATTAAGTGCAGTGTCATATTCTTCTTTCCTCTCATAATCAAGTCCCATGTTCCAATAAACAAACCCCAGACTAACATTTTCTTCATCCAGAATTTTACGACCTATTTCTAAGCTTTTTTTATGGAATTTAATAGAATTATTATATTCTCCTTTATTAGATAAAACAAGTCCTATATTAGTGTAAACTGCAAAAAGAGGATAAAGACTTTCATTTTTCTTAAAAATCGATAAAGCTTTTTGATAATATTCTAGACTAGTGTCGTATTGTTTTAATGTTGAATAATAACTGGCCAAACCATAATAACTGTAACCAGTAGATAAGTGATTCTTACCTTTATTCTTTATTACAATGTTTAGACTTTTATTAAAATAAAGTCCAGCTTTGAAATAATTACCATCTTGGATATAAACATTTGCAAGATTATGGTAATCATTTCCTACTCTTTCGTGATTTTCTCCAAAAAATTTTAGATCATAAGCTAAAGCTTTATCAAGAAAACTTATAGCTTTTCTATAATCTGATAAATCCCTGTATAACAATCCAAGATTACTATATGAAACTGCAATACTTTTATAATCTAGCGGTGTGTTTTTTTGTTTTACTTCTAACGATTTTTTATGATTCTTAAGTGCATTATCAAAATCTGACATTCTTACATAACTTTCTCCAATATAGTTATATGCTGCTCCCTCTTCCCTATGATTTTGGATAAGATAATAATTGCATATTTCCAAAGCTTTTTTTGCGCTTTTAAGAGCTTCCTCATATTGAGATTTTCTTATTTGACTTTCCGAAATAGTGTTATAGCATGTGGCCACTCGCTCCCAAGCCTTTGCTTTTTCATAAATAGGTAATGCTTTTCTAAAATAAACAATCGAACTATCTAACTTCCTATCAGCTAACAATGAATCTGCTTTCTTAAAATATTGAAAAGCTAAGATGGTATCATTTACAATCTTAGTCTGCGAAAAAGAAAGACTCGAAAAGAATAAAAAAAAGACGATGGTTTTTAGAGAGTTCATGTGGGTAAGATTAAAGCTTACGATACTAAATCATTTTTACAGAAACAAATATACTATAAACAACACACCCCTAACCCCTCTCAAGAGGGGAATATGATACTTTTACTTTACGAAGCTTTTCTCTCGAAAGGGTGATCAGAATTTATTCGCTATCCAATACCTCAATAGTCTTCTTTGGTTTTTTAGTTCGTATTCTTATCGTTTGGTATTGCCAACCATCATTTCTTTTATTTGCTACGACATCCATTTTTCCTTTTTGCTTAGATCCTTTTATCCCAACCGTTATAATGGCTTTACCTTCTTCGGCATATCGAACTTCTCCTTCCAGAAGCTCAAAAACACTAATTGGCTGTACTTCTCCCAAGAGTGCAATAACACGTTCGTCGTCTTGTACCATATCAAAAGCATTATCATATATAGATGGATCTACCATAGCTTTAGTAAAATCACCTATTGGTTTCCCTAAAAGCACCAATAAGGTCAGGACAAATCCACTAATCAATGCTAAAAGCCCTAAAAACCAACTTCTATTCTTATGCCACCAACTTTTTTTATCTATATAATCAGTCATAAATTTTTTATTTAAATTATTTCGGACTAATAAAACTTAATCTTACTTTTATCGTTATTGCTATTATAAAAACCTTTCCAATCAATAGTTGTTGCATAAATCATAGTAATTTAAGAAGCTTAGCAAGCTTCTGTAGGCGAAAAACTTTAGTTTTGTATTGATGCGTATTTTTACGGTTTTAGGTTTTTTATTATTCTTCGGTACCAGTAGTTTATTGGCTCAAGATACTTTTGGTAATTTCAGAAGTAAGAAGGTACGTGTTACTGATACTATACGTATTGATTCTGTAAGTATCAACTCATTTAAATTCAAATTACTTTCCAACAAAGGAATTGCTATAGACAGTACATTATATGACGTAAGTTTTAAAGATGCCTCTGTTGTCTTATCATCACAAGTAAAATCACAAAATGATTCAATTACCATACAATATTTTCGCTATCCTGATTTTTTAACTAAAAAGTATTTTGAATTCGATCCTTCTATAATTGTTGAAGAAAATGGTAACCTACAAAAACTATATAGCTTATCAGAAGCCAATAACAAAAAAGAGTTCACTCCTTTTGATGGACTTACCACCAACGGAAGTATATCAAGAGGTGTTACCGTAGGTAGTAATCAAAATACCGTTTTAAACTCTGAACTAGATTTACAGATTTCTGGTAAAATAAGTGATAATATATCCTTACGTGCATCAATACAAGACGCAAACGTACCAGTACAGCAAAGTGGATATTCACAAAATTTAGATGAATTTGATCAAGTTTTTATAGAATTATATAGCAAAAATTGGAATGTAAGAGCAGGTGATGTGCAACTGCAAAACACTACGAGTTATTTTAATAGATTCACTAAAAACGTACAAGGTATATCCATTAATGGAACTTTAAATCATCCCGAATCTAAGACCGATTTATTTGCCTCTGGAGCTTTGGTACGAGGCGTTTTTACCAGAAGTCAATTTACTGGCCAAGAAGGTAATCAAGGACCTTATAAATTAACTGGTCCTAATGGAGAATTATTTATTCTCATAGTCTCTGGAAGTGAACGTGTATATGTAAATGGATTACTCCTAGAAAGAGGTGAGAATAAAGATTATATTATTGATTACAATGCCGGAGAAGTTCGATTTAATCCTACATATCCTATTACATCAGATATGAGAATATCTATAGAATATCAGACCACAGAACGTAATTACTCTAGAATCATCGTTTATGGTGGAGGCGAACACAAAAGTGACAAACTAAAAATTGGGGCTTTTGTATACTCAGAAAATGATGCTAAAAACCAACCACTACAGCAAAACTTAAGCGATCAACAAAAAGAAACGCTATCCAATGCTGGTGATGACACTTCTCAAATGATTTCACCATCTGCTGTTCCAGATGTTTTTAGTGAAAACAAAATTCTTTATAGAAGGGATATGATAGATGGTCAAGAAGTTTTTGTGTTTTCTAGTAATCCAGAGGATGAATTATTTAATGTTAGGTTCTCTTTGGTTGGAGATAATCAAGGTGATTATATTGTAGGAGATGTAACCACAATTAGTAGAATTTTTGAATACGTTGCACCTGTTAATGGAATACGTCAAGGTAATTATGCACCAATAATTCAATTAGTCGCTCCTACCAAACTTCAGACAGCTGTGGTTCAAGGTTCTTATACTCCAAACGAAAAAACATCTGTAGCATTTGAAATTTCAGGAAGTAAAAATGATTTGAATCTATTTTCTGATATTGATGATAATGATAATGATGGAGTAGCAGGGAGATTACAACTAAGGCAAAATATTTTTTCTAGAGATAGTAGCTGGACCATGAATGCGTTTGCAAATGGAGATTATATCCAGAAAGAGTTTAAGAGTATAGAAAGAATTTATAATGTAGAATTTAACCGTGATTGGAATTTAAACAACCCTCTAGGAGACCAGCAGTTTTTTACATCTGGTTTGGAGCTACTTCATCCCCAAAAAGGGTTTACTCGATACTCATTTCAGCATCTTAATTTTTCTGAAAATTATAATGGAAATCGACATCTCTTAAGTACCGAACTAAAATTAAATAAACTTGGTGTTTCTTTATATTCTAGTTTATTAAATAGTAAGAATTCGAACTTAGATTCAAGATTCTTCAGAATCTATAACATTCTAACCTATAGCTTTCCAAAAAATTGGATAGGAACCAAAATAGGAATCGAGGAAAATAAAGAAATCAATCTAAGTGATCAAACTTTTACATTAAATACACAACGGTTTAAATCATACGAGATCTACAGTGGAGTAGGCGATAGCACAAAAATATATACAGAAATTGGATATAGACATCGTATTAATGATAGTGTTAGAAATAATCTTTTAGATAAAGTAAGTACCTCTAATACCTATTTTCTTAAATCCAACTTACTAAATACAACAAACACTCAATTATCTTTATTTATTAACTATAGAACATTAAATAATGAAGATCAAAATAGAGAAAATGAAGAGTCTCTAAACTCAAGGTTGCTATACAATCAGAAATTTTTTAATGGTAAAGTAAATTGGAATACGGTTTTCGAAACAAATAGCGGAACTTTACCTCAGCAAGAATTTACGTATGTCCAAGTAGATCCAGGACAAGGGACGTATACGTGGAATGATTACAACAATAATGGCATACAAGAATTAGAAGAGTTTGAAATTGCTCAGTTTACAGATGAAGCCATTTACCTAAGAGTATTACTTCCTAACCAGCTCTTTATAAAAACTCACCAAAATCGACTAAGCCAGATTATAACTCTAAATCCTCTTTCTTGGTCTGGATCAGATAACAAAACAAAGAAGTTATTATCACATTTTTATAATCAAACATCTTATATCATTGATCGAAAAAACCTTCGAGATGACAGTTCTTTTGATCTCAATCCATTTAAAAAAAATGATGATGAATTAGCATTAAACTTAAGTTTTAGGAATACATTATTCTTTAATAGAGGAAAACAACGTTACACAACCTCGTATACTTTTCTTTCCACAAAAAACACGAATTTACAGGTTACCGGACTACAGGAGAATATAATCGATAGCCATCAATTAACATTTGCACATAAAATGGCAAAGACTTGGCTTTTTGATTTAAAGAATGAACTTATTAAAACTGAGAGTATCTCAGAAAACTTTACTAATAGAAACTACCTTCTCGAAGGTTATAAAATAGAACCAAAATTATCATACTTATTATCTCCCCAAACACAGTTTAGTATCTTCTATCTTTTAAATGATCAAGAAAACATATCTGGAGAAGAAGTGTTAACACAACAGAAATTAGGTGTTTCTTTTGCATATGCAAATAAACAGCAAATATCTATTTCTGGTGAATTTAACTATTTCAATAACGATTTTACAGGAAATGCTTTCTCTCCGGTAGGCTATCAATTACTTAATGGTTTACAACCAGGAGATAATTATACTTGGTCTATCTTAGCACAAAAAAAATTAACTAAGTATTTAGATCTTAATATATCTTATTTAGGTAGAAAAAGTGAAACAACCAGTACAATTCATACAGGAAGCGTACAACTTAGAGCATATTTCTAATTTTTTGCGCATCTTTTAAATAAAAAAATATAATTTGTAATTCTTAAAACTCAAACCATATAACGATGAAAAATATTCTTAAAACTTGTTTTGTACTAATTTCATTAATTTCTTATAGTTGCATAACTACTCAAGGAGCCGATGGAAAAAAAGGTGAAAATGGAAAAGAAAGTGCTCAAATTATAGATTCTAAAGAAATGATTGAAAAAGGTTTTATCAAAGGAACATTGTCTATTAATAAATCAAAAGACTGTTCATATATTCTTACAGTAGAAAAATATGCAGATAAATTAGATCCAATCAATATTCAAGATTTCTTTAAAACCGATGACATGCCAGAAAAGGTATGGGTTAAATATAGTAACCTAAGAATGAATAGTAGATGCAAAGAAGCAAGACCTGTATCAATACAAGAAATAAGTAATCGTACTGATTAGTTTACAGAAAACTTAGCAGATTTTCCAGTTTTACCACCTCCTAATCTAACAAAGTAAATACCGGTGCTAGCATATGACATATCCAATAAATATGTAAATCTGCTATTAGCATCTTTTTCTACTAAATTAGAGGCTACGGTTTTTCCTGTAATTGTAAAAATACTGAGCCTAAGGATATCATCCGCATTAGCATCGCTCATCGTAATCAAAAATTGATTATTTGGCTGACTAATTACTACAAGATCTGAATTAGGGTTTGTATTCTCTCCTATTTCTACAGTATAATCGTGAGTTGTACCAAATTGCATGGATCCGCAAGGGTCATTAAGATCGGATCCGTTATTTGTATTCGTATCTCCAGCTCTAACTCTTAATAAATGGGTGCCTAATGGCGCATCATTATTTAATGAAAAAAGAAAAGTCTGATTTACGTTTTCTTCAGAAATCACCTGATTACTAATAACCAATTCTTCATCTTCAAAAACTGTATCATCATCAAAATCTATCCATAATGACAATTGTTCCGCATCACCTTCTGCAAAACCTGCTTGAACAGTAAGCGCGTATACTCCGATAGACTTATCAAGATTAATTATCATACTGGTAAAATCCTCATAACCATCTCCACATTCAATATTCTGGTTTGATATGTTAGAAAGCTCGAAAGAAGACAAACCATCTCCAAATCGTGAGCAATCCGATGTTGGTGAGCATAGCTGATGGACAACTTCTCTTGTAATGACATCATTAAGAGCATCCTCATCTGTAGTTAAAGCAGTACCAATCTCAAATGAATAATTTGAAAATTCTGACAAATCAGCGGTAACTGTAAATGTATATTCTGCTGATTCTCCTACCGCAATAGTTCCTGAGAAAACCTCATTAACTGGAGTCCCTCCATCAAGTGCATAAAAAACAGGAATATTAGATTGCGGAGAACCTCCATAATTTCTTATTAAAACCGTAACAGTTTCTGTAGAAGAAAGACCTCCTCCTGACACTGGAGAAACCAAACTTACAACTCCAACATCATTCAAAAATAAATTAGAGACTTCTTTAGTTGTACAATCGTTTTCTGGAGTTACATCTCCTACTTGATTCGTTTCTGCTGAAATAAAAGAACTATTTCCTACTGTTAAATCCGCCATAGTACTAAATGTAAATGATGCAGTTTGTCCTGCTGCAATAGATCCTGTAAAAATTTCATCCACTGTACTTCCTCCATTAATCGAATAGCTTACTGGAATATTACTTTGTGCCGTTGTCCCAAAATTTTTAATTGTAACTGTAATAACTTCAGATGTGGTAAAAGTAGCATCTTCTGGAGCATCAATACTCACAACTCCAACATCATTTGGTATGTTTTCTGCAATTTTAAAAACTCCTACAATGTTTCTTGCATTGTTTCCTGAATTCTCAAAATACTCTGCAATATGCCAAAAAGTTTGATCATCTAATGGATCCACTGTCATCTGTGCATAATCTCCATAACGATTTCTTGTGGTTCTATCTACATCGGTACCTATGGCGATTGTTTCTTCGGCAAAAGTCATCGTTCCCAAAGGATCATCTGCCAATCGACCAGTATACCTAATAGAGGCAAAACTATTTTGGTTTGCTCCATTATCGATAGTACCCATAGTCGTATATCCCATCCCGATATTCCCAAAAATATCCATCGCCATACTCGCACACCAAGCACTTTTACCATCTGGAGAAGTATAAGTTCCTTCTTGGTAAACAGACCATGGTTGATTATCGCCATTCTGGCGAAGTTCATACCATCTAATCCCAGATATATTATCTGAATCCTGACGACTATCAATATCTACTGGAAAATTTAATACTACTGAATTATAATCACAAAATCTTCTATAATTAGTAGCAAACATTACAGTTCCCTGTAATACATCAATATTTTGACCATCTGATCCTGGTTGTGGAAGATTTGCAAAGGAACCTCCATCAAATGTAGAATCAAAAGAAGTGATATTACCATTACTTACGGTTAACTCTTCGGCCTCTGAGATTGTAGATTGTTGTGGATTAATCCAATCCACATTAATAGTCCATAACTTTAATGCATCTTCATTTACTCCTTGCCAATCATCATCCTGAAAATAAATAATTCTAGCATCTCCAACTGGAGGAAGTGTGCTTCCTATGGCATTGAATGACGCCGGACTATAAAAACCACCTATTCTTGCTCCTGGAAGAGGAAATCCAACCATTTGTGCCGTATCAACTCCAGCAAGCATTTGTTCTCTATCTATAACATATACTACTTCACTTGTCATTTGCTGACCTTGATCTTTATTAGCTGTTATATAATATCCATCAGACCAAATTGAAAATTTCGTGTAATCAGGAAAGCTACCGGTATTAAAACGATAAGTATACCAACCATCATTTACTGGATCTGATCCTCTACAGACTGCAACCAAAAAACCATTAGGTGTATCACTAAACTGAGTAATAACAAATCTATCGGCAAAATTATCGTAAAATACTATTGGGTCTCCGAGTGATTCTCCCGGAAAAATATTTGCTAACGAAGTAGAAGGAACTAACACATTTCCATTTCTATCGTGAATAGCAAAAGCAGAATTTTTAGCACTTATATAGTGATTAGGGCCGATTGCCCCCGTAGGATCTGATGGCGAAGTCGTACTAGAATTGGTTTCAAAAACTAGTGAAGGTGTTCTATTACTTCTAGTGTTACGCGCACTTTTTTGGTTTACTATTAGCGCATCTAGTCCTTTTGGAAGTCCTTTACCCGGAACAATTTTATTTGCATCCGTTCTCTTAGGATTTACTTCTCCTTCTCTTGGTATCTCTGGAATTAGCTTTTTACCGATCAAAGGCTCTACTTCTTTCATATAATTAGAAGAAGTAACCAAAGTTGCCTTAGCGGTCTTTTTCTTTTGAGAAAAACCAACTACGCAAAAAAATAAAAAAGAAAAGAAAATGATCCTTTTCAATAGCATAATAACAAGATTTGAATGACGGAATATCCTAATTTTTAAGGCAAAATACAACTAATACTACAATATTTGATGTTAATAATATAATGTACCTATTTTATTTAACGAATACATTAGTACAAATATTTTTGCAACACCTTACATTAGCAATATAAAAAACTCGTAATAATCATATCCCCAATAATTATATTCAAATATTATAGAATAAGAATATTTTTTCAATGAAAACTGAAACTGGGGTAGGGATTTTAACAACATACGTGTTTATTATATAACAAATCAAACGATATACAAATCATGTTTAAAAATTCACTCTTATTAATCCCATTACTCATACTTTTTAGTTTTGGGACTTTTGCACAAACAAAGCCTGGTGTAAAACCTAACTTTTATTCAAAATCCACCTCTATGAGAGTGGTATCACCTATTGGATCAAAAAAAAACACTTATCCCAGCTAAAGACTCAAATGAAGAAATTAGAGATGGTAGATATTCCAAGGATAATAGATCTTCTAAAGGTAAAATTATTATTGGTAAAGGATCTACAGGAGATGACATCTTAGCCAAAGCACAAAAATCAAACACAACACGTGTTCCCGGATTTGATCCTGAGATTGTTTTTGATACCACAGAACAAAATAGTCAACCTACGGACCCATCTCTAGCAGTTGGGCCTAACCATGTACTTGCTGTATTTAATACTGGTTACAGAATTTTTGATAAAGATGGTAACCCACTTACAGGCAACTTGTCCTCTAATAATATTTTTACCGCAGCTAATGTTTGTTGTGACCTTACTATATCCTATGACAATGCAGCTGATCGATGGGTTATGTCTATACTATTTTTTGATGGATCAGTAGAAGTTGCTGTATCTCAAGGACCAGATCCGATTAATGACGCTTGGTCTGTATATTCATTCGCAGGTATTGATGATTACCAAAAAGTATCTGTATGGTCGGATGGTTATTATATGACTGCTAACGTAAACTCAGGTTCTGCAGATACTCAAAATTCAGTTTTTGCTTTAGAAAGAGATGCAATGTTAGCAGGAGCAGCTAGTGCACAGATTATTGGTTTCCCTTTACCAGGAATAGCTACTGATGGTTTTTACGCTCCTCAAGCTTTCAATATTAGTGATGATAACTTACCTGCAACTGGAAATGCACCAATCGTATATATGCAGGACGATGCTTTTAATGGAATTACAGAAGATCATATCAAAATATGGACTATTAATGTAGATTTTACGACTCCTGCCAATTCTGCCATTTCTCAACCCACAGAATTAACTACTACACCTTTCATTGGAGCTTTTGATGGAGGCTCCTTTGCAAACCTTACTCAGCCTGGAGGACAAGATATCGATGCTTTACAAAATACAATCATGAATCAAGCACAGTTTCGAAAATTCCCTACTCACAACTCGGCCTTATTCAATTTTGTTGTTGATACAGATGGTGGAGCTGGAGAAATCGCTGGAGTACGATGGTTCGAATTAAGACAATCTGGTGATGGTCAACCTTGGACCATTTATCAAGAAGGAACTTATACTTCTCCAGATGGAAAAAATGCTTGGAATGCTAGTTTGATTATGGATGATAATGGAAATATAGGAATGGGGTACACTGGTATGGGTGGTACTACCGACACCTTTGTCAGCTCATATTACACCGGAAGATTTGCAAATGATCCCTTAGGGACGATGACCATAGATGAAACATTAATTGCAGCTGGTGGTGGAAACATACCTGGTTCCGAAAGATATGGGGATTACAGTAAAATTGACCTAGATCCATCTAATGGAGAAAAGTTCTGGTTTGTTACGGAATATGTAAATACCGCTGGTAATAGAGCTAATGTTGCAGGTGTTTTTCAGATTGCTCCTAGCAATACAAATGATGTTGGTGTAGTTTCAATTGATATACCTCAGGAAGGAAGTTTCACTAACGCAGAAGATATCACTATTGAAATTCGTAATTTCGGAAGTGCTCCAGTTTCTAATTTCGATGTAACCTATCAAGTGGATGGTGGCACTATAATAACTGAAACATTTACTGGTACTATTGAATCTTCTAATATCGCTACTTATACATTTACGCAAACAGCAGATTTATCTACTGAAGGCCAGACTTACACTATCACTGCATCTACGAATTTAACGAATGATGAATTAGATACAAATGATCAAGTTTCTATTGTAGTTAATCACTTAGCGCAAAACGATATAGGAATTATCGCTATACCAACACCTATATCCAGTGATGGATTGGGAGCAGAAACAGTAACAATAACTATTGAGAATTTTGGTACGCAAGAACAATCGAATTTTGATGTTTCTTATAGTGTTGATGGAGGAACAGCAGTTATAGAAACAGTAACAGGTCCAATTGCAGCGGACAGCACAGTAGATTATACTTTCACACAAACGGCAGATCTATCACAATCAGGGTCTTATGAAATAGTTGCCACTACGGTATTATCAAATGATGCTAACACAAGTAATGATAGTTTTACTGCCACAGTAGAAAATTTTACCTGTAACTCGGAAAACAATACAACTCCTGTTGCGATAAGTGAAAATGGTACTCCTACGATAACTTCTGAAATAGAAATCACGGAGAGTGTTATAATTTCTGATATAAATATATCACTTAACATAGAACATACTTGGAATGACGATCTTACTATTACATTAACAGCACCAGATAACACGACTATAGTTGAATTAACAAGTGGTAATGGAGGTGATACTGATAATTATACCAATACCGTATTTGATGATCAAGCTGCTAATCCAATTACAGGTGGGACAGGTCCATTTACAGGAACCTTTCAACCAGAAGGAAGCCTTGCCGAGTTTAACGGATTATCTACTCAAGGAATCTGGACACTTACCATTGCAGATGGTGCAAATTTTGATGGTGGACAACTATTAGATTGGTCTATTGAATTTTGTGAGGTTGAAGATATTACACTTGGGGTTAACGAAAACCTAGATCCAAATTCTGAATTAAAAATCATTTATAGAGAAAATAATCAGTTTGAAATACGATTTGATTCTGACTCTGTTACTGATCAATTAGAAATGGATATTTTTAATCTAAGTGGTCAAAGACTACTGAATTATAGACTAAATAAAATAAACAACATCGGTTATGCATATGACCTTGATATGTCTTATGCTTCTGCTGGTATATATTTGGTAAGAATTAAAGACCAACAAAACAAATCTAAAATAAAAAGATTTATAGTTAGATAATTGTAGTTAAATTCTAAACTAAAAAAAGAGGTCTAAAAATTGAATTTTTAGACCTCTTTTTATGTATTTAATTCCAGTATCGAAATATCTTATATTGAAACTCTTATTTCAACCAGTTTTCTGCATCTACTTTTTCAGAAATAATAGACTTAAGTTCTGAAATTGGAACGCGTTTCTGTTCCATAGTATCTCTATCTCTTATAGTTACTGTCTGATCATTTAAGGTATCGTGATCTATAGTAATACATATTGGAGTTCCTGCAGCATCTTGCCTTCTATAACGTCGTCCTATCGCATCTTTTTCATCGTAAGCAACATTAAATTTCCACTTAAGATCTTTTACAATTTGCTCTGCAACCTCTGGTAGACCATCTTTTTTAACTAGTGGTAAAATTGCAGCCTTTACAGGTGCAACAACAGCAGGTAATTTTAATACTACTCTACTAGATCCATCTTCTAGTTGTTCATCTTGCAAAGCGGTAGAAAACACAGCCAAGAACATTCTATCTAATCCTACAGAAGTCTCTACCACGTATGGCACATAGCTCTCTTTTAATTCAGGATCAAAAAACTGTAATTTTTTACCAGAGAATTCCTCGTGTGCTTTTAGATCAAAATCAGTTCTGGAATGAATACCTTCTAATTCTTTAAACCCAAATGGAAAATTAAATTCTATATCAGCCGCTGCATTTGCATAATGCGCTAATTTATCATGATCATGAAAACGATAATTTTCTTTTCCTAACCCTAATGATAAGTGCCAGTTTAAACGTGTTTCTTTCCAGTACTCATACCATTTCATTTCTTCTCCCGGACGCACAAAAAACTGCATTTCCATTTGTTCAAACTCACGCATTCTAAAGATAAACTGTCGTGCTACTATTTCGTTTCTAAATGCTTTACCTGTTTGTGCAATTCCAAAAGGAATCTTCATTCTACCAGTTTTCTGAACATTCAAAAAATTCACAAAAATACCTTGAGCAGTCTCAGGTCTTAAAAATAAATCCGTAGCAGATTCTGCAGATGCTCCTAGTTTTGTTCCAAACATTAAATTAAATTGTCTAACATCTGTCCAATTCTTAGATCCTGTTTCGGGATCTGCAATACCTAACTCTTCTATCAATGCTTTTACGTCAGCTAAATCTTCGCTTTCTAAAGATTTCGCCATACGTTTTAACACTCTTTGTTGTTCCGAAAGATATTTTACAACTCTTGGATTCGTTGTAACATATTGTTCTTCGTCAAAAGAGTCTCCAAATCGCTTTTTAGCTTTATTTATCTCTTTTTGAGCCTTTTGATATTGTTTTTCTGCATAATCTTCTAACAATACATCAGCTCTATATCTTTTTTTAGAATCTTTATTATCTATTAATGGATCATTGAATGCATCTACGTGTCCTGATGCTTTCCATGTTGTAGGATGCATAAATATGGCTGCATCTAAACCTACAATATTCTGGTGCATATACACCATACTTTTCCACCAATATTCTCTAATATTTTTTTTAAGTTCTGCTCCATTCTGTCCATAATCATATACCGCACTCAATCCATCATAGATCTCACTAGAACCGAAAATATACCCATACTCCTTAGCGTGGGCTATAACTTTTTTAAATTTATCTTCTTGATTTGCCATTGCGCAAAAATAACTGAATTTACAAGAATTGAAAACGAATTTATTTAATTAATGACTGTATAAAGTAATTTCTGACAAAAACATAAAAAAACCACCATATCAATAATGACATGGTGGTTCATTTTCTATATTTTAAACTATCTTATTTCAATTCAAACTGTGTATTAGAGATCATTCTAGGTCCAGAGAATAAATTTACTACATAATTACCTTTCATCAATTCACCTTCTGCAGTATCTACTAAAACACACACATCTAAGGCATCA
Organism: Aquimarina sp. Aq107; assembly: GCF_943733665.1. NCBI lineage: Bacteria > Pseudomonadati > Bacteroidota > Flavobacteriia > Flavobacteriales > Flavobacteriaceae > Aquimarina > Aquimarina sp. Aq107. The sequence continues at coordinate 5,110,967 of NZ_OX030782.1, read as the reverse complement.
TTCTCATAAAACACCTTATTACGACCACTATATGTTAATACAGCATCGTCAAAATTTACAGAAATTTTATCTCCAATTAGGTTGTTTTCTGGGTTGATTACCTGAACGAATAATTCCTTATCTCCTTTTTCAGTTAACTTGTTCGGTGAAAGTGTAAAACAAACTCTTACCTTTTCTGCTCTACTAGATCTAGAAGTAGTCGTGATTTTTCCACTATTACGAACTCTAACTCCTTCGGCTTTAATTCCTGAAGCCTGAAGAGCAGAACCTCTTTCTACTATTTCAGCTAATTTACTATTCTGTGTTGCTAAAGAATCAGAAAAAACAATTCTTTCTGTCAATGCTGTAGAAGTACTATCTAAATCTGTAGCTAACTGCGCATTTGCAGTTGTTAAACTATCCGCTAGTTTAAATAATCTTTCACGCTCTTTTTTCAACTTACTAACTTCTCTTCTATACCTTGCGATCAAAGCTACGTTAGCATCATAGTCTTTTAAACTATCTAGCAAAACAACAACACGCTGTTTTTCTTTTAATAAATGATCATCCATTACTTCATTTAGAGCAATAGCATTATCATATTTTGTAATTAATTCCCCAAGCTCACTCTCAATTAAATCCTTTTCCTGTTGCAAAATTGCTTTTTCTCTCTTTTCTTCGTTGTAAAACTTATACGTGAAGATCCCCAGAATTAATAAAAGAGCTCCCAGAACACCGATTAGTATCTTAAGGGTCAAGTTATTGTTTTGAGTTGTCATAATAAATTTCTAATTTTTGATGGTTACGTTAAATAGTAAATTTAGTTAAATATAATAATTAATGTTAATTCACCTAATATGTTAAGCGACTTAGCTTATTTATTTTATCCTATATATTGTGCTGCCTGTGACAACCCGTTATACAAAAACGAAAGAATTTTATGTACTTCTTGTAGACATAAACTTCCTTTAGGTAATTTCCATAAGGTTAACGCTAAAAAGATCGAAAAAGTATTTTATGGGCGTGCTAAAATAGAAAATGCAACCTCTTTATTGCTCTTTGAGAAGGATAGTTTAGTACAAAATTTGATTCATAATCTTAAGTATAGAGGTAGAGAAGAAATAGGAAAAGAACTCGGTGTTTGGTTAGGTCAAGAACTAAGTCAATCTTCTGTTTATCAGAATATTGATACTGTAATACCAGTACCTCTTCACCCAAAGAGATTACGAGAAAGAGGGTTCAATCAGGTGGAAAAGTTTGGACAAGAGATTGCAGAAAAATTGAACGCAGAATACGTTGATTTTGTTTTGAAAAAAAATTCCTACAATAAAAAACAATCGAAAAATAGTCGTCTTACACGCTGGATAAACACTTCTGAAACATTTGGAATACAAAATGAGTCTTTATTGGCAAACAAACATATTTTGATTGTTGATGATATTGTAACTACAGGTGCTACTTTAGAAGCTTGCATACAAGCTCTTAAATCAATACCTGGTATTAAAATAAGCATTGCGACTATGGCTATCACTCTATAGATTTTTTGTTTGTTATAAATAGTCGTTTCTTTGTGTCTTTAAAAATTGTAACGGAGCTATGTATAAAAGATCCCACACGTTATTACTAACTGCTTTTTCTTTCTTATTGATCGTTGGTTGTGCCAAAAAGGGTACCATAACAGGTGGAGAAAAGGATGAAATCCCTCCAAAATTTGTAAAAGCCATTCCTCCAAACTACTCAACCAATTTTAATAGAAATGAAATTAGAATTTATTTTGATGAGTATGTAAAACTAAAGGACCCACAAAAACAAATCATCATATCCCCTCCTATGGATCCTAAACCGGAAATAACACCTTTAGGAGGTGCTAGTAAATACCTTAAAATTAAATTTTTAGATACTTTATTAGAAAACACAACATATAGTATCAATTTTGGTCAAAGTATCGTTGACAATAACGAGGGAAATCCTAATCCTTTTTTTAAATATGTATTCTCTACAGGAGATTCTTTAGATTCACTTAGTATAAAAGGAGTTATTGCAGATGCGTTAGAAAAAAAAGCAGACCCTTTTATTACGGTCGCCTTGTATGAAGTAAACGAACAATATTCTGATTCTTTAGTTTTTAATGAGGTTCCAAGATATATTACAAGTACTCTAGATAGCATTAATTTTGATTTAGAAAACCTAAAAGAAGGAACATATAAATTGATTGCGATTAAAGACGCGGCTACTAATTATACCTATCAACCTAAGCAAGATAAAATTGGTTTTTATGATGATGTTATTTCGCTGCCTGCAGATACAGCAAAAACCTTTAAGATAAATTTGTTCGAAGAAGTTTTGGATTTCAAAGCACTTAAACCAAAACAAGTTTCTAAAAACGCATTTATCTTTGGATATGAAGGTGAATTAGAAGACATGAAAATTAATCTAATAAGTAAGGCACCAGAAAATTTCGAAACTAGAATTTTCCCTGATAAAGTAAAGGATACAATGAACTACTGGTTTAGACCTTTTTTTCAAGCCGATTCTTTAATTTTTGAAGTGACTAATACCAGAAATTACAGAGATACCCTTGTTGCAAGATTTAAAGATCAATATAAAGATTCTATAAAGCTTAGCAGTAATGTTAAAGGAAACCTAGCTTTTAACCAAGATTTTACGCTTTATTCTAGCACACCTATAGAAACCGTTAATGAGAAATTAATTAAGTTAACCGATAAAGATACTTTAGAAGTTCCATTTTCTATGGAAGTAGATAAAATTAATAATGAGGCGAGATTTTCTTTCGAAAGAACAGAGAGCAATGCATATAATATTCAATTACTACCAGAAGCTGTTAAAGATTTTATAGGAAATGTAAACGACACTATCAGTATTAATTTCAGAACTAAAAAATTGGCAGATTATGGTACTATATTTTTTACATTAGAAAATGTAAAGGAATATCCCGTATTGATTCAGGTTACTGATGAACAAGGAAAATTTATATCTGAAAAAATAGTTGCAAAACAAGAGACTACTGTTTTTGATAACTTAGACCCTGGAAAATATAACTTACGTGTGATTTTAGATTCCAATAAAAATGGAATATGGGATACTGGTAATTTCCTTAAAGGAATCCAACCAGAAAAAGTGGTTTATTTCCCAGAAGCAATAGAAGTACGAGCTAATTGGGAGTTAAAACAAACCTTTATTTTGGAGTAATCTGAAACAAATCTGCATCCGCCAAAAACGGTAGTTTTTCGCGCACTCTTTCTATATAAGATTTATTTAAAGTTGTATATAATATAGCTTCTTTTTCAACAGGGTTTTCTTCTAAAACAGAATGTCCTAACACATCATAAACTGCAGAATGTCCATTATATTCATATCCTTTACCATCAAGACCTACCCTATTAACACCTATACAATATGACATGTTTTCGATCGCCCTAGCTTTTAATAAAGCATCCCAAGCATTTACTCGCGGTTTTGGCCAACTGGCTACATAAAGTAACACATCATATCCTGAAGTATTTCTGGCCCAAACAGGGAATCTAAGATCATAACATACTTGTGGTTTAATCTTCCAACCCTTATATGTGATAATTACCTCATCATTACCTGCTGTAAAAACTTCTTGTTCTTTAGCCAGCGTAAATAATTGATGCTTATCATATTTCTCAATAGTTCCATCAGAACTTACAAACAAAAAACGGTTAAAATAATTTTCACCATCCTTTACAATAATACTCCCTGCAATTGCACAAGTCTTTTCTTTAGCTAATCTCTGAAGCCAATTGATTGTTTCTCCTTTCATAGACTCAGCAACATCAATAACATTCATTGTGAATCCAGTAGTGAACATTTCTGGCAAAATAATTAAATCTACTTCGGTATCTATAGTATTGATTTTTTGTTCAAAAACAGCTCTATTTTGTACTGGGTTTTCCCACGCCAAATGAGATTGGATTAAAGCAACATTTAAGGTAGCATTCATAGTTTAAAAATAGTGAAATCACATTTTTCAAAAAAGATTTAACGAACTATTCTTCTTCATCGTGAATTACAATGTTTTCAAAATGAGCAGTTTTCTTTTTTGAGGTTAACGTTATTGAATTTATTTTCGATGGTTTGATTTTATCAAGATCCTGTTCTTCAATAATAAAATCTATTTGGGTAATACTTCTATTTGATACGTTTGAAAAATCGGACTCTATCTCCTGCATATCTGAAACCAAATTTAACTCAAAATCACTACCACCAATTAACAGATTAACTCCTTTCCAAGTTTTAATATGAAAACTACCTAAAACGATAGTTTTTATATAATAATAACCTGCCAACTCCACAATATCCATATAGATTTCATTTAATTGTGAGGTAGCAACCCGAGTACCTTCAACTTTAATGATTATATCCTCTGTATAAGTATCAACATGTAATTTTTCCATAGCTCTTACATTACCAAGAGCTGCTTGCACTTTTAGAATAGAGTGTTTTAAATTCATAATTAAGGTTTAGATACCAAAAATAACTTTTCATTTGGAACGATAAACATACTGATTTAGATTTTACACATTTAATTAATTAGAATATTACAACTAAGATTTTTAAAGATTAGATTTATCTTACTTTATAAAAAATACTTTTCCCTAATTATTTCTAAATCCTTTTCTTCTTCCAGATAGATAGGTAAATGAAAATCATCTAATTTTTTCAAAGTATTCAATAATGATATCTGTTCATTTTCTGTAAGACAACCACTTACTACATTTGCAGCTTTACTTGCTTCACCATATGCCATAATTACATATTCTTCTCCTTTTTTTGTAAGACGCAAAAGTTTACTTCTTTTATCATCGGGATTTGGAAATTGTTCTATGATTTCATTTTTGAGAAGTCTCTTAATTACCTCCATTCCAGAAGATTTATCATACACCATTTTTCTTATTAAATCCGTTTTTCCTATCTTTCCTGATCGATGAAGAATAGCAGTAAAAGCAAAATCCATATCAGTAGTAAATGGCAAATCAACTAATGCCGATTTAATATACGTGTTAGAATATCTACTTAATCTACCAATGTGTGCGGCTATTTCTGCTTCTCTACTATGCCCCGTAATAGTATAATTTTCCGAAGCACTAGTTTGATCCATACGCTTAGATAACCAATTCATAAAGGATTTTAGATGTATATCATTGCTTTTTCGCTCATTTACAAACTCTCCTACTAGATCTATCAACTGCTTAATTAATTCGTAAACCTTCATTAAAACTATTTTTTAACACCAAATTGTGTAAAATTATTATTATATAACACCTATTTGTTTAATATTTGCATTAAAAAATTAAACAAATGTATTTTAAAACACTTTAAACCTATTGTCATGAATATCAAAAATACTGCTTTAATACTTTCTTTACTATTTATAAATCAGATACGAGCTCAGGTATATGGAGAACTATCTGGTAATGTTGTAGATCAAACAGGTCAACCCGTTCTAGGGGCTTCTGTTCTTATTGAAGGTACTGAAAAAGGTGCACAAACAGATTTTGATGGTAATTATCGCATCGAAAACATTATTCCTGGTTCCTATAACCTAACCGTCAGTTATATTGGGTTTCAAACACAAACAAAATTTAATATCATTGTTAAATCAAAAGGAACTCCTACTTATAACTTCGTTTTAAAGGAGTCTGCAGAAGCTTTAGATGAAGTTGTAATCAGCAACATAAATAGAATTAGTAGACCAAAAGAAACACCGCTTTCCATTCAAACGCTCTCAGCAGTAGAAATCGCTACATATCCAGGAAGTAATAATGATGTTGTGCAGGTTGCTCAAACACTTCCAGGTGTTTCTCCTTCCATTGGTGGTTTTCGTAATGATTTGATAATTCGCGGTGGTGCTCCAAATGAAACTGTTTACTATCTAGACGGAATGGAAGTACCAAATATTAATCATTTTAGCACACAAGGAAGCTCTGGAGGTCCAGTGGGGCTTATTAATGTATCTTTTATAGACAATGTCACCTTATCTACTTCTGCCTTTGGCGCTCAGTATGACAACCCGCTTTCTGGCGTATTACAATTCAGTCAACGCAAAGGAAACAACAAGGATTTTAGTGGTAATTTTAGAATAAGTGCTAGTGAGGCAGCACTAACTCTAGAGGGACCTCTTTTTAAAGGAAAGAAAAATGAAGAATCAAAAACTACATTTTTAGTATCTGCAAGACGAAGTTATCTTCAATTTTTATTCGAAGTGATTGGACTTCCTTTTAGACCTAATTATTGGGATTATCAATATAAAATAAACCATAAGATTAATAAATACAATGATATCAGTCTTATCGGTTTAGGATCAATCGATGACTTCTCTGTAGAATCACCTGAAGATTTTGATGCTGAACAACAAGCTCAATTAGAACAAGCTCCATTTATTGACCAACGCACTAATGCGATTGGGTTATCCTGGAAAAATAGATTTAAAGATGGTTCTGGTTTTATGGAAACCACCCTAAGTAACAATACATTAATCAATAAGTTTACCCGATATGAAGATCCTGAAAACGAAACGGGTGTAATTTTTAGTAATAATGCTACTGAATCTGAAACAAAACTTAGATATCAATTAACGAAATTTTTTGGTGATTGGAAATTAACCACAGGATTTAACGCACAATACTCTGATTACAGTAACGAAACAATAAATCTAACAGACAATAATATTTTTAATACAGAGATTGACTTCTTTAAATATGGTCTATTTGCAAATATGACGAAATCATTTTTTAATGATAAGTTAGATCTATCGCTTGGTTTTAGAATGGATGATGATAGCTTTACGAAAGAGGATAATTTACTCTCCACATTCTCTCCCAGATTCTCTTTTTCATACCAATTTAAAGAAAACTGGAGACTAAATGGTTCTTTAGGAAGATATTATAAAATACCTCCATATACCATCTTAGGCTTTAGAAACAATGACAATACACTTATAAATCAAGATGTAGAATATACAGTAAGCGATCATTATGTTTTAGGACTTCAACACGATTTTAGTCCTTCTTCAAGCATCTCTTTAGAAGGTTTTTACAAGCGTTATGATGATTATCCAGTTTCTGTTTTAGACGGGGTGTCACTTGCTAACAAGGGAGCAGATTTTGAGATTTTAGGAAGTGAAGATGTTGCTACAGTTGGTAGAGGAAGAAGCTATGGGGCAGAACTTCAATTTCAGCAAAAGCTTTCTAACAATTTTTACGGAATTTTTGCATATACCTGGTTTCATAGCGAATTTACAGGTTTCAACCGAGATGTATATCTCCCCTCGGTATGGGACAGTCGTCATCTAGTTTCATTTACAGGAGGATATAAACTAAAACGAAATTGGGAAATAAGTGCCCGATATCGTTTTGCAGGTAAAACTCCTTTTGTGCCCACAGATCAAGATGCCACACTTGCCAATTATCCAGAAGTTATATTAGATTATGATAGGCTAGGTGAGGAAAAGTTAGATATCTTTAGTCAACTTGATTTACGAATTGATAAAAAATGGAATTTTAAAAACTTATCCCTGAATGTATTTATAGAGGCACAAAACATATTAGCCCAGCAAGCTCCACAACCCACTCAATTTGGGCTTACTCGTAATACAAATGGAACTATTGTAGAGCCCAGAAGTTTAACCGAGATAGAAACAGAAACCGGCCAAATCATACCTAGTCTTGGAATTGTTATAGATTTTTAAAAGACTAAAAAGATCATAAATACATCCTGCTTTTTTAACAAATAGTAAAGGTGGTGTTAAAAAACAATACATCGATGCGAAATAATTCATATCGATGTATTGTTTCGCTCTTCTTTTTTATAGAAAATCCTTATTTTCGCAGACTTAACAGAAAGAACGATCAAATGAGCACGAAGTTTCCTGAATATAAAGGACTTGACTTGCCAAAAGTGGCAGACGATATACTAGAATTCTGGCAGCAGAATAATATTTTCGAAAAGAGTATTTCTGAGCGAGAAGATGCAACTCCTTTTATATTTTTTGAAGGACCACCATCAGCAAATGGATTACCAGGAATTCACCACGTAATGGCTCGTGCTATTAAAGATATTTTTTGTCGTTATAAAACTCAAAAAGGATTCCAAGTAAAGCGAAAAGCTGGATGGGATACTCATGGGCTTCCTGTAGAACTAGGTGTCGAGAAAGAATTAGGTATCACTAAAGAAGATATCGGCAAGAAAATTACTGTAGAAGAATATAACGAAGCTTGTAAAAAAGCAGTAATGCGTTATACAGATATCTGGAATGACCTTACCGAAAAAATTGGCTACTGGGTAGATATGGAAGATCCGTATATCACCTATAAGCCCAAGTATATGGAAACGGTATGGTGGTTACTTGCTGAAATCTATAAGAAAGGATTATTATACAAAGGATATACGATACAACCCTATTCTCCTAAAGCGGGAACTGGATTAAGTTCACACGAACTTAATCAACCAGGAACGTATCAAGATGTTACAGACACTACAGTTGTTGCTCAATTTAAAGCTAAAAAAGAAACACTGCCTTCTTTCTTAACAGATGTGGTTGGTGATATTTATTTCTTAGCTTGGACAACTACTCCATGGACATTACCATCGAATACTGCATTAACCGTTGGGCCCAAGATTGATTATGTAGTTGTAAAAACTTTCAATCAGTATACATTCGAACCGATTAATGTGATTCTGGCTAAAAATCTAGTTGGAAAACAGTTTGGCGGAAAATTTATCTTAGCAGAAAGCGAAGAAGATTTAAATGCTTTTAAAGAAGGAGATAAAAAAATCCCTTATTTCTTATTAAAAGAGTTTAAAGGAGCAGATCTTGTAGAGATCCGATATGAGCAATTATTGAATTATGCTACACCTTACAACAATCCAGAAAATGCGTTTAGAGTAATTTCTGGTGATTTTGTAACTACAGAGGATGGTACAGGTATCGTTCATACCGCTCCGACATTTGGTGCAGATGATGCTCTGGTTGCTAAACAAGCAACTCCTGAAGTTCCGCCACTACTTGTAAAAGACGATAATGATAACCTTGTTCCGTTGGTTGATCTACAAGGTAAATTCACAAAACATGTGGGTGAATTTGGTGGGAAATATGTAAAAAATGAATATTACAATGATGGCGAAGCTCCAGAGAAATCTATAGATGTAGAAATTGCTATCAAGTTAAAAATAGAGAACAAAGCCTTTAAGGTTGAGAAATATGTACACAGTTACCCTAACTGCTGGCGTACAGATAAACCTATTTTATATTACCCATTAGATTCCTGGTTTATAAAAGTGACCGATTTTAAGGATCGCATGCATGAATTGAATCTAGGTATCAACTGGAAACCAAAAGCAACTGGAGAAGGTCGTTTCGGAAATTGGTTAGCAAATGCTAATGACTGGAATTTATCTCGATCTCGTTTCTGGGGAATCCCCTTACCTATCTGGAGAACGGAAGATAGCAAAGAAGAAATAATGATCGGTTCTGTAGAAGAATTAAAAGCTGAAATGCAAAAAGCAGTTAATGCTGGAGTTCTGGAAGCCGATATTTTCGCAGATTTTATCGTTGGAGATATGAGTGAAGAGAACTATGACAAAATAGATCTTCATAAAAACGTAGTAGATAAAATCACCTTGGTTTCTCCATCAGGAAAACCAATGAAACGTGAAAGTGATTTGATCGATGTATGGTTTGATTCAGGTTCTATGCCTTATGCACAATGGCATTATCCTTTTGAAAATAAAGAAAAAGTAGAATCTGGAGAAAGAAAAGCAGATTTCATTGCAGAAGGAGTAGATCAGACACGTGGGTGGTTCTATACTTTACACGCCATCGGAACAATGATTTTTGATGATGTTGCATATAAAAATGTGGTATCTAATGGTTTGGTATTAGACAAGAATGGTCAGAAAATGTCTAAACGATTAGGTAATGCTGCAGATCCTTTTGACACACTAAAAACATATGGACCAGATGCCACAAGATGGTATATGATAAGTAATGCTAATCCATGGGACAACTTAAAATTTGACACGGAAGGAATCGGTGAAGTTCGTCGTAAGTTCTTTGGAACTTTATACAACACTTATTCTTTTTTCACATTATATGCCAATATCGATAATTTCTCATATGCCGAAGCTGATATTCCATTAGCGGAACGTCCAGAGATTGATCGCTGGATTCTAAGTGAACTGCACACACTGATCAAAAGTGTAGATCAATATTATAATGAATACGAACCTACGAAGGCTTCTAGAGCTATATCCGATTTTGTTCAAGAAAATTTAAGTAATTGGTTTGTTCGTTTGAGCAGAAGAAGATATTGGAAAGGTGATTACCAGAAAGACAAAATATCAGCGTACCAAACGCTATATACTTGTATGGTAACAGTAGCCAAATTAGGAGCTCCGGTTGCACCATTTTTTATGGATCGATTATATAAAGATCTTGTTTCTAATTCTAATCAAGAATCTTTTGAAAGTGTTCACCTTTCGCATTTCCCGAAATATGATAGTTCATACGTAGATAAAGCGCTAGAACACAAAATGCAAAAAGCTCAATCTGTATGTTCTTTAGTACTTTCTTTACGCCAAAAAGAAAAAATAAAGGTACGTCAACCATTACAGAGAATTATGATTCCTGTATTAAACGATGCAGACAAAGCTGAGATAAATGACATCGCAGACTTGATTAAAAGTGAAGTTAATGTTAAGGAAATTGAGCTCCTAGATGATGCTTCTGGTATATTAGTAAAACAAATTAAGCCAAATTTTAAAAATTTAGGTCCTCGTTTCGGAAAAGACATGAAACTGATAGCCAATAAGATACAATCTTTTGATCAAGAAACAATTAAAATTCTTGAACAAACTGGCAATTTTGACATAGAAATTAATGATAAAATTATTACATTAGGTACCGATGATGTGGAAATCAGTTCTCAAGATATAGAGGGTTGGTTAGTTGCGAATTCTGGATCACTTACTGTAGCTTTGGACATAACCATAACCCCAGAGCTCAAAAAAGAAGGTATCGCAAGAGAACTTGTAAATAGAATCCAAAATATTCGTAAGGATAGTGGATTAGAAGTGACTGATCGTATAGAAGTTGTAATAAAGGAAAACAAATCTATACAAGAAGCTGTTGCAACTAATGAAACATACATCAAGAATGAAACCTTAACCGATACAATTGAATTTGCAACAGATGTAATAAATGGTACAGAAATTGCGTTTGACGACATTGCAACACAATTGGTAATAAAAAAACAATAAAGTATGGCAGAAGATGTAAAAGTAAGGTATAGCGACGCCGATTTAGCGATGTTTAAGGAAATCATCGTTGAAAAAATGGAAAAAGCTCAGAAGGATTTAGAGTTACTTCAGAGTGCTTACAAAAACGACGGTAACAATGGTACAGATGATACTTCACCAACATTCAAAGCTTTTGAAGAGGGAAGTGAAACCATGTCCAAAGAAGCAAACACTCAATTAGCTATTAGACAGGAAAAGTTTGTACGTGATTTGAAAAATGCGATTTTACGCATCGAAAATAAAACATATGGTATCTGCCGTGTAACTGGAAAACTTATTAATCCTGAAAGATTGAAATTAGTTCCGCACGCCACACTTAGTATTGAAGCTAAGAATATGCAGAAATAAATACCAAAAATATTGTAAATTTAAAGTGCTTTCCAGATCGGAAAGCACTTTTTTTATATCCCAATGTAACCTTTTTAAAAAATTCTGGTATTACTTATAGAGACTAACCAAAAAGAGTGAAATCTTGAAAAATCTAACTGACGAAGAATTAATGATTCTGGTATCTAATGACAATTTAGATATGATGAGTATCCTGTTTGATCGATACCATATAAGAATTTTCAATTTTTTATTGAAGATGACTAGAGATCGAAACATCAGTCAAGATATTACTCAAGAGGTTTTTTACAAAGCGATAAAATATAGAAAATCGTATAAAAAAGGTAAGTTTTCCTCTTGGATATATACAATTGCTAGAAACATCTTTTCTGATCATTATCAAAGTCAAAAAAATAAAGATCAACGACTAGATGAAATTGAATATAAAGTAGAAAGACAAGAAACGAACCATCTAGAAAAAGAAGAGATTAAAGAACAACTTGATAACGCATTAAAAGAACTAAATCAAAATGATCGAGAATTAGTAATAATGAGTAGATATCAAGGAATTAAATATCAAGAAATTGCTGAAATTACTGGTTCAACTGCAGGAGCAGTAAAAACCAAAGTACATCGAGCAATTCATAAATTAAAAGATCATTACCTACAAAACATATAGTATTATGAACTGTAAACAAATAGAGGAAAAACTCATCGATTATCTTGATGACAACTTAGATCGACAAGAACATGAAACTATTACAGTTCACTTATCAAACTGCAGTAGTTGTAAAGAATCAATAAATGAATTACGTATCATTCTTGATGGAATAGGCAATACTGACCAAGAATTACCAAATATAACCCTTAAAAAAGGTTTTGAAGAAATGCTTGAGCAAGAAAAAAGATTGTTATCAGAACCTAAAGTAGTATCACTTCATAATTCTTCAAAAAAATATTGGAGAATCGCATTACAGATAGCAGCAACAATTGCATTAATTATTTCTTCTTATTTCTATGGAAAACAACAAAACAATGCATCTTTTTCTAAAGAAATGGCCGTATTAGAGAAAGAAAAAATACAATTAAAACAAGAGGTTACGATTTCATTAATAGAAAATGAATCGGCAAGTAAACGTTTACAAGCTGTAAACTATGCTGAAGAATTTGATAAACCAGGTAATGAGATACTAAAAGCTCTTATTAATAAAATGTTTTACGATGACCACATCAACGTGCGACTAGCTGCAGCAGAAGCACTTGCTAAATTTTCGGATTTAGAAATAGTACGTAAATCATTTATAAATGCACTGGAAATAGAAAAAGATCCAGGCATGCAAATTGAATTAATTCAAATATTAGTTTCTATACAGGAAAAACGCGCAGTTCCTTCTATGGAAAAGTTACTTCGGAATGAAGAAACACCAAATTACGTAAAAGACCAAGTAACAATTGGACTACCTAATTTAATTTAAAAATTTCAATCAAAAAACCTTAAAAAAGAACAGATGAAAAATATAACAATCGCCATAGTACTTTTTATTACTATCGGACATCTAAAAGCCCAAGAAAATTATACGCAATCATTACAAGGGGTTAAAAAAGTAAAAATTAGCTCAGAATCAAGCGTATGGATTAAAGCACATAATAAAAATGAAATATCTATTGTGGGAGAAGGTCGCCAACTCCCAGAAAAAGCAAAAGGTTTAAAAGCAGTATACGCTGGAGGCTCTGATAATACAGGTATCGGTGTTTTTATAAAAAGAGAAGGAGAAACACTGATTGTAAAGAACCTAAAAAACATGCATAGTAACACCTTAGAATTAAACCTCCCAAAAGATGTAAATATCTCAATAGACAGAACTAATCTAGGAGACATAAAAGTTAAAGGGTTTTCTTCAGAAATTGAAGCTTCTACAAATATAGGAGCTATAACATTAAAGGATGTTACTGGTCCAGTAGTTGCCAGAACGGCAACCGGTGAAATCAATGTTATTTTTGAAAAAGTAAGTCAAAAATCTCCAATTTCTTTAATGTCGGCAGCGGGGTCAATAGACGTTAGTCTTCCTTCTAACACTCCTACAAACCTAGAGTTAAAAACAACAATGGGAGAAATTTTTACAGACTTTGAACTTAAGTTTCCTGAAGAAAAAAAGGATATGAAGATAGTAGGTGCACGTAGAACAATTGAAACGAAACTTAACAATGGTGGAGTAGAAATTAGCTTAAGATCAGCCACCGGTAATATATATCTAAGAAAACAATAAAGAGGTCAATCATCAATCAAAAACAAGAAAATCATGAAAATTTTAGTAAACCTAATCGCAGTATGCTTCACTTTATCTCAAGTAAGTGCACAAAAAGTAATAGAAAAAGAAATCACTCCATCTTCCAATGATGTTCGAGTAGAGTTTAAATTTGCCGAAGATATCGTTATCAAAACTTGGGATAAAAGCACCGTCTACCTTAAAGCCGAAGTAAGTATTAATGATGGAGAATTTGACAACTATTTTAATCTAAAAATAAACAACTCTTCATCTGTTCTGGATATCGAATCGAGTTATGGTGATTTATTCAAAAAATGGAATAAAAAGGAAGGATCAAACAAAAACAATAACTGGGGACCATGTAATAATTTAGATATGGATGCCAACTACACATTATACTTGCCAAAAGACATGAGTCTAAGAGTTAAAAGCATATCAGGAAGTGTCGCATCAGAGAATTATCAAGGAGAACTGGAAATTGATATCATAAGCGGTAATATTGATATTAAAAAGTATCAAGGAGATTTAAGTCTTAAAACAATAAGTGGGACTATCGATATCCATATCGCTAAATCTAAACTAAAAGCAGAAACTGTTACAGGAATGATCTATTCTGACAAAGAACTAGAGTTTGATCAAGGAAAAAACAGAATAGTAGGAAGTAAGGTAACTGGTACTTTTGGAGATACTAAAAGTCAATTAGCACTCCAAACAGTAAGTGGTGACATTTTTATAAGAAAACAATAATGAAACACTCTTTATAAATTTAACCTTCTATTCTAAAAAATCAAGTTTAAAATATAAATTAAAATCAGGAAAAAGGCTACCTTAGAAAATATGAGGGAGTCTTTTTTCTTTTTAATTTTTTTGTTTGTATTTAAATGGGTGCAATCACAATCAAGTTTTAACAAAAGTATTGATGCTACGGATCTAACCGAAATTTTCATAACTCTAGATAACACATTTCAAATAGAAGTTACAAATACTTCAGAAAACAAAATCATAGTAACTGCCGTTTCTGAGGGAGAATATCAAAATAAGGTGTTTATCAACACAAAAAGAGAGGAAAATTCACTTTCTATAATTGATGATATCCAACCATTTTCGGAAAATCACAATGATAAATTAAGTGCTCATAAACTTATTGTATTAAAGGTAAAAATACAATTACCTAAACATCTAAATGTTATTATCACTTCTAGATTGGCATCATTAAATTTAAACGCTAAAACTAAATCTTTGCTTGTAGAACTTAATTCTGGGGATTGTTTCTTAAACAATTTTATAGGCAATGCTGTGATCAATACTTTAGACGGATCTATTACCATATACACAAAAAATGCTACAATAAAAGCATCAACAAAAAAGGGGATTCTTTTCGCCGAAAAAATTTTTGGAGAACATCTCGTTGAGTTAAAATCTATAAGTGGAGATATAAGTGTCTACAAAACAAAATAAAACACTATTTTTGTCCGTCACTGTATGAAATAAGAGAAATTTATGTCCCTCAAGAAGTCTATTTTAGTTATAATCGTAGTTCTGCTAATTGATCAGATTTCCAAAATATATATCAAAACTAGTTTTTCATTACATGAAGAAGTGCCTGTATTTAGCTGGTTTCGAATTGTATTTGTAGAAAATAAAGGAATGGCTTGGGGTTTTGAACTCCCAGGAAATTATGGCAAACTCATACTTACATTATTTAGGCTGGTAGCGATTACCGGTATTGGATATTGGTTGTATGATTCTGTTCGCAAAAATAGTTCTAGAATCCTTACATTTTGTATAGCTTTAATATTTGCAGGAGCTTTCGGAAATATTATTGACTCTATTCTATACGGAGTAATTTTTAACGAAAGTACATCTACACAGATAGCTCAGTTTCTTCCAGAAGGTGGTGGATATGAAAGTGTATTCTACGGAAAAGTAGTAGATATGATTCAGTTTACGTTTTATGATGACATCTTACCAGATTGGATACCTTTTTGGGGAGGAGAACATTTCTCATTCTTTGATCCTGTATTCAACATTGCTGATTCTGCAATTAGTATTGGTGTTTTCTTATTACTTGTTTTTAATAAAAGAGCTTTCCCTAAGAAAGAAGAAGAAGTATCGTAGTTTTAAACTAAGATCTTTTCGAAATCACCTAACTTAATAGGTTTGGTTAAATAATCTGATACTAAATCAATTGATTTAGCCTTATTAATATCCCTACTATCAATAGACGAACTTACCACATATAAATCTATTGATTCCTCTATTTTATCTTTGATTTTATCAAACTCTTGAAGAAACTCCCAACCGTCCATAATAGGCATATTAAGATCAAGGAATATGACCTGAGGGATCCTATTATTGATATCATCATTAATAGATGTTATAAAAAAATCTAAAGCCTCCTTACCATTTTTAAATACTATAACATTCTCTGATAATTTTTTTAACTCGATAATTTTACTCACTAAATTAATGTACATATTGTCATCATCTATGATGCAAACACTCTTAGTATTCTGGGGCATGCTGGGGTAATATTTAAAATCTTAATGCAATATAACTACTCTTCCAATTAATAAGGGTTCATCAATCGTTAAAACTGTAAATTTTAACTGGAGTCACACAATAGTCTAGCTTAATATCAGTCTGTGAAATTTCCCCTATTTCTTCTTCTACCGAAAAAAAAGAAAGACCAATCTTTATCGTTTCCGGATTACAATTAGACAAAAACTTATCGTAAAAACCTTTTCCGTACCCGACGCGATTTCCTTTTTTATCAAAAGCTAATAGGGGAACAAAAACGACATCAATTTTAGACTCAGGAATAGGAATTCCATCCGTGGGTTCTGGAATTCCATAGCGATTTGTTTTAAGAATAGTGCCATCAGTAAGCAATATATGTTCTAAAGTATTTTCTTCGAAATCACTTTTCGACACCACAATATTTTTATCTTTTCCTTGAAGAATATGAAGTATAAACTCTGTATTTATTTCCCTTTGCTTCTTAATAGATAAGAAAATATGATAGAAAGATTGCTCCCAAATTGGCAAACTCAGTAGATTATTAGCGATATCCATGCTCAGATCATCAATCTCTTCTTCATTAAGATGTGATCTCACGTTTTTATACTTAATCCTCAACTCTTTTTTATTCATTTTCTACGAAACTAATTGTGTAGTAATTCTAAAAATAGCATCACCTTTATATACTATTGGAGCCTCATTTACATTAATTATGTATCCCGGATTGGTTGCCTTTACCTCATGTCTCATTTTACCATAAGGGTCTGTTATAGTTGCAAGAATTTCTCCTTTTTCCACAAGTTTTCCATAAGGAATTTTAATATGAAGTAACCCACTATATTTAGCCCTAATCCAGAAACTCTTTTCTACAACAATAGTGTCTTGTTCTGGTTCAGGTATTGAAAAAGAAGCTCCTAACATTTCTAAATATCTAAGTATTCGCATCACCCCTAGAACACCTTCTTTTGCAATATCTCTATTACTATTCTGAGATTTTCCGCCTTCGAACAATAAAATATCTACTCCCTTTTTAGTACAAGTAGCACGATATGATCCATCCAAATTTTTTGATAACAGCGTAAAAGGAGCATTAAAAACTTTAGCTAATGTTACTAACCTTTCGTTTTTACCATCTACTCTTATATGTGGAGCATTAAATCTACTTGCTCCTCCTGTATGAAAATCTAAACAAAAATCCGCAACTGGTAAAATTTCATTTACAAATTGATATGCAAATCGGCTTGCTAATGACCCACTTTTTGTTCCTGGAAACACTCTATTTAAATCTCTACCATCCGGAAAAAAACGATTCATACTAAGAAAACCAAATACATTAAGAACAGGAATACAAATAATCGTTCCTTTTGCAGGTTTATTAATTTTTTTTGCAATAATCTGGCGTACAACTTCTACTCCGTTAATCTCATCTCCATGAATCCCTGCTGTTATTAATACCGTTGGCCCAATCTTCTTTGATCGTTCAATAATAATAGGGATTTCTACTTTAGTTGAAGTATATAAATTAGCAATATTGAAATTAATTATTTTGCTTGCACCTAATGGGATATCCTCTCCTAAAATATTTAGAATATCATTTTCTCCTGTTTTCGTCATATTGTTTTATACACTTCTTTCTATAAAGCGAATAATTGATTTGGCAATATCTTTACCTGTAGCAGTTTGTATACCTTCAAGTCCTGGTGAAGAATTAACCTCTAAAATTAAAGGACCTCTTTCACTCTGTAGCATATCTACTCCTGCAACCCCTAGTTTTATGGCTTTCGCAGCTTTTATTGCAGCATTCTCTTCTTCATCTGATAATTCGATAATCTTAGCACTCCCGCCCCTATGCAAATTCGATCGAAACTCTCCTTCTTTTCCTTGTCTTTTCATCGCTCCAACCACCTGACCATCTACTACTAACACTCTAATATCAGCACCTTTGGCTTCTTTAATATATTCCTGAACAATAACTCTAGCCTGTAATCCATTAAAAGCTTCTAATACAGATTCTGCTGCCGTTTTAGTCTCTGCTAAAACTACACCTAATCCTTGAGTTCCCTCCAATAATTTTATAATAAGCGGAGCGCCACCTACATGTGAAATCACCTCAGAAACGTCTTTGGAGTAATTCGTAAACACTGTTTTTGGTAATCCTAATCCTGCTTTTGATAAAATCTGAAGACTTCTTAGTTTATCTCTAGAATTTACCAATGCTTGGGATTGAACCGTAGTAAAAACATTCATCATTTCGAACTGTCTTACCACAGCCGTACCATAAAAAGTAATAGAAGAGCCTATCCTAGGAATTACAGCATCCACATGATCTAGCTTTTTCCCCTTATAATAGATCTCCGGTTTTTTTTTCTCTATAACAATATCACAGTTTAGTGGATCTATAACTTGTACATTATGTTTACGTTTTACCGCAGCTTGAACCAAAGCATCAGTAGAAAACAAACTCGCACTGCGAGATAGAATTTTTATATTCATTAGGATTTTAAATTATAAGACTGATCTTCTAACTGTGGATCTACCAAAAATTTTCCGCTAAGAAATTTACGTCCAATTAATAAAGGGAAACGCATATCATCACGAGAAGACAATGTAAGTGTTATAGAATTAGTTTTATTAAATAATGTGATTTTAGTTCTAATAGCATACCTAACTTCTACCTTTCCATTACTACTCTTAACTGCTGTTATATCATAGTTCTTGAAAGTAAATTTTTTGCCATTATATTCGGGATGAGTAGGGTCCAAAAAACGACATTCCAGAATCTGACCAACTTCCTTAATTTCCTTACAATGTATAGAGGAAGTATATGCTCCTGTATCGATTTTCGCATCAATATCTTGTAAATCCAAAAGAGGAAAATCCACCTTATCTGTCCTACCAATTATTTTTTTATGATTTTCCAAAAAAATGTCTTTGAAATAATATAATTACTAAAGTAATAAAAAACCGGATGCATTTTATACTATAACACCTTTTAATAGTTAAATTCATTTTTTTTGTTTTTAACATAATATTCCCTTTAACTATATTTAATAATTCAGGTAAAGCACTAAATTTACATTTAGAATATGCAGAAACCTTCTTTAGATATACAAGTTAAAACGTTGCCAACTGACCCTGGTGTTTATCAATATTATGACAAAGATGATAAATTACTATACGTAGGCAAAGCCAAAAACCTTAAGAAAAGAGTTACCTCCTACTTTACCAAGAGTCATGACAATTACAAGACCAAAGTACTTGTTAAAAAAATCAATACAATAAAACATATTGTTGTAGAGACAGAAACAGATGCTTTACTATTAGAAAACAACTTAATTAAAAAGCATCAGCCGCGATTTAATGTAATGCTTAAAGATGATAAAACCTATCCTTGGATTTGCATTAAAAAAGAACGTTTTCCAAGAGTTTTTCCTACTCGTAATCTTATTAAAGATGGTTCTGAATATTTTGGTCCTTACACTAATTTTAAAACAGTAAATACATTATTAGATCTTATTAAAGGATTATACCAATTAAGGACCTGTAATTACGACTTGTCGCAACATAAAATTGATAGTGGAAAATATAAAGTATGTCTTGAGTATCATTTAGGAAATTGCAAAGGTGGATGTGAAGGATTACAGGACGAAAAGGAATACCATCAAAACATAGAAGCAATTAGAGAAATCGTTAAAGGAAACTTTAAAGATTCACTTAATAGATTTCGGAAACAAATGGTCATGCATGCCGAAAAAATGGAATTTGAAGATGCGCAACGAATAAAAGAAAAAATTGAAGTTTTAGAGAAATATCAAGCAAAATCTACAGTAGTTAATCCTAAAATCAGCAATGTAGATGTATTTTCTATAATCTCAGATGAATCCTATGGGTACATAAATTTTCTTCAGCTTTCTTATGGTGCGATTATAAGATCCCATACCACAGAAATCAAAAAGAAATTAGAAGAAACAGATAAAGAATTATTAGAATTAGCAATCATTGAATTAAGACAACGATTTGGTTCTAGATCTAAAGAAATATTTGTTCCCATAAAAGTTGATGTTGGAGAGGATTTGAAAATTACGATTCCTCAATTGGGAGACAAAAAGAAAATTGTAAACTTATCGCTAAGAAATGCCAAATACTATCGCCAAGAGCGGTTTAAACAGATTAAGATTATTGATCCAGATCGACATGTAAAACGATTAATGGCTCAGATGAAAAAAGATCTTAGATTACCAGAAGAACCAAGGCATATAGAATGTTTTGACAATTCTAATATACAAGGAACAAATCCAGTAGCAGCTTGTGTAGTATTTAAAAATGGAAAACCCAGTAAGAAAGAATATCGAAAATTTAACATCAAAACAGTAGAAGGTCCGAATGATTTTGCCTCTATGGAAGAAGTTGTTTATCGAAGATATAAACGCCTTTTAGAAGAAGAGCAACCATTACCACAACTAATTATTGTAGATGGTGGTAAGGGGCAACTATCTTCTGGATTAAAAGCTCTAGACGACCTTAATTTAAGAGGAAAAATTACTATCATAGGAATAGCTAAAAGACTAGAAGAAATCTATTACCCAGGAGATTCTATACCATTATATCTAGATAAAAAATCAGAATCTTTAAAAATTATACAGCATCTTAGAAATGAAGCACACCGTTTTGGTATAACTTTTCATAGACAAAAAAGAAGTAAAGCTGCCTTAGATACAGAACTCGATTCTATACCTGGAATTGGGGAAAAAACCGTTGTAGAATTACTAAAACATTTTAGGTCTGTGAAAAGAATTAGTGAAGCATCAAAAAAAGAACTAGAAGAAGTCGTTGGAAATTCACGCGCAACCAAAGTGTATAATTACTATCTTTCTAAAAAAGAATAAGCCAATTATTATGCGATCTACCACGAACAAAGTTTTACATATACTATTACTAATTGTGGTATTCTTTGCTTTTAAAACAGGTTGGTCTCAAGATCAAGGCACTCCAGAAATTGACGATAAATCAGAAGAGCGAGATATTAAGGTAGGATTAGTTCTAAGTGGAGGTGGTGCTAAAGGGTTAGCACATATTGGCGCATTAAAGATTATAGAAGAAGCGGGGATTAGAATAGATTATATTGGTGGGACAAGCATGGGAGCAATTGTAGGTTCGCTATATGCTTCTGGGTACAATGCTCAAGAATTAGATTCAATATTTAGAGCTGTGGATTTTAATGTACTTATCCAAGATGATTTACCAAGAAAAGCAAAAACTTTTTATGAACGCGAAGATTCAGAAAAATATGCATTAACATTACCTTTTGATAATTTTAAAGTTGGATTACCACAAGGGTTGTCAAAAGGTCAGAACTTTTTTAATGAATTCGCTCGCTTAACCTCTCATGTACATGAAATTAACGATTTCAGTAAGCTTCCAATTCCTTTTTTCTGTATATCTACAGATATTGCAACAGGAAAACAGGTTCTATTAGACAAAGGATACTTACCTGAGGCCGTTTCAGCCAGCGGAGCTTTACCATCTATTTTTAGTCCAATCGAATTAAACGGAGTTTTAATGACTGATGGTGGGGTTGCTAATAATTATCCCATTAAAGAAATACGTGAAAAAGGAGCCGAAATAGTTATCGGAATAGATGTTCAAGATAGTCTAATACCAAGAGATCAATTAAACTCTGCAACTAATATAATGCTGCAGATCAGCAATTTTAGAACTATTAATGACATGAAATCTAAAATGCCTGAAACCGATATATACATAAAACCCTCTATTTCGGAATTCTCTTTAATATCTTTTGATCAAGCTGATAAAATTATTGCTAATGGAGAAAAAGCAGCTTTTGCCAATTATGAAAAATTAAGAGAAATAAAAAGGCTTCAAAAAACTTCTAGTCCAAGAATAAAAATTCCTAAAAATTCAGACACACTTCTAATTAACAGCCTTGTCATTTCGGGAAATAAAAGATACACAAGATCATATATTAAAGGTAAATTAAAACTAAAATTAAACAATCCCAAAACCACTACGTACAAGAAACTATATGAAGGAATAAATAACTTATCTGCTACTGGTAATTTTGATCGAGTAAGTCACCGATTAATTGATAAAAAAGATGGAAAAGAACTAGTGCTTAATGTAAAAGAATCAGAGAATACTATGCTGTTACGTTTAGCATTGCATTATGATGATTTATATCAAACAGCAGCTCTAGTCAATTTTACTAAAAAAAGTTTACTATTTAATAATGATGTTCTTTCATTTGATGTCGCTTTAGGAGATAATATAAGGTACAATCTGGACTATTATATTGACAAAGGATTTTATTGGAGTATAGGATTAAAAAATAGTCTAAATCGTTTTAATCGAAATGTAGAATATGAATTGGTAAGAGAAGATTTTAGCTTGCCAGATATCGAAGTGAATAAGATTAATCTAGATTACTTAGATTTTAAAACCCAATTTTACTTAGAAACGTTATTAAACCAAACTTTTTCTTTAGGCCTCGGGGCAGAATATCGAAGATTTCGTCTTATTTCTGAAACCATTGGAGAAGATGAAGATCAATTGCCAAGAGTTGTATTTGATAACAGCAACTATTGGAGTGCACTATCTTACTTAAAGTTTGATAGCTATAATAATAAGTATTTTCCTTCTTCAGGGTTTTTCTTTGATGGACAGGTTAATTATTACTTGTTCGATGATAATCCCAATAGTACTGATAGTAATTTTGTTATTGCAAAAGCTGATTTTGGATATGCCTTTAAAGTTTTTGAAAAAACTGCTATTAATTTAGGGGTAAGTGCTGGTAACAGATGGGAAGAACAAAATGTAAGAAGTTTAAATTTCTTTGTTGGTGGTTTTGGTGCAAAAATGATCAACAATAATATTCCATTTTATGGATATGATTTCTTAAGTATCGTAGGAGATAGTTTTGCCAAAGCCTCTGTTACCTTAGACTATGAAATCTTTCCAAAAAATCATATTAATTTAGCAGCTAATTATGCTAATGTTGGCACTAAATTATTTGATACTGGAGATTGGTTAAAATCCCCTGAGTATTCTGGATATGCTTTGGGATATGGTCTAGAAACTTTTGCAGGTCCGGTACAAGTAAAATATTCTTATTCTCCTGAACAAAAAGAAGGAGAATGGTATTTCAGTATTGGTTTTTGGTTTTAATACTTTTTATGATCCAAAAGATGGAAATATTTACGATATTTGTATTGTTATGAGCTTGTACTGGCAGAATTTATTATTGCTACTACACTACCTTATTAAGCGAAATCCGGAATAAGGCAGCGGTTTACTATTGCATTACTTTTTTCAAAACTAATAGTTAACACCATAATCTTAAAAAATCATGCCTTTTTATCATTCTCTAGGTAAAATACCACCTAAGCGCCATACTATTTTTAGAAAACCAGATGGCAATCTATTCTATGAACAATTATTCGGAACCATTGGTTTTGATGGAATGTCTACCAATCTATATCATTATCAGCGACCTACTCAGGTAAAAGAAATTAAAGGAAGCTATAGTGTAGCTCCAGAAATTGCAATTAAAAACAATATTAAATCGTATAGACTACACGGTTTTAATGTTACACCAGAAAAAGATTATTTAAATAGTAGAAAAAATGTACTTACTAATAGTGATGTGAGTATTATTTTATCGGCTCCTAAGGAATCTACTTCAGAATATTTCTATAAAAACACAGATGCAGATGAATTAATTTTTGTGCATCGAGGAAGTGGTAAATTTAGAAGTCATTTAGGTAATTTAGATTTCAAATATGGAGATTATATTCTCATTCCACGTGGTACTATTTATAAGTTAGATTTTGACACCACTGAAAATCGTTTGTTTATTGTAGAGTCCAGAAGACCTATTTATACACCAAAAAGATATAGAAATTGGTTTGGTCAATTGTTAGAACATTCTCCTTTTTGTGAACGAGATTTAAGAGCTCCATATGAATTGGAAAGTAATGATGAAAAAGGTGATTTTCTAATCAAAGTAAAAAAACAAGACGAAATTTTTGATATGGTCTATGCATCACATCCTTTTGATGTTGTTGGGTATGATGGATTCAATTTTCCATATGCATTTTCGATTCACGATTTTGAACCTATTACCGGAAGAGTTCATCAACCACCACCAGTACATCAAACTTTTGAAACAGATGCGTTCGTAGTTTGTTCATTTGTTCCTCGATTATATGATTACCACCCACAAAGTATTCCTGCACCTTATAATCACAGTAATATAGATAGCGATGAAGTATTATATTACGTAGATGGTGATTTTATGAGTAGAAATGATATTGATGCCGGTCATATATCCCTGCATCCAGCCGGAATTCCACACGGACCACATCCAGGAGCAGCTGAAAGAAGCATCGGTAAAACAAAAACAGATGAATTAGCTGTAATGGTTGACACTTTTAAACCTCTTATGGTTACTAAAGAGGCAATGAAAATAGCTGATGAAGATTATCACAAATCCTGGTTAGAATAACCAGTTTATAAATATAGATTCATGTTGAATTACAGAAAAGATATTTCGGCACATCTTAGAGCTATGTGGTAGATTTTATCCAGAAAATGATTTTTTTAGTTTTCTGGATGAATAGTCTCATTATATAATTTTCACAACAACAAAATAAGATATTATGTCAACAAATATAAATCCCCAAAATTTAGAAAAAATAATTCCTGAAGCAGAAGACTTTTTACCTCTTTTAGGTACTGATTATGTAGAACTATATGTCGGTAATGCGAAACAAGCTGCATACTATTATCAGACAGCTTGGGGATTTCAACCTATAGCTTATGCCGGATTAGAGACTGGGCTTAAAGACCGTGTTTCTTATGTTCTACGTCAAGACAAAATTACATTGATACTTACTTCGCCTTTACAACCTGATGGAGACATCAATAGACATATCAATGCACATGGTGATGGAGTCAAAGTTGTCGCTCTTTGGGTAGATGATGCAACAAAAAGCTATGAAGAAACTACCAAACGAGGGGCTAAATCTTATATGGAACCAGTTACAAGAGAAGATAAAGATGGTACGGTTGTATTTTCTGGCATACATACCTATGGCGAAACTGTTCACATTTTTGTAGAAAGAAAAAATTATAACGGTGTATTCTTACCAGGATATATCGCTTGGAATAAACCATATAACACCGAATCTACAGGTCTTAAATATATTGATCATATGGTTGGTAATGTTGGCTGGAATGAAATGAATAAATGGTGTGAGTTTTATGCTAAAGTTATGGGGTTTGCTCAATTAGTCTCTTTTGATGATAAAGATATTTCTACAGAATATACTGCTTTGATGAGTAAGGTAATGAGTAATGGTAACGGTAGAATTAAGTTCCCTATAAACGAGCCGGCAGAAGGAAGAAAAAAATCTCAAATCGAAGAGTATATTGATTTTTATAACGGAGCAGGTGTACAGCATATGGCACTAGCAACTGATAATATTATAGAAACAGTTTCTGCGCTTCAACAAAGAGGAGTTGAATTTCTTACGGTACCTGCTAGTTATTATGAAACCGTTTTGGATAGAGTTGGAGAAATTGATGAAGATCTAGAACCTTTAAAAGAACTTGGAATTCTAATTGATAGAGATGATGAGGGATATCTCTTGCAGATTTTTACTAAACCTGTTTTAGATAGACCAACTATGTTTTTTGAAATAATCCAACGAAAAGGAGCTCAATCCTTTGGAAAAGGAAATTTTAAAGCGTTATTCGAAGCAATAGAAAGAGAACAAGAACAAAGAGGTACACTGTAAACCAGCTACTTCATTTAAAATTCTTAAATCCTTTTGAATAATTAAAGCAAGCATTGTTAATAAATTGAGATTATTGAAAAATAATGCGTTTCTGCCTAAATTTTTGTTAAATATCATAATAAAAAAACGTTTTCGTTTGATAATTATGCAAAAAAAGCTGATGTTTGTATTATAAGCGGAGTGGTTACTGCTTATACCAAAAACAATAATTATTCTCATAATTTAAGTTTTTAGTTGGTTAATAAAAGTAAAAGAGAGCTGTGGTGGCTCTCTTTTTTTATTACTTTTTTAAATATTAAGTAATACTACTAATTTTTATCTGTTTATATTATATAGTACTTTTGGAATGGATATTGTAAATATTCATAATAATAACATACACGTTAACAAAACAATGCCCAAAACAGTTATGAAAAGATATATTCTTTTATTACTAATCTTAATCTCAGCTTCCTCGGTTGCGCAAGAAAACCATAAGTCTTTTGAAAATGGAGAATGGTTTAAATTTAAAATCCGTTACGGAGTTTTTACAGCCAGTTATGCTACCTTAGAAGTTAAAGACGAAATGCTTAATGGAATGCCTGTGCACCATATTATTGGAACGGGTAAATCTTCAGGACTTTTAAGTGTGTTTTTTAAAGTAGAAGATTATTATGAAACATACGTAGATAAAAACGAAATAAAACCTTATAGGTTTATTCGTAAGATTAATGAGGGAGGACATACTAAGGATATCGAAATTAATTTTGATCACGATAATAAAAAAGCGCAAGTATTCAATAAAAAATACAATAAGAAAGAAACCTTCAGCACCAAAGACAACATACAGGATATGATGTCTTCATTTTATTACTTAAGAAATAATATTGATGTATCTTCGCTTAAGAAAGGTGATGAGCAATTTGTCAATATGTTTTTTGACAATGAAAATTACCTATTCAAATTGCGCTTTTTAGGACGAGAAACAATAAAAATGAATGGAAATAAAATTCGTTGTTTAAAGTTTCGTCCAATTGTACAAGCCGAAAGAGTATTTAAAGAAGAGGAAAGTTTGACTGTTTGGGTAAGTGATGATGATAATCGTATGCCAATTAGAATAAAAGCTGATATTCTCGTAGGATCTATTAATGCAGATCTAATAGCTTACAAAGGTCTTAAACACCCTCTCAAAATTGTTATAGATTAATGGACCAATCCATAAAACCTGAGATTGCTGAAAAAATATTACAGCTCGAAAAAAAGTTTAAAAATTCCGGTCAGGATCTTGGATCCTATTTAGATGGTTTACTTCATGATAAATATCTTACTTACTGGGATTATATCCATCTGGATACATTGCTTAGTTTACAAATTCCGAGAACACATTTTCCTGATGAAGAAATCTTTATAATGTATCATCAGATTACTGAGCTTTATTTTAAGCTAATCATCCATGAACTAAAGCAAATCATTGATGACAAACTGCAGAATGCAGAGTTTTTTACAAAAAAATTGGATAGAATTAATAGGTATTTTAGAGTTCTTATAAACTCTTTTGATGTAATGATCAAAGGAATGGATAGAGATCAATTTTTAAAATACCGAATGTCTCTTTTACCTGCTAGTGGATTTCAATCTGTACAATACAGAATGATAGAAATATATGCCACTCCTTTAGTAAATCTTGTAAACGCTAAAGAAAGAGATCAATTTTCTGAAAAAGATTCACTTGAAGAAATATACGAACATTTATACTGGAAATCTGGAGCTACAGATATTAAAACCGGCGAAAAAACATTGACACTTAAACAATTTGAATATCGCTATACTCCTAGAATGATGCGTATTGCAAATCAAGTAAAACAAAGTACGATCTATCACAAATACCTGGAACTTCCGGAAAAAGAGCAAAATAATGTGCAGCTTATCAATGCAATGCGTACTTTTGACACCAATGTAAATATTAATTGGTTATTAATGCATATGGGTGCCGCCTACAGGTATCTTAATAAAGATAAAGGCGAAGTATTGGCTACAGGTGGAACTAACTGGAAAAAGTTTCTACCTCCAAGTTTTCAAAGGATCATGTTTTTTCCGAATCTTTGGAGCGCAGAAGAACAGGAAAACTGGGGACAACAATGGGTAACCCATCAATTTAATACCACAAAATAAAGTCAGTTGAAGAATTTAGGTTACATACTACTTTTGTCGGTAGTATTGATTTCATGTCAGCAAGAGAAAAAAGAACCAGTAGTTACAGTTCCTGAAACAATTGAAAAAATAAAAGAGCCGCCAGTTGTTAAGGAATTCGGATACAACCTTAATAATTTTATGGTAGTTAGGGACACTGTCCGACCGGGAGATAGTTTTGGAGCTATTTTAGACAGCCACGGTATTTCTAGAGCCAAAGTTTTCGAAATTTCGAATAAAATTAAAGACACATTTAATGTAGCTAGAATTACAGCAGGAAAAGCATATACACTTCTTAAATCAAAGGACACTACCGAAAAAGCACAAGTATTTGTATACCAAAATGGACTTATAGATTACACTGTTGTTGATTTTAGAGACAGTATTGTTGCAAGAAAAAGTGCAAAACCGGTAAAAATTGTAGAGCGAATAGCTTCTGGAACTATAGAAAACAACCTTTCACAAACTTTTGATGATATGGATCTTAGTTTTCTTGTTGCCTATAAAATGGCAGACATCTACGCATGGACCATAGATTTTACAAGATTACAAGCTGGAGATCAATTTAAAGTAATTTATACTGAGAAATATATAAATGACACAATTCCAGCAGGAATTGGAGAAATCAAAGCATCTTACTTTGAGCATAGAAGCAAACCTATATACGCATTCCAATTCGAAGACGATACTATCAATGGAACCTCAGATTATTTTGATCAAGAAGCAAATAATCTTCGAAGAGCGTTTCTTCGAGCACCAGTTCAGTTTAGTAGAATTTCTTCGAGATATAATCTTAAAAGAAGAATAAAATACTACGGAAATAAAATAAGACCGCATCGAGGAACTGACTTTGCCGCACCGATTGGAACTCAAATTTTAGCTACAGCTGATGGAACCGTAACCAAGTCCGAACGTAGAGGAGGAAATGGTAAGTATGTAAAAATCAGACATAATTCTACATATGAAACACAATATTTACACATGAGTAGAAGAGCAGTAAAAGTTGGAGAATATGTTAGACAAGGTGATGTAATTGGCTATATAGGAATGACAGGGAATACAAGTGGGCCTCATGTTTGCTATCGTTTCTGGAAAAATGGAAAAGAAGTAGACCCGTTTAAGCAAGATTTACCCGCTTCTAAACCTTTAAAAGATAGTTTACGACCAGCTTTTTACAAACATATCGAACCTTTTAAAACTAGACTAGACAGTATCGTATTCAAACCAAAACAAGAAATATTATAACCACATGGCATTACCAACTATTAATCCCACCACCACAAAAGCTTGGGAAGCACTAGAAAACCATTACAAAAATATTAAAGACACTCATCTAAAAGACCTTTTTGTAGGATCTCCAGATCGTGCCGAAAAGCTCTCTATTGAATGGGAAGATTTTTATATCGATTATTCTAAAAATAGGATAGATGAAACAACTAAAAAATTACTAATTGATTTTGCAAAAGAAGTTAAGCTGGATAAAGCAATACAAAGTTATTTTGCCGGAGATATTATTAACGAAACAGAAGGAAGAGCTGTTTTACACACTGCTCTTAGAGCACCATCAGATAAAACCATAACTGTTAATGGTAAAAATGTTGTTTCGGAAGTGGTCACTGTAAAAACCAAAATTGAAGGATTCTGTGACAAAGTTATCAATGGAGAACTAAAAGGACATACCAATAAAGCTTTTACAGATATCGTAAATATTGGTATTGGCGGTTCGGATCTTGGTCCGGCTATGATAACAGAATCTTTAGAATATTATAAAAATCATTTGAAAGTACATTTCATATCCAATGTTGATGGTGATCATGTACATCAAAAATTAAAAAATCTAGATCCAGAAACTACATTATTCGTTGTAGTTTCAAAAACTTTCTCTACACAAGAAACATTATCAAATGCTACTACTGCTAGAAGCTGGTTTATAAAACAAGCTTCTCAAGAAGCTGTAGGCAAACATTTTGTTGCAGTATCTAGTAATATTCCTAACGTTACTAAATTTGGTATTTCTGAAGATAATATTTTCCCATTATGGGATTGGGTTGGAGGTCGTTTTTCTCTCTGGAGCGCAGTTGGACTATCTATAAGCTTATCCGTTGGATATAAAAATTTTGAAGCTTTATTAGAAGGTGCCCACGAAATGGATGAGCATTTTAAAACTACTGATTTCGAAGAAAACATACCTGTTATTTTAGGGCTATTAAGCGTATGGTATAATAATTTCTTTAAAGCCGAAAGCGAAGCCATCATACCTTATTCTCAATATTTACATAGATTACCTGCATATCTACAACAAGGGATTATGGAAAGTAATGGAAAAAGTGTAGATCGCAACGGAAAAACAATTGACTATCAAACAGGAACCATCATTTGGGGTGAACCAGGAACAAATGCTCAGCATGCATTCTTTCAACTAATACACCAAGGTACAAAGCTTATTCCTGCGGAATTTATAGGTTTTAAAAAGTCCTTATTTGCTGATAAAGACCATCAAGATAAATTAATGGCTAATTTCTTTGCACAAACGGAGGCTTTAATGAATGGAAAAACCGAATTAGAAGTTGTTCAAGAATTAAAGTCTAAAAATCTTCCTACAGAAACATTAGATCAGTTAAAACCTTTTAAAATATTTACAGGTAATAAGCCTACCACAACCATACTTATCAACAAACTAACTCCCAAAAGTTTAGGTAAGCTCGTATCCATGTATGAGCAAAGAATATTTGTTCAAGGAGTTATATGGAACATCTTCAGTTATGATCAATGGGGTGTAGAATTAGGTAAGCAATTAGCTACAAATATTCTAAACGAAATCGATAATTCGCAAATTTCTGATCACGATTCGTCTACAAAAACACTGTTAAAAAAATATTTAAACTAACTATTTTTTTGGTTAATAACTTTTGAATATTTTCAATCGATTACAAATCAATTAAATACGAAATAGAGTTACCTTAAAACCGTTAAATTTTTATGTGAAAAATTTTAACGTTTAGATAAACTTAGATTGCACAAAGATTCGTTCTTTTGCGCCAAACAATTAACTCAATTCATTATAATGAAAAAGATTACATTTTTATTTGTTGTAATTCTTTTGGCGACGTTTGCAGAAATGTCCGCACAAGGTGTTACAAAATCTTCCATGAATGGAAAAGTTACAGATAATACAGGTGCCGCACTTCCGGGTGCTAATGTAATTGCAATTCATACACCATCTGGTACTAAGTATGGAGCAATTACAGATTTTGACGGTTATTATAGAATCGCCAATATGAGAACTGGTGGACCATATAGAGTAACAATCTCTTATGTTGGTTTTTTAGGTTTCGTACAGGACGGAGTATTTCTTCAATTAGGAAGCTCTAAATCTATTAGCACTCAAATGAAAGAAGAAGCAAATGCTCTTGAAGAAGTTGTAATTACAGCTAATCGTAGTGGAGTATTTGATTCTGGTAAAACTGGAACTGAAACTACAGTAACTGAAAGACAAATTAACTCTCTGCCTTCTGTATCTAGATCGGTAGCGGATTTCGTAAGAATTACTCCGCAAGCACAGATTACTGAAGGTGATGACGGATTCTCAGTTTCTTTAGCAGGTCAAAACAACCGATACAATGCATTATACATCGATGGTGGTGTAAGTAATGATGTATTTGGTTTAGCTGGTTCGGGAACAGATGGAGGACAAACTGGAGTAAATCCATTCTCTATTGATGCGATTGAAACTTTTCAGATTAACATTGCTCCATTTGATGTAAGACAATCAGGTTTTGCTGGTGGTGCTATTAATGCAATCACTAGATCTGGAACAAACAGAATCGAAGGATCTGCATACACATACTTTAGAAACCAAGATCTTGCAGGAAAAACTCCTCCTAGTTTAGTTGGTGATGGAGAGTCTAGAGAAAAATTAGCAGACTTTTCTTCTAATATCTATGGTATTAGAATCGGTGGTCCAATTATAAAGGACAAATTATTCTATTTTGTAAATTACGAAAGAGAAGAAACTGAAACTCCACAACCATTTAACTTTAGTAATTACCAAGGAGATTCTAGTTTATCTGAAGTTCAAGATCTTTCTAACTTCTTACAAACAACATACGGATTTAATCCAGGTGGTTTTGACAACAATACTAGAACACTAGAAAGTAACAAGTTTACAGTAAGGTTAGATTGGAATATTAATGAAAACAATCAATTAAGTGTAAAACATAATTATGTTAGTGCAGATAATCTAGAAGCTAGAAACAGTGGTAACACAAGAATTGGTTTCATCAACGGATCTGAGCTTTTCGAAAGTGTAAAGAACGAAACAACATTAGAGCTTAACTCATCATTTGGTAGCTGGGCATCTAATAGTTTATTGGTAGGGTACAAAACAGTAAGAGATGATAGAGACCCATCAGGTGACCCATTCCCTTCTGTAGATATTAGAGATGGTAACGGAACTATTACTTTTGGTGCAGAACCTTTCTCTACAGCTAATTTATTAGATCAAGACATCTTAAATATTGCTGATAATTTTGAAATTTATAGTGGTAGACATACTATAACAATTGGTACTCAGCACGAATTTTCTAAAATAAAGAATCTTTTCTTTGCCTTTAACTATGGTGATTACACTTTCAACAGTGTTAGTGATTTCTATGCAGGAATTATTGACGAATA
This sequence comes from Aquimarina sp. Aq107, assembly GCF_943733665.1. Taxonomy (NCBI): domain Bacteria; kingdom Pseudomonadati; phylum Bacteroidota; class Flavobacteriia; order Flavobacteriales; family Flavobacteriaceae; genus Aquimarina; species Aquimarina sp. Aq107. The sequence goes on along the minus strand of NZ_OX030782.1, from coordinate 5,077,876 downwards.
CCAAAGAGGTTATTCTCTAGTTGGAGGTACAGCTGTTGGTGATGAGTCTGACGGAGCTTCAGAATTTAAATTATACCAACCAAGTGTTTACGTTCAGGATGAAGTTAGTATTTCTGAAAGCTTCAAATTAACTGCTGGTTTAAGAGTTGATGTTCCTATTTTTGAAGATGGTCCTGTAAATGATGACTTTAACAATAGAACGATTCCTATCTTAGAAGCAGCTGGAAAAGACTTGCAAGGTGCTAGAGTTGGAAAAGCAATTAATCCTAAAGCACATTTATCTCCAAGAATTGGATTTAACTGGGATGTAAAAAATGACAGAACTACTCAAATCCGTGGTGGATTAGGAATGTTTACTTCTAGAATTCCATTAGTATGGCCTGGAGGATCTTACAACAATAATGGAATTACAGGTGGATTTACTGCTGGATTTAACTTAGATCCTTCTACAATTACTTTTAATCCTGATATCAACCAACAACCTGTAGCGGTTGAGCCAGGAACTGGTGGTTTAGCAGGTAATATTGATATCTTTAGTCCTGACCTAAGATTACCACAATTTATGAAATATAACATCGCGATAGATCAAAAATTACCATTCTGGGGATTAATTGCTAGCGCAGATTTCTTATATACTGATGTAATTACAAATATCTATTATGAAAACTTAAACATTGCAGAAGCAGAAGGTTTCTTGAATGGTGCTGATAACAGACCTTTCTATAGCGATAGTTTTGGTGATTTAATCGATAACACATATGGAAGAATTACATTAGGAACAAATACAGGTGAAGGTTTCTCTTATAACGCTTCTGTTACATTAAGAAAACCATTCTCTAATGGTTTCCAAGGAAGTGTATCTTATTCTTACGGAGAAGCAGAATCAATTTTTGATGGAACTTCTTCTCAGAATAGTTCTCAGTGGAGAAATATACAAACTGTAAACGGTAAGAATGCAGACATACCTTTAGGAAGATCAGATTTCTCAGCTGGATCTCGTATAACAGCAAATGTAAGTTATGAAAAAGAATATCTTGGATTCATGAAATCTACTATTGCTCTTTTCTACGAAGCTAATCAAGGTTCTCCATATTCTTTTTTATACAGAGAAGGAGCGGATTTATTAAATGATGATTCTAGAGACAACGCATTAATCTATATCCCAGCTAATCAAAGCGAAATTGTTTTAAGAGATGGAGAAAATGGATTAAGTTCTCAACAACAGTGGGATGCTTTAGATGCATTTATCGAAGGAAACGATTACTTAAGAAGTAGAAGAGGTCAGTATGCAGAGCGTAATGGATCTAGAGGCCCTTGGAGTAACACTATCGATTTAAAATTCTTACAAGACTTTTATATCAATACTGGAAAATATAAAAACACACTTCAGGTATCTTTAGATATCTTTAACTTCACTAACCTTCTTAATAAAGATTGGGGAAAACGTAAGTTTATAAGTGATGTTCGTTTATTAGAAACAGAACAAGCTGGTCCTGATCCAGAATTTAGTTTTAACCCTGCTTCTTTTGAAGGTGGTTTAGAACAATTAGATGATGCTGGATTACAATCATCAAGATGGCAAATGCAAATTGGTTTAAGATATATCTTTAACTAAAAATTATATACATAGAATTGAAAACCTCGCTCAAATTGAGCGAGGTTTTTTTTATACATTATGTTTACCTTTGGATAAACTAAACACATCATTATGTACGAAGCTATACAAATCGTTCACTCTTATTGGGCATACCTAGTTGTTCTTGTTGTTACCCTTGCTACCTTCAACGCTTTAATTGGTTTTTTTACTAAAAGAGAATATGCTCCAAAAGATTTTAGAATATCTCTTTTTGGATTAATAGTTACGCATCTTCAGTTATTAATAGGAATTATAATCTTTTTTGTATCTCCAAGTATCATGTGGTTTACAGAGGGAGTTTCTGTAAGCGATATCATGGGAGATCCTTTACTAAGATTGTACAATGTAGAACACCCTATGATGATGATAGCTATGGTTGTTTTTATTACTATTGGATATTCTAAGCATAAAAAGAAATTGACCTCCACTCCAAAACTTAAAATGTTGGCAATTTTTTATACAATTGCATGGTTATTAATGCTATCTAGAATTCCTTGGGCAAACTGGTTCTAAGAACCAAATAAGGTTAGCACTAATTTTCTAGAACCTCCATAGTTTCTATGTTCACATAAATAGATCCCTTGCCAGGTTCCTAAATTAAGTTTACCTCCAGTAATTGGCACTTGTACAGAAACGCCCATTAATGAAGCCTTAATATGGGCAGGCATATCATCAGAACCTTCGTAGGTATGAATATAGTATGATTGGTTTTCTGGCACCATTTGATTCATATGACTTTCAAAATCCTGACGAACTGTTGGATCGGCATTTTCATTTATTGTTAAGCTTGCAGAAGTATGCTTGATAAATACCTGCAATTGTCCGATTTTAATTTTGCTAATCTCTGGAATTTCGGAAAGAATTACATCCGTAATCAAATGAAAACCTCTCGAATAAGGCTGCAGTACTATTTCTTTTTGAAAGAATATCATGATATCAAGATTAAAAAAGCAATTTAATACAAATTTTACAAGAAGAGTTTACATTGTTACTGTAAACTCTAATACCTTTGTTATCTTAACTTTTATAACATGGATTTATCCCAAATAAAACTCGTTGCTACTGATATGGATGGTACACTTCTCAATTCAAGGGGAGACGTAAGCCAATCATTTTTTTATTTATTTGATGAATTAAAAGAGTTGGGGGTTACATTTGTTGCTGCTAGTGGCAGACAATATTATAGCATTCTACACAAATTGAGTGCGATTAAAGATGATATGATTGTTATTGCAGAAAACGGTGCTTTAACAATGCATAGAGATGAAGAATTACAAACCACAGAGATTGATCGCAAAACTTATTTAGAACTCTTAGATGCTACAAAAGATCTTAAAGGCTCTCAAGTAATACTATGTGGACGAAAAAAAGCATATATAGAAGACTATGGTAAAGATTTTGAAAATATGCTAGACGAATTTTATGGTAGATACGAAATAGTAAAAAACTTATCGGAGGTAATAGATGATCAATATCTAAAAATTGCTATATGCAATGAAAAAGGAGCAGAAAAATATCTATATCCAGCACTTAAGCACCTAGAAAATCGACTAAAAGTAAAAGTCTCGGGAAAAGTCTGGCTAGACTTATCTCATAATAACGCCAATAAAGGATATGCCTTAAAAAATGTTCAAAAAAGTCTAAATATTTCTACCAATGAAACCATGGTATTTGGCGATTATAATAATGATCTAGAAATGATGTCACAAGCAACATATAGCTTTGCAATGCAAAATGCACATCCTAATGTAAAAGCTGTAGCCAATTACACTACCAAAAGTAATGATGAAAACGGTGTTGAATATATGCTATCGAAGATGATCGAAGCTAAAAAGAAAAACGCTGTTAAATAAAGTACATCGTCTACAGGAAAACTTAATGTTTCACTATCGATAATTCTTTATGAAATACAAGCTAATACGATAGAAATAATGAAAAAATAAACGTAGATAGGTTGCTTAGTAAAAAAATTCTGCATAGCTATTTATATTATCGTTATTTAATTAATTCCAGATACAAATTTGAATTTTTAAACTATGTATCTGAGCACAAATATAAAAAAAAAAAAGGTTAAAAATTGCTTTTTGTCTTAAAAAAATGCATTTCAACCTTTTTTAAACGTATTAATATAAGTTTTTTCTTACTGTACGTAATTTTTAAAACAATTAATCATTTAGTTTTAATACAGCCATAAATGCTTCCTGAGGAATTTCTACATTACCTACCTGACGCATACGCTTTTTACCTTTTTTCTGTTTTTCCAATAATTTACGCTTACGAGAGATATCACCTCCATAACACTTAGCAGTAACATCTTTACGCAATGCTTTTACTGTTTCACGGGCAATAAACTTTGCACCAATGGCAGCTTGAATTGGAATATCAAATTGTTGACGAGGAATTAACTCCTTTAGTTTTTCACAGATTTTTTTACCAATACCATAAGCATTATCCTTATGCAATAATGCAGATAAAGCATCTACAATGTTTCCATTAAGTAGCATATCTACTTTTACCAATTTTGATGGACGCATTCCTATAGGTGTATAATCAAAAGAAGCATATCCTTTAGAAACCGTTTTAAGTCTATCATAAAAATCGAATACAATCTCTGCTAGTGGCATATCGAATGTCAGCTCCACTCGTTCTGTAGTTAAATATGTCTGATTGGTAATTTCACCACGTTTTTCTATACATAGAGACATTACAGAACCCACAAAGTCCGACTTAGTAATAATAGTCGCTTTTATATAAGGCTCTTCTACACGATTCATAGAAGAAGGATCTGGTAAATCGGTAGGGTTATTTACGATAATAATATCATCTGGATTTTTATTAGTGAATGCATGATAAGATACGTTAGGCACCGTAGTAATCACAGTCATATTAAACTCACGTTCTAATCGCTCTTGAATGATTTCCATATGTAACATTCCTAAGAATCCACAACGAAAACCAAACCCCAATGCTGCTGAACTCTCCGGCACAAACACCAATGAAGCGTCATTAAGCTGTAATTTCTCCATAGAAGAACGTAACTCTTCATAATCCTCAGTATCTACTGGATAAATACCTGCAAATACCATTGGTTTTACATCTTCAAAACCTTCAATAGCATTCTGAGTAGGATTTTTAGCGTCCGTAATAGTATCTCCAACCTTTACCTCTCTGGCATCTTTAATACCTGTGATCAGATATCCTACATCACCTGTTTTAATACTTTTCTTTACTACTTGATTTAGTTTTAGTGTTCCTACTTCATCCGCAGAATAATCTTTTCCGGTTGCAACAAATTTAATCTGCTGACCTTTTTTGATTTCACCATTTACTACTTTAAAATAGGTTTCTACACCTCTAAAAGAATTGTAAACAGAATCAAAAATTAACGCCTGCAATGGTTCCTCAGGATTTCCTTTTGGTGCAGGAACTCTTTCTACAATTGCTGCAAGAATTTCTTCGATCCCTATACCAGTTTTTGCACTAGCAGGAATTACTTCTTCGGGATCACATCCCAATAGGTCTACAATATCATCAGTTACTTCTTCGGGATTAGCACTAGGCAAATCCACTTTATTTAAAACTGGAATAATTTCCAGATCATTTTCTAATGCTAAATATAAATTAGAAATCGTCTGAGCTTGTATACTTTGTGCTGCATCTACAATAAGTAAAGCACCTTCGCAAGCAGCAATAGAACGAGAAACTTCATAAGAAAAATCTACGTGACCAGGAGTATCAATAAGATTCAAAATATATTCTTCACCTTTATATGTATACTCCATCTGGATCGCGTGACTCTTGATCGTAATTCCACGCTCACGTTCTAGATCCATACTATCCAATAACTGCGCTTGAGCTTCACGAGCTGTAACAGATCCTGTAAAATCTAACAATCGATCTGCTAACGTACTTTTACCGTGATCAATATGCGCAATAATGCAAAAGTTTCTTATATTTTTCATGCTATCTCTTCAAATTAATTATTGGGGCGTGCCCCGCTTAAGGCGGGTCGGGCTTTCCGTTTCAATTCCTCGCACTTCCTTGGTCAGGCTGTGGGATTTCCTCTGCAATCCCTCACGCAGTTTCCACAACTATAATGACTTGCAAATATAGTCGATTTAGAAGGATTGCATTGTCCAAAATAAATAATATTTATATCCGATTTACATTTTAAAAAAATCTTATATTTAAGAAGTATAATTTCCCCCTATTATTCAGAATAAAATGAAACAAAATCATTTATATCTTGAGAAGATAGAAGAGTTAACTTATAGAAATTTCAAAAACGTTAAAGACATCTCTTTTATAAAAGAAGATGATTCCTTTTATCCTTGGACAATTTTTTTGGGTAATAATGGAACTGGAAAAACAAATTTACTAAAAATACTATCTTTTTTAGAAGTTCAAAAAAACAAAAGAGCATATTGGCCTATAATTGAAGAAAGAAAATATACTCCTAAAAAAGATTTAAACGGAAGAAATACTGAAGCAATTCTATCATCTATTTTTATAGATAAAAATAATAAAAGATATTCTTGGGGTTTTGATTCCAAAAAAAATCTATTTACCGAGCAGAAAAATGATGTCTTCTATAATTTAATGATTTATTCTTATGGAGTTAATAGAAGAATATCCATCACCCATAAAGATCCATATAATCAACAAATAGATAATTCAGCTACACTTTTTGATCACAATGTCGAGTTTTTAAATCTTGAATGGTTATTAAAAACTGATTATGCTGTAAAAAATAACAGCTTTACTGCAAAACAAACACTAGAAGATATTAAGGAACTTTTTGCTAGTGGTATTTTTCCGGATATTATTGATTTAGATTGTGAAATGAGTACTGATCAAACCAAAAACTTTGTTCTTTTCAAAACTAAAGAAGGGAGTTTTAAGCTTGAAGATTTACCATATGGATATCAATCATCTATGGCCTGGATTATTGACTTTTGTAAAAAAATGTTTGACCGTTATCCAACATCAGGATACCCCTTAAGAGAACCAGCTATTGTTTTGATTGATGAAATTGATTTACACCTACATCCAGAGTGGCAAAGAAAAATTACAAAGACATTATCTAAAACTTTCCCAAAAACTCAATTTATAGCTACTACACACAGTCCTTTTGTGGTACAATCTGTCGAAGAAGCTAATGTATATATATTAAACAAAGAAACTAACACAACAACAATTGATAAAGTTCATTATACATCGTTTCAAGGATGGAGTGTTGAGGATATTCTAAGTAGGGTTATGGGGCTAGGCTCTAAAGTAAAATCAGATAAGTATCTTGAGCTTGTCAAAGATTTTGATATTGGGTTGGATAATGGTGATTATCAAAAAAGTAAGGAAGCTTTTGATCAATTAATGGAAATATTGCCAGAAAACGGTATTCAAAGGAAGAAATTTACTATGCAAATTAATCAATTTCCTGAAGCAAGATGATCAAATTAGAACTCCATCCAAAACCTGATAAATTAACCGAGCAGGAGCAAAAGCGATTAACAGATAAATATAAAAAAGATGGTTCTTCTGTATGGAACAAGGAATACATAAAAAAAGCAGTTTTTAATTTATCTAATGGAAAGTGTTGCTTTTCGGAAATTTCTTTAAATACTAATAGCACTTATTTAGAAATAGAACATTTTTACCCTAAAAATTTGTATCCAGGTAAAGTAATGGAATGGGGTAATTTATTACCTTCTTCAAAAAAATGTAATGGAACAAAAAACAACCACAATACTTTAAAAGAACCAATTGTAAATCCATTTAAGGATAACCCGAAAGATCATTTATTTCTGCGAAATGGAAGATTTTATGATAAGACTAAAATTGGAAAAACAACCATTAATATTGTTGCTCTTAATGATAGGAGGCATTTCGTGGACAATAGACTTGACCATATAATGGATATTACGGAAATAATAGATGATTTTTTTCAAGACCATATAGAAACAAATAATTTTGACAAATACACTAATGACATAAAGGTAAAACACTTGAATAAACTCAAAGGTGTTTTTACAGCTGGTAGAAGAAAAGAGCAATATGCAGCAACTGCAGCAACTGCCATTATACAAAATCTATATTATAAGAGAATTAAGGATTTTTTAGTAGAGTCTGGTTTTTGGGATGATGAGCTTCAGGAATTGGAAGAAGAATTAGATTTTTGCTATATAGGAGAAGAAGAGAAATTTAGCTTTTGATCTTAACAGAAATATTATAAAAACATTTAGATTTCTTATTATTCGTACTTTTGCCAAAAAGAAGAATTACTGTGGCTAAAATTGGAGACATAGATGTAGGAGAATTTCCGTTGCTGTTAGCACCAATGGAAGATGTAAGTGACCCACCGTTCAGAGCTTTGTGCAAAGAACAAGGCGCGGATGTGGTATACACTGAATTTATTTCTAGCGAAGGGCTGATCCGTGATGCTGCCAAAAGTGTTATGAAACTAGACATTTACGAAAAAGAACGCCCTGTAGGAATTCAAATTTTTGGTGCTAATCTTGACTCCATGCTTAAATCGATTGAAATCGTAGAGGCTTCTGGTCCAGATATTATTGACATAAACTTTGGATGCCCTGTAAAAAAAGTAGTAAGCAAAGGTGCAGGAGCAGGTATTCTAAAAGATATCGATCTAATGGTATCCTTAACCAAAGCAATGGTAGAACATACGAAGCTACCCGTTACTGTTAAAACCAGATTGGGCTGGGATCATGACTCTATCAAAATTGTAGAAGTAGCAGAACGAATACAAGATGTTGGCGCAAAAGCGATTGCAATCCACGGCAGAACACGAGCGCAGATGTATAAAGGTAATGCAGATTGGAAACCAATTGCAGCAGTAAAAAACAATCCAAGAATGCATATTCCTGTTTTTGGAAATGGAGATGTTGACAGCCCTGAAAGAGCTATGGAAATGAGAGATCAATATGGATTAGATGGCGCCATGATTGGACGTGCAAGTATTGGATATCCTTGGTTTTTTAAAGAAGTAAAACACTATTTTAAAACTGGAGAGCATCTACCTCCTCCAACGATAGAAGAAAGAGTAATTGCGGCTCGTAGACATCTGCAAATGGCAATTGATTGGAAAGGAGAAAAGCTAGGTGTTTTCGAAACTAGAAGACATTACACCAATTATTTTAAAGGAATTCCTCACTTTAAAGAATATCGCATGAAAATGGTAACTAGTGATTATTCTATCGATGTATTTAATGCATTTGATGAGATACAAGAAAAATTTAGTGGATTTGAATTTGTATAAAAAAGCTTCTTATCTAAAAATTAACTAGCTTTTGATTAATTCTACCCGATGCTAATAAAGATGCAATAACTCCAATGATTGTTATTGTAAAAAATACCAGCAGAAAACTAACTAATGTAATTTTAGTTGGATACGGCAATGTAGGTGTAATCATTAACAAACCAAACTGTTGCTGACATGTAATTATTATAAACCCTAAAAGCAATCCTAATAAAGTTCCTAAGATTGTCATTAAAGATCCTTGAAACAAAAATATTTTTCTAATATTTTGTAATGATGCTCCAACACTATGCAATGTTTTAATATTTTTCCTTTTATCAATAATCATCATAATAATAGCTCCCGCAACATTAAACAAAGCTATAATTGCTATTAAGGTAATCACTAGATATGCTGCAAGGTTCTCAGTGTTTAGCATTTTGTACAAAGTATCATTAAGCTGTACTCTATCCTTTACAATAACTTGATTATCAAAAATCTTTAAAATATCATTTTTTACAGATTCTGGATCTGACTCAGGTGTTAATTTAAGCTCTACATTAGTAACTCTGTCCTTTGGCAAAGCTAATAACTCTCTTGCCAAACCAATAGTACTAAAAACATACTTTTTATCTAAATCTTCATTTACTGAATACATCCCAATATTTACTCCACTTTTTTTCCTAAAAGCTTTGGATGGATCCTTAGGGATTCCTTTACCAGGTTTTGGCACATATATATTTAAGAAATTAGTGTACACCTGTTCAACACCCATTCCTAACTCTCTACTAATCCCAACACCAGCAACTACCTGCGCGTTATTTCCGGTTAACCACTCTCCGTGAATAACAATACTATCGGTTTGAATTACATTCTTATAATTAGTATCAACACCTTTAATAATGCCAGTTTTTTGCTTGTCTTTAAATTTAAGAAATACTCGCTCTTCAACTATTTCAGAAAAATTTACTACACTTTTTAAATCTGTTAGTTTTTCCTTTTGAGCATCTGCAAAAACAAATGTCTTCCCATTTGCTGGAAAAATCTTAAGATCCGGATCAAAATAAGATGAAAATTGAAGACTAAAATCTTTCAACCCCGCAAACCCACATAACACTAAAAATAAGGACATGGCTCCTATTACAACTCCAGCTGCTGCAATACCAGTTATAATATTAATGGCATTACTGCTACCCGGAGAAAATAAATAACGCTTAGCGATGTAATAAGAAAATTTCAAATTGTTAAATCCTAAGTTTAGATGAATTTAATTTTAATTAAAGATAATAGAATAATAGTGTACTTTTATTTTGTAATAACGATAAAGTTTTACTTCTTCTTGCGGCGTGGCAATAAATCTGGATTCTCTAATGGGTTTTCTTTTCCTTTTATTGCTTTATCGATATTATCAATATACTCTAAAGAATCATCTATATAATAAGATAATTCTGGCATACGACGAAGTTGATTCTTTGTTCGCTGCGCTACTTGATGTTTTATTTGTGATTTTACCGCATTCACTTCCTCTAAGACTTTCTCTCCTTCGTTATGCGGAAAAACACTCATGTATACTTTAGCGATCGATAAATCAGTCGTAACACTTACTTTAGTAACAGAAACTAAAATCCCCTGTACTCCTGCTTCACGTAATGCATGTTGTATTACATCAGCAACATCGCGCTGTAATACTCCACCTATTTTTTTCTGTCTATTTGTTTCCATGACTGCAAAAATAGCTAAATATGTGATGTATTGATTTTCTTTTGGTATAAAATCCTTTGCTTATACCTATTTTGTACTTTTACTTCCAAAGTTATAACAACATCTCATGAATCATATTAATAAAATAGAACACATCGGAATTGCTGTAAAGGATATTGATAAATCCAACAGTCTATATGAACAATTATTGGGCGTTGCTCCTTATAAACAGGAAATAGTAGAAAGTGAATCTGTTATTACTTCTTTTTTTAAAGTAGGTGAAAATAAAATTGAGCTCGTAGCAAGTACTAAAGAAGATGGACCTATTGGAAAATTTATTTCTAAAAAAGGAGAAGGTATACATCATATTGCTTTTGATGTAGATGATATCGAAAAAGAATTAGAAAGATTAGAAAAAGAAGGGTTTCAGCTAATTAACAAAACTCCTAAAAAAGGAGCTGATAATAAGCTGGTTGCCTTTATACATCCAAAAACTACGAATGGTGTTTTGGTAGAGCTTTGCCAAGAGATAAATTAAATTAAAAAAATGTTTGGCGTGTTTGATGCAATTACTTAAATTTGCCCTCCGTTTTAGGTCCCATAGCTCAGCTGGTTAGAGCACCTGACTCATAATCAGGGGGTCCTTGGTTCGAGCCCAAGTGGGACCACCGAAAAGCCTTAGTGAAAACTAGGGCTTTTTTTGTTTTATAGAGTTATTGGTCACTAGAAAGAAAACTCATAACATATTCCTTATAACTTGCTCCAATAGGAATTTCTTTATCACCGATCTCTACATCAACCTTAGTAAAAGCTGTTACTTTTATAATATTAACGATAAATGAACGATGTATTCTTAAAAAATTATCAGGCAATTTAAGTTTAAAATTAGTAATCGAATCCTTTGTCATAATAGAGGCATCTTTCAAATGGATTCTTACGTAATCTTTAATACTTTCAATATAAAGTATTTCTTCAAAATTAATTTTAATAAACTTCTTATTAGAATTCACGTATAGATGATCATTAGTAATTGCAGATTCCTTAATTTCTTCTCTTATAACTACAGTATTAACTAATGCTTTGTATTTGTTGATAGCTTTAAAAAAACGCATAAATGAAATTGGCTTCAATAAATAATCTACTACATCCAGCAGTTCATAACTTTCAATAGCATAGTTACGATATGCCGTTGTGAAAATAATTTTCGGTGGGTTCTTAAGTGATTTAACAAAATCTAAACCAGACAATAAAGGCATTTCAATATCCAAAAAAACAAGATCAATTGTTGAACCTTTAAGCTTATCAAAAGCTTCAATAGGATCCGTATAACTTGCTACAAGTTCTGCATCCGGAATTTGCTTTAAATGAGCTTGTATTACTTCGAGCGCTAGAGGTTCATCATCAATAGCTATACATCTTATTTTTTTCATGGTCTAACTCAAATCTATCAATAATTCTACAAAATAACTATCCTGTTTCTCATCTATTTCTAATGTATACTTGTTAGGATAATTAATTTCTAATTGGCGTTTAAGGTTACTAGTTCCAATTCCTGATTTTGTATTCGTTACTTGTTTTACTGAATCATTAAGTTTTGTGTTAAATACTTTAAACTTTATACTATTACCAGAAACTAATAAATCAATATGTATTTTGGCGTTCTTAGGATCGCTGCTCACTCCATGCTTGAATGCATTTTCTATAAGCGGTAATAGAACCAAGGGTGCTATTTGAGTATTCAGATCATCTACTCTCTTTTCAAACGAAACATCCAGTGCATTACCATATCGTAGGGATTCTAGATCTATAAAACCTTGTATTAGTTCAATTTCTTTTTCAATCGAGATACTTGCCTGATCACTTTGATATAAAATAAAATCAAGTAATTCTGATAGTTTCAAAACTACTTTTGGTGCTAAATCTGATTTTGCCAATGTAAGCGCATATAAATTATTAAGTGTATTAAATAAAAAATGTGGTTGAATTTGCGCCTTTAAGAATTTCAATTCACTCGTAGCTTTTTCTTTCTGCAATATTTCTATTTGATGTTTCTCTTCGAATCGAGTTTTAATAGCTTTAACAGCTAACATGATAAGCGCATATGTATACACTGCAGGACAGTATACAGAAAATATATAGATAAAATCTAGCAAGATTTCTTTAATAGTTTCTTGTTCAAAATTTTCTCTAAAAAAGGGTTCTACAATATGAACTACATTAAACCTTGCAAAAGCAGATAGAAAATATATACTTAAAAAAATGGATACAAAAAATAAAAAGTATCGCTTTTTTAAAAGAAGTTTAGGTAACTGATAATAATTAAGAAAATAAGCTGCGGCAATTTGCGAGGGTAACATTGCCAAATTGCTTAGCGCATTAGGTTTAAAAGTTCCTGAATCCAAAACTCCTAATATTGTAAATATCACTAGAAAAGAACACCAAAACAGTATATGCGAAAGAACTCTATTCTGTAGAACATTATCCAAAAATGAATTATTGTTTTTCATACACCATAAAAATACATATTAATGATGCGTAATAGAGCACAAAACTCCTAACACTGAATAACTCCGTATAGAAAGCTGTTTCCAACTGATCAATATAACACCCCTTCTTAATCAAGTTTCTATTTGCAGAAAACATCAGTTCGTCTATTTAATATTTTATGTGGCCTTTTAACCAATACTTTTGGTTTATAATCAAAATAAAACTAATACTTATGAAAACCTTAATTACATTTTTGATCATCTTATTTATTAGCAGTATATCTGCAAAATCTCAAACTTGCGAAGATCTCCTAAAAGCAGTTAAAAGTAATGATAAAAACAAAGTCGAACAGCTTTTAAAAACTGTTAATCCCAATTGTACATATAAAGGATTAATACAACCAAGAACTCCATTAGGAATGGCGTCTTTAAACGGGAATCTACCTATCGCGAAACTGCTTTTTAGCGCAGGAGCTAAAACCTCTTATAGATATAAAAATGATGCAAGTGCACTTATGATTGCTGCGCAAAACAGTCATTTTGAATTCTCAAAATACTTGATCACAAAAGGAGCCGACGTAAACCAAAAAATTAGTGGTGATGGGACTCCATTAATGTCCGCCGTAAAAGGAAATAATAGCGAAATTGTAAAACTGTTTTTAAAAGAAGGTGCTAACCCCAATAGCGAAGTAGAAGGAGATGGCAATCCAATTCAATTAGCAGGAGCTTCAGGAAATATTGAAATCTTAAAACTACTGCTTTCATCTAATGGAGATATTGATAAAGAAACTATTGGTGATGGTACTGCTTTGATACAAGCATCAGTCAAAGGAAATCTTGCGATGGTAAAAGCTTTGGTATCTCTTGGTGCCGACGTGAATAAAAAAAGTGATCGCGATGGAAATCCATTAATCGTAGCATCTAAAAGAGGCCATTTAGAAATCGTTAAGTTCTTGGTAAACAAAGGTGCCGATGTAAATGCTTTTGTTTCTGGAGATGAAACACCTCTTATCGGAGCCGCGTGGAATGGACATTTAGAAACAGTAAAATTCCTAGTTGATAAAGGTGCTGATATAAATAAATCTGTACGAGACAGTTACTCTATACTATCCGAAAAAAGAAGTGCTTTAAAAATGGCTAAGAGAGGAAATCATCAAGAGGTTATTAGTTATTTAGTAGACAAAGGAGCGGTAAGATAAATTCATAATTTACATACTAATGAAAACAATATATATCTACTTTTTACTATTATTATTTTCAACTTTTGTTGTACGGGCTCAAAACAACAGCAGTAAACTTTCAAATTCGGTAAATTCTAAAATTGAAACTTTAGCAAAAGCCTTTTTAGCACAAACCCATACTGCAGGAATGTCAATTGCCATTAGTAAAAATGGAGACCTGATATATGCAGATGGATTTGGCTACGCAAATATTGAAGAGGGTATTAAAATGGAACCAACTATACGAGTACGTACAGCATCTGTAGCCAAAGTCATAACGGCCACTGCATTGGGCCGTTTGGCATCAGAAGGGAAATTAGATTTTGATGCTCCAATAAAAACATATATCCCCTACATAAAAGAACCTTATAAAAACTTGACTACACGTCAACTAGCAGGGCACACTTCTGGATTAGAGCACCGTCCAAAAGGAAATCGGTATAAAAAAAAACAATATACTTCTATTAGAGAAACGGTAAAATTAATGAAGGCTCCGCTTCTTTTTCCACCTGATACGGATTATAAATATTCCACGCACGCTTATAATTTATTAGCAGCAGTTATTGAAGGTGCATCAGGAAAAAGCTACTTGGAGTATATGCAAAAATACATATTCGATCCTTTAAAAATGGTTAACACCAAAGCTGAAAATATAAATATGCTATCTAAAAAAGATGCACAATTATATTATATAAAAAAGAACCAATTACGCGAAGAGAGAATTACTAACGGAAGTTATAAAATTCCTGGAGCTAGCTTTAGAAGCACCTCCATAGACTTAGTAAAAATGATGAATGCATACAGCACTGATTTCATTTCAGAAGCTGTTGTTGAAGAAATGTTTAAAAGTCATCAATTACTAAATGGCACAAAAACCAATGTAGGAATTGCTTGGCGCACCTCAATTGATCCTTTTGGAAACAAAGTTATAGAACACGCAGGAAATTGGTTAGGTGCTAGAACTGTAGTCGCCTATTTTCCAGAAGAAAATGTAAGTATTTCCCTGATGGTAAATACCAGTTGTCAAGTTCTTATTGAAGAAACTGCTCATATTTTTGCTCAAATTATTCGAGAGAATCATAAAACGAACGCACCACTTAATCTAAAAAATCAAGACATCGAGTTAACTTTTAATTCTAATAAAGGTCCAAAAAAATTTAAAGGAGCTTTAATGTTTCAAGAAAATAAAGGACTATTGGAAACGACAAACGATCATTTTTTAAAATCCAATCCTATTTATTATCTAGGCAGTAAAGATCATTATGTACTTTCAACATCATACGGGCTTTTATATCTAAGTCTTCTAGAAAAAGAGTCCCTAAAAGGTAAATTGTACACTTATTTTAATAGACAATCAGTAAATCCAGTAGAAGAAAAGCCAATAGCTACTTTTAAAACTCTTTAAGAATTATCTCAATAACTACTAAAAAAGTCCTAGCATGCTAGGACTTTTTAAATGTATTCTAGAATCTAATATAAACTCTTATTAAATCTCAAACTTATCCAAGCTTACTTTTTCTTGTTGATTATAGAGCTTAATAAACTTTACTTCTTTACGTTCTTCTGGTAACCCATAATTATGATAAATAGTATACTTCATAAAAACTGGATTCATTTCAGAAATATTTTCATTAAGACACTTAATATTTACAGTCCATTGACCCTTAAATGTTTTATCTAAAACAAATTCTTTAGAAACGATACCTTGTTCTAATTCTTTTAAAAGTTCTTTTGGTTGATCCTGATAATTGTGTGACCATTTAAAATACTTATTATTTGGATTCACAAATTGAAGCTCGAAAGATGCTTTTGGATCATTCCAATCAAAAACAATTCTTGCAGGAACGCTATGTACCTTCAGATAATCTTTCGGAATATCTTCATATACGATTTCCGACCTATGGTTGTTCAGAAAGTTACGGAATTGTGATATCAATTGTTTAGACACACCATCAAACTCTGCACGATCATGTTTATTAGCTAACATTTCTTCGTACATATCAAGAGCTTTTGTATATTTCTTGTTTTCCGTATACACTCGTGCTAGATCCAAATACGATTGTGCGTATCCAGGTTTAAGTATTATTAATTTTTCATAAAACCATAACGCCTTATCTATTTGCTGCATTTCTTCCAATTTAAATGCTAAAGATCGTATTGCTTTATAATTATCGTTTCCTACTTCGGCAAGATTAGATAAAACTTCTTCGGAAAACTTTTTATCCCACCTCATAAAATATTCTGATGTATAGATATAAAAAGGAACTTTAAAAGCATATTCTTCTTTTAGTTTATAATAAGACGCTAATGCTTCCTCATAAGAAGTACTATTCCATAATTCACTTAAATATTCAGGTCTATTATGACTAATATCTAGTAACAGTACTGACTCATTATAGTCGTTTCCTTTTACTAATAAAGTATCCTGTTGTTTTTTATAAAAATCTAATGAGCCTACTTTAGTTTCAATTATGATAACACCTCCAGCACCATCAGTTCCATATATAATTGATCCCTGTAAACCTGCTATTAATGATATACTTTTAATCTGAAATGGCTGTATAAAATTTGGTGGTTGACGAAATGGAATGCCATCAACTATAAAAAGAGGGTCAACTCCAGGAATAAACTGTGCACCTGGACCCAAAGAAGGCCTTGCTCCACGATTTTGGCCTAAAGAATTTGGACCTCTTACGGTATATCTTGCCAAATCTCCTGTTCCATTTACGGATACTCCAGGAAACCTACCTCTGATAAGATCCGAAAGAAAAATTGCTGATTCAGGGAACTCATCATTAGTTAAAGTTTTAGTTGCATTAATTAATCTTTTCCTTTTCTTAGTAACCTTATTTTTATCTGATTTGGATGAAATATCAACCTGATCAAGTTTATCGTATCTGGCTGTTAGCTCTACTATTGATTTCTTCGTATCCTCTACAGACATCTCTCTTGTCTTCATTCCGAAATGTTCAAAAACTAAAACATCATCTTGTTCTGCATCAATACTAAATTCGCCGTTCGCATTGGTTTCTGTTTCTACAAAGCTCCCTTTTACACGAACTGTACATCCCTGAACTGGGTTTTCATTCTCAAAAACTTTACTCGAAATAAGCTCTACTGTATTCCATTTCTCATCATAGACAAACGTATCTTTTGTATGAAACTGCAAATGTCTAAGAGCATCAGAGATACTATTTTTTGATAAATGAATATAAAAACCATTACTATACCTACCTGTTCGCTGTAATGTGATATGATCTCCTTCTTGTTTACTATTTACGAAAAAAATTGGTGTAGTATAGTTAAATTCATGCTCCCCATATGTTGCTAATCCATCTGTAAAAACAAAATACATATCGGTAGATTTCTCATTTAAAAAGAGTTCTGAAAAATTGCTTGCACCATTATATGATAAACTTTCTATAGCTGATAAAATCTTCTCACTCCTTCCTTCTATTATCTTAAATGTTTGCTTTTTTTGTAAATGATTTGAAAAAGGAATAAGGTCTACCTTTATATTACCAACCGATGATAAATATTCTTGTAACAAGGTTTTCTCTTCATCCAAATTTCTATTTTGCATAGAAAGTGAAGTGTCCCAATAAATAGTAATATGATCCGGTTGCTGTCTTTTCATACCAACATTTTCCGATATAAGATCTACAGTTTCTATTGAAAAAGCCTCTCCGGATTCGTAAACCTGTCTCCATTTACTTTGGTTAATAGCTCTAGAATATACTTTGCCATAATCACTACTTCCTATTTGAAAATCAACTACATCTCCATATACTTCAACCAATTCCAATGCCATAGCAAAATCATTTTGTAACGTAATATTGTATGGAGATAAATCAATTATTTCTTCACCTTCTTTGGCAGAAATAGTGTGATAAATATTCTTGTTCAGTACATTCTTGTTTGGTTTTCCTAATCTTTCATTGTAAATATTAACTCTTACCAAAATACTATCCGATGCGTTTTTTAAAATATTAAACCTTACTTTATCAATTTGCACATTTTTTTGACCTAACTTAATCAAAGAAGCTATTTCGCTCCCTAGTGGTTGATTATTATTCCATGATAATTTATGGTTAAATTGATCTGTATTACACCCTATGGTGTTGATTTGATATTTCCCCGAAAGCTTTTTTTCTTTCCCCTCTAAAGACTTCGGATTTGGTTTTAGGGATATTTTATTGTTTTTAGTAAGCAAATTATAAAACTCACCTGCAGATAATGTTAATGTTTGATATCCTATCTTAGAAAACTTAATAATCCCCGTCTTTTTAATACTTAATTCATCATAGAAAAGACTGAAAGAGCCATCTTTCTTGGTTACTGTTCCGACCCCTTGATCAATGAATCCTACATTTGTATAAGGTATCGGTTTATTAGAAAATTGATCTATTACATATGCATCTACTCGTATATTATATTGAGCAGAAAGGGTAATTGGTAATAAAATTAAACTGAAAAAAAATAGTAATTTGTGTAAATTCATATAATATCATTTTAGAAATTATTAATACGGATTCTACAAAACCTCTTCTTCAAATTGACATGCTAGGAATACAGTTTTTGCCTATAGGTTTTGCCCCCAAATTTGTCCATACAAGAACTATTAAACACTATCAATTATAATACCAAAATTGAAGGAAAAAACTTCCATTTTGATTTTTTTTACGGTGAAGGAATAATTAAAAAATCTTTGGCTAATACCATTGAGGTTTCTACTAATATGGTAGTACAAAAGTGTTGGCTACAACCCATTTTATAACCTAAAGATTTGTTGTTTTTTATACCGCTAGATTTTTAAGAAAACACGAAAAGAATATCAAGTTTAATTTCTTAAAATAAAAAAGCTCTGGTAAATACCAGAGCTTTTTTATTAATCGCTAATTTCAACAATATCATTGATTATATCTCAAACCTATCTAGGCTTACTTTTTCTTTTTGATCATATAACTTGATAAACTTCACTTCTTTGCGCTCTTCTGGTAATCCATAATTATGATAAATAGTATACTTCATTACCGCAGGATTTAAAGATGAAGTGACTTCTCCCAAATATTTGATATTTACAATCCACTTTCCCTGAAATTTTTTATCCAGTATAAACTCTTTAGAAGTAATTCCTTGTTCTAACTCTTTTAATAATTCTTCCGGTTGGTTTTCATAATAATGAGACCATTTAAAATATTTATTTTCAGGATTTACAAACTGAAGTTCGAAAGCTGCATTAGGATCATTCCAATCGAAAACAATTCGAACTGGAGAACTTTTAACTCTCAAATAAGCTTCAGGAATATCTGTGTAAGATACCTGAGCTCTATGATTATTCATAAAACTCTGTAGCTGTGAAGTTAATTGCTTCCAAACACCATCAAACTTTACATTATCATTCTTATTGGCAAGCATTTCTTTATACAGATCAAAAGCCTCTACATAATTTGCATTTTCTGTATAAATTCTAGCCAGATCCAAATATGATTGTGCATAATTAGGCTTTAGTTCTCGCAACTTCTCATAAACTAGCAAGGCTTTATCCATCTGTTTTGTTTCCTCTAGCTTAAACGCCAATGCACGCATTGCTTTGTAATTATAATTCCCTATCTCGGCTATATTAGACAAAACTTCTTTAGAAAAGTCTTCATTCCACATAGTAAAATATTCTGCTGCCTGAAGATAAAATGAAATATCAGTGAAATAAGTATCTCTTAATTCATAATAAGAAGCTAGCGCTTCGTTGTACGTTGCACTATTCCATAAATCGTTCAGATATGTTGGCTTATTCTTATTCTCATCTAACAAAAGCACTGATTCATTATAATCATTTCCTTTTACTAATAGAGAATTTGCTTCATCATCTGGACCAAAATCGGGAGAATTTAGTTTGGTTTCTATAATAAAAACACCTCCTGCTCCCAAAGCACCATACCTGACAGTACCAGACATACCACTAATTACAGAAATACTTTTAATAATAAAAGGTTGTAAAAACTCCGGAGGTCTTGTGTACTGAACACCATCTACCACAAATAAGGGTGGAATTTCTAAATTAATAGACCTTCTACCTCGTATTCGATATACTACTCGGTCTCCATCTCCAATCACCTGAACACCAGGGAATCTACCTCGAATAATATCAGATAAAAAAATTGCCGACTTTGGAAAGTCTTCTTGTTCTAAAACATAATTAGCACTTCCTAACCTTCTTTTATTTACTTTTTGATCTCCTCTATTTACAATTTCTTCTCCACCGCTTGACTTCTTAGATTGTAGATTTACTTCATCCAATCTATCATATTTAGAAACCAAATCTACTTTCACATCTTTTGCTTGCGATAGTGTTATATCTTTTTTAACCATACCAAAATGCTCAAAAACTAAAACATCTCCACTTTTGGCATCGATTAAAAACTTTCCGTCGGCATCGGTTTCAGCTTCTATCAGAGAGCCTCTTACCCGAACAGTACAACCTTGAACTGGACTTTGATCAGAGAAAACTTCTCCAGAAACAAAGTCTTCCGTGCTTTGTTTATTGTATACAGAAACATCAATACTATCTTTTAATAGATATGTAAGAACCTGAGTTGTGCTCATTTTAGGAAGATGTAGATAATAGCCTTCACTATATTGACTTGCTTCCTGAAGCGTAATATGATTTCCCTTATCTTTACTGTTTATGTAAAAAATAGGAACTTCATATTTCGTTTGATGCCCTCCATAAGTCGCTAAACCATCAGTAAAGACCAAATGTTGATCTGTATCAAGGTTTTCGGGAAACAAATTTGAAAAATTACTCGCACCATTATAAGTAATATTTTCGACAGCCTTTATCAACTCCTTACTCTTACCTTTTCTAATATCAAAAGTTTGTTTATCATGAAGACGATTTGTAAACGGAATTAAGTCTACTCTTACCTCTTCTAAATTAGTTAAATACTTTTCTAATATTTTCTTTTCAGCTTCTAGATCTCTATTCCTCATTGATAAAGAAGCATCCCAATACACTGTTATATGCTGTGGTTTCTGTCTTTCTTTTGTTTCTTTTTGTGATTCTAAATAGGATGTTTCTACCTTAAATGCTATTCCTTTTTTATACAATCGCTTCCAAGCATCTTGACTTACATATCGCAAATAAGCTTTGCCATATTCACTGGCTGTTATTGCAAATTGTATGTCATCACCATATACTTTTATAAGTTCTAATGACATTACAAAATCATCATCCACTCTGATGTTATAGGCCGACAAATCAATGATTTCTTCTCCACCTTTCTTAGAAATTGTATGATAAATATTATTACGAAGTAAATTGTTATTTGGCTTCCCTCTTTTTTCATCGTAAACATTTACCCTCACTAACAAACTATCTGCGGTATTCTCGAGGATATTAAATTTTAACTTTTGAATTTTCGTACTTCTCTTTTTTCTAAGTTTTATAAATGAGCCTATTTCTCCACCAAGTGCCTGCTTATCCTTCCAGTAAGCCATTAGATTCGCGTTGTAAGAGTAGTACCCTAAGGAATCTTTAATACTTCTATCAGCAATAACTACTGCTTCCTCGAGAGCTTGTACATCTGGTTTTAAATAAATTTTATTGTCTTTAGTTAATAAATTATAAAATCTATTTGCCGAAAAACTCAATGTTTTATATCCAATACTAGAGATCTGTATGGTAGCTGTTTTAGGAATTCTCCCTTCGTCATATAATAACTGAAACCAACCATCTTCTCTGCTCACTGTTCCTATTCCATTATCAACGAATCCTATATTCACATATGGAATAGGCTGATTTGTTTGCTGATCAATTATATAAGCCTCTATCCTAATGTTGTATTGTGAAAAAACTAGTATAGGAAGAAACCCAAAAAAAATTAAAAATAATAATTTGCGCATATTCATATTTCTAAGATTAATAAAGCCATTTTATTTAGTAATTACATTGAAACAACAATGTTAGCCCATCGATTATCTATCTATGATAAGATCAAAGTTTTTAGAGATTTATATTTATCCAACAACTTTAATACCAAGATAAAACAAAGAAACCTTAGATTTAAAAAATTAACCAAATCCTAACTATTGTTATACCATTTCGAGCAGATTTAAGCTGAAAATCAAAGCATTAAAACAATATTGTTAATAAAACCTGATAAAATAATTTTTAAATTTGAATCACTCATATTAGATTTACAATCTAGGATCACTACATTATGGTATGTTTTTTGGGGAAAGAACAACTATAATGATATAAGGGAATACAAATCAAAACTTGTGATTATGCAGTATAAAGTAATTGATACTAAAAGCCAACATTTTGGTAAAGTATTAGATTTTAAATCGTGCGCCGATGTTAAAGATTTAGGAGGCGTAATTTTAAAAATAGATGAAGAAACTTTCTCTCTTTTTCGATTTAATGAAGTAGAAAAAATAGATACGATTCTTGCTAGTTAAGAAATATCATTTATTTATATGTCAGATTTTTAATCAGACTGGAGTAATTCCATAATTCAATAAAGGCTTATTAAATTAATTATTAATCTATCTTTTCTAAAGATATGATCAAGTCATCAATCCAGATATTTCTTGTTCCACCGCCGGTTTGATAATCGACCCAACCTAGTAGTACATTTTCTATTATCGGGAATTTCCATTGACCATTAGTATCATTTTCTACACAACCTTCTCCATTACCTACCACAGTTAGAGACTCTATTGATTCTCCATCCAACCATAACCGCATTGTATCTCTATTTCCATTAAAATACCATTGTAGCGTAAACCATTTACCCTCTGGTATTTCTATATCAGAATGCTTCCAGCAATCACTTTTTACTCCTTGTGTTTCATAATTAGCCATCAACTTTTTATTATGCTGACCACCATATCTAATTTCCGAAGAATAATCTTCACCTTTTACCTTACCTGAACTCTGGATCATTGTCCAGTGGATTCCGTTAGGAGAAGCCTCTTCAACATACATTTTTAGACTACCGTAATATGCATTATTTTTTAATGGAAAAATATGATTGACCCCTAAAAAAGCGCGGTTCTTATATCCTTCTCCAGTTACAAAATGAACAGATTTATTTCCGCTAAACGATTTGATATCATCAATAACAGCAATTCCATTACCAGTCTTTTCCCAAGGATCACTTGGTGTTTCTCCAACAGAATATGCCTCGAAACTATCTTTATAAAGAACTTCACTTGTCTCATCACAAGAAAGAAGTGACAAAAAAGCTAGTATCATTAAAATTCTTTCCTTCATTTTCTTAACTATTACCTAACCCAATTCTGTAATTCTTTTCACATATTTACCGATAACATCAAACTCCAAATTTACCACAGTACCAACATTAAAAGTATTAAAATTAGTATGTTCATATGTAAACGGGATAATAGCTACACTAAATTCATTCTTTTTAGAATTCACCACAGTTAAACTAACTCCATTAACAGTAACAGAACCTTTTTCGATCGTGATATTATTTAGCAAAGGATCATATTCAAAAGTAAAATACCAACTCCCATTTGTCTCTTTTATATTATTACAAACCGCAGTTTGATCTACATGCCCTTGAACAATATGGCCATCTAATCTAGCACCAAGTTTCATTCCTCTTTCTAGATTCACAATACTTCCTTCTGTAAGATCATTTAAATTAGTTTTTTCTAAAGTCTCTTTAATAGCAGTAACAGTATAAGTGTCATCTAAAATAGAAACAACAGTAAGACAAACTCCATTATGGGAAACACTCTGATCAATTTTTAATTCTGAAGTAAAATTCGCACGAACTGTAATATCTAAATTTTCTTGATCAATTTTTAGATTAGTAACTGTTCCCAATTCTTCGATGATTCCTGTAAACATAAATGCGAATTATTTAGTTAAATTTGTGAGCTCAAAATTTGAGATCTTTTTTTAGATTTCAAAAATACTTATAAAGTAGATTATAATGAAGAAAGAAGAAAAAATAAGATTAGGTATATCAATAGGTGATCTAAACGGCATAGGAAGTGAAGTCGCTCTAAAGACATTCGCAGATTCTAGAATGCTTGATTTCTGCACTCCTGTAATTTTTGCATCCGTTAAAATTCTTTCTTTTCTTAAAAAGAAATATAATATTAATGTTAACCTTCATGGAATTGATAAAACTTCCCAAATTATAGATGGTAAAATAAATGTCTTAAATGTCTGGAAAGAAGGAGTTGATATTAATTTTGGACAAGAAGATGAAAAAATTGGGGCGTATGCTATAAAATCACTGAAAGCCGCTACCAAATCATTAAAAAATGACGAAATAGATGTACTTGTAACCGCTCCTATCAACAAACATAGCATACAATCAGAAGATTTTAGTTTCCCTGGACATACGGATTATTTAGATAAAGAATTAGAGGGAAACAGCTTAATGTTCATGATTACGGATACATTAAAAGTTGGTTTACTTACAGATCATGTAGCGGTTAAGGACATTACTGATACGATAACTCCAAAACTTATTGAGCAAAAAGTTAATACCATTTATACTACCTTAAAACAAGATTTTGGTATTAGTAAACCAAAAATAGCAATTTTAGGAATTAATCCTCATAGTGGAGACAATGGTGTCATAGGAAAAGAAGATGAAGAAATTCTAAAACCTACGATTAAGAAAATAAATGAATCTGGCAAATTAGTATACGGACCTTATGCTGCAGATAGCTTTTTTGGTTCAAATAGTTATAAAACATTCGATGCAATTGTTGCATCTTATCACGATCAAGGTTTAATTCCTTTTAAAACATTATCTTTTGGGAAAGGTGTTAACTATACAGCTGGTTTGAACAAAGTACGAACATCACCCGATCATGGGACTGCATTTGAAATTGCAGGAAAAAATCAAGCTGATAATGGATCCTTTAAAGAGGCTGTGTTTGCGGCTTTGAAAATTTTCAAAAACAGAAATGAGTACAAAGAACTAACAAAAAACCCGTTAAAGAAACAACCTCGAAAACCCCAATATAAAGGCAACAAAGAACAATAATTAAAAAGAAAATTAATTGAGTATACCTATACTTAAGAGCTAAAACATTGTCAGAGACTAACTTTCTGATATAATTTTATTTACAAAAATGCATTCATAACGATTTTTTGTTATCTTTGCACCCGCCTTTGCCGAATTGGCAGAGACTCAAAACTGATGATGAAATGAAACCACTAAAAGAGTTTAATATCCCTTTTGTTGGACTGAAGCAAGGATTACACAAGTTTGAGTATCAGATTGGCAATACGTTCTTTGAACATTTTGAGTATGATGAATTTAATGCATCTGCAATTAAAGTTGATTTGGAGTTTAATAAAAAAACTACAATGTTAGAGCTTGGATTTGTGGCCAATGGTACCATAAATGTTAATTGTGATGTCACCAATGAACCTTTTGATTTACCTATTAAGAATGAATTCTTTTTAGTTGTTAAATTTGGAGAAGAGTACAACAATGAGAACGAAGAAATTCTTATTATTCCTTACGGAGAATATGAAATCAACGTTCAACAATATATTTATGAACTTATTGTATTAGGAGTCCCCTCTAAAAGAGTTCATCCTGGTGTCGAAGATGGAACATTAGAATCTGATATACTTGAAAAACTAGAAGAATTAAGCCCGAAAGAGAAAACATTAGAAAATGATAACGAGGAAATTGACCCTCGTTGGGATAAATTAAAAAACTTATTAAACGATAAATAATAGCTAAGCAATGGCACATCCTAAGAGAAAAATCTCCAAAACAAGAAGAGATAAGAGAAGAACACATTATAAAGCTACTGTACCACAAATAGCTACAGATCCTACAACAGGAGAAGCACATTTATACCACAGAGCACATTGGTTCGAAGGTAAATTATATTACCGTGGTCAAGTAATTATTGACAATACTGAAGAAGAAGTAGCTTAAGTATATTGTTAAAATTCTAACAAGAACTCTCACAAATGTGAGAGTTTTTTTGTTTTTAGTTGAATATGTGTCAAAATCCAATTATTTTGCGCCATATTTGCATGTAATTTAGTATTTTCAACCACTTTTTATGCGTTTTGTATAACAAGTAACGAAATGAGCTAAGCAATTTATTGATGCTAATTCCTGAAAAGCGAGCAAGCAACAGAGTTATTAGCGAATTCCATCTGAAACCAAATAAAAGATTCAGGTGAAACTAAAATCAAGATATGAGTAAAATCACAGCCGCTATCACAGCTGTAGGCGCTTATGTGCCGGACTATGTGTTATCTAATGATATTTTAGCAACCATGGTCGATACAAACGATGAATGGATCACCACTCGTACTGGTATTAAAGAACGAAGAATACTTAAAGAAGAAGGCAAAGGAAGCTCTTTCTTAGGTATAAAAGCAGCAGAAGATTTAATTGCTAAAAAAAATCTCGATCCCAAAGAGATAGATATGGTAATATTTGCAACTGCAACTCCGGATCTTCCAGTAGCAGCAACAGCAGCATATGCTGCATCAGAGATAGGAGCGGTAAACGCCTTTTCTTATGATTTACAAGCTGCTTGTTCTAGCTTTTTATACGGAATGTCTACCGCAGCCAGTTACATAGAAGCAGGAAGATATAAAAAAATACTACTAATCGGAGCTGATAAAATGTCTTCAATCATTGATTATACAGATCGAACGACTTGTATCATCTTTGGAGATGGAGGTGGTGCAGCCCTTTTCGAACCTAATGAAGAAGGATTAGGACTACAAGACGAATATTTACGAACGGATGGAATAGGTCGTCAATTTTTAAAAATTGAAGCAGGAGGATCTATTTTACCACCAACCGAAGAAACAATAGCAAACAGACAACATTTTGTACAACAAGATGGTAAATCCGTTTTTAAGTACGCTGTTTCTAATATGGCAGACGCAAGTACCAAAATCATGGAACGTAATAATATTACGGGAGATGATGTAGATTGGCTTGTTGCACATCAAGCTAATAAACGTATTATTGATGCTACTGCTAATAGAATGAACCTAGACGATAGTAAAGTTCTTATGAATATTCATAAATATGGTAATACTACCTCAGCAACTTTACCTTTATTATTAAGTGATTACGAAAAACAACTCAAAAAAGGAGATAATATAGTATTTGCCTCATTCGGTGGAGGCTTTACTTGGGGTTCCATTTTCTTAAAATGGGCCTATAATTCCTAAACAACTAAAACACACAATACCCAACATTATGGATTTAAAAGAAATTCAGAATTTAATCAAATTCGTGGCCAAATCTGGGGCTAGCGAAGTGAAGTTAGAGATGGAAGATGTAAAAATTACTATCAGAACAACTTCAGAAGACAACAAAGAAACAACAATTGTACAACAAATACCTGTAGGTAGTGCAGTCCCAGCGGCACAACCTGTAACACAAGTACAAACTAATGCACCAGTTGCAGTTGCAGAAACACCAGCAGCAAAGGAAGAAGACGATTCTAAATACATTACTATAAAATCTCCTATCATAGGAACACTTTATAGAAAACCATCTCCGGATAAGTCAACTTTTGTAGAAGTTGGAGACACAATTAAAGAAGGAGACGTGCTTTGTATCATCGAAGCAATGAAACTTTTCAATGAAATTGAAAGTGAAGTGTCAGGTAAAATTGTTAAAATTTTAGCTGATGATAATTCTCCTGTAGAATTTGATCAACCATTATTTTTAATAGACCCATCATAACCCAATTTTAAAATTCCAATTGACAAATCCCAAAATCCAATACTATGGAATTTGGAACATGGAATTTGAGATTTTTAAATTTAGAACGTTATGTTTAAAAAAATTCTAATAGCCAATAGAGGTGAGATTGCAATGCGTGTAATCAGAACCTGTAAAGAAATGGGTATAAAATCCGTAGCAGTATACTCCACTGCTGACGCTGAAAGTTTACACGTTCGTTTTGCTGATGAAGCTGTATGTATAGGACCAGCACCAAGTAGCGAATCATACTTAAAAATGTCCAATATAATAGCAGCTGCAGAAATCACAAATGCGGATGCTATTCATCCAGGATATGGATTCTTATCTGAGAATGCTAAATTCTCTAAAATTTGTGAAGAGCACGAGATAAAGTTTATTGGTGCTAGTGCAGAAATGATCGATAGAATGGGAGATAAAGCATCTGCCAAATCTACTATGATTGAAGCGGGAGTCCCTTGTGTTCCTGGAAGCGAAGGTGTAATTCCTGATTTCGAGACCTGTATAAAAGTTGCTAAAGAAACAGGCTACCCGGTAATGCTTAAAGCAAGTGCTGGTGGCGGTGGTAAAGGTATGCGTGCAGTTTGGAAAGAAGAAGATTTACAAAATGCTTGGGAATCTGCAAGACAAGAAAGTAAAGCAGCCTTTGGTAACGATGATATGTACATGGAAAAACTTATCGAAGAACCAAGACATATCGAAATCCAAGTTGTAGGTGATAGTAATGGTAGAGCTTGTCACTTATCTGAAAGAGACTGTTCTGTACAACGAAGACATCAAAAGTTAACTGAAGAGACTCCTTCTCCATTCATGACAGATGAATTAAGAGATGAAATGGGAGCAGCAGCAGTTAAAGCCGCAGAATATATTAAATACGAGGGAGCTGGAACTGTAGAATTCCTAGTTGATAAACATCGTAACTTCTACTTTATGGAGATGAATACTCGAATCCAAGTAGAGCATCCAATCACAGAGCAAGTAGTAGATTATGATTTAATTAGAGAACAAATACTAGTTGCCGCTGGAGTACCAATTTCTGGTAAGAATTATTACCCTCAATTACACTCAATTGAATGTAGAATCAACGCAGAAGATCCATACAAAGATTTTCGCCCTTCACCAGGGAAGATAACGAATTTACATCTTCCAGGTGGTCACGGAGTACGTATAGATACCCATGTATACAGTGGATATATTATTCCACCTAATTACGATTCTATGATCGCTAAATTAATCACCACTGCTCAGACTCGTGAAGAAGCAATCAATAAAATGAAAAGAGCTCTTGACGAATTTGTAGTAGAAGGAATAAAAACTACTGTCCCATTTCATAGACAACTTATGGATCATCCAGATTATGTTTCTGGAAATTACACCACGAAGTTTATGGAGGATTTTGAGATGGAAGAACCAAAAGATAACTAACTAACAATTAAGCCTCAGTAATGAGGCTTTTTTTATGAACTTATTATAATGGATTTTAGCTATTGGGAATATAAAACATGGTTATCTAATGTCGATTTTACGATCATAGGAAGTGGAATTGTTGGATTAAACAGTGCTATAAGAATACACGAAAAATTTCCAAAGGCTAAAATACTTATATTAGAACGAGGTATTTTTCCTAATGGAGCAAGTACTAAAAATGCAGGTTTCGCTTGTTTTGGAAGTATCTCCGAAATTCTGGATGATCTAAAGACTCATTCTGAAGAAGAAGTAATAGAGTTAGTCGAAAAAAGAAGAAATGGACTTCAATTATTGCGTGACAATCTCGGTGATTCCACTATTAGTTATCGACATAACGGAGGATATGAGCTTTTTACAGAAGCCGATTCTAATTTATATGAGACTTGTATTTCTAAAATATCAGATATAAACTCCCTGTTAACACCAGTTTTTAAAGATGACGTATTTTTAGAAACAAAGAATACTTTCAGCTTCAAAAATATTCAACCGCATTATATCAAAAATCAATTTGAAGGACAAATTGATACCGGTAAAATGATGAGCGCATTACTTCACAAAGTTCAAACCTCTGGTGTTAAGATATTAAATAACTGTATTGTTGAAGGTCTAAGTGAAAATCAAAACACTGTTGAAATAAAAACAAATCATTTTACGTTTTCCTCTAATAAAGTACTAATCGCCACCAATGGTTTCGCCTCGCAATTGGGAATTGAAAACGTAAAGCCTGCAAGAGCACAAGTAATAATAACCAAACCAATTGAAGGCTTAAATATTAAAGGAACATTTCACTTAGACAAAGGGTATTATTACTTCAGAAACATTAATGATCGAATACTTTTTGGTGGAGGAAGAAATCTTGATTTTAAAGCCGAAGAAACTACTAAACAAGGCCAAACAAAATTAGTACAACAAAAACTAGAAAAGATTTTAAAAGATACTATCTTACCAGATACAACTTTCGAAATTGAATATCGCTGGAGTGGTATTATGGGGGTTGGTTCCCAAAAAAAATCTATTATCAAACAAGTATCCAATAATATCTTCTGCGGAGTTCGGCTAGGTGGTATGGGCGTAGCAATTGGAAGTCAGGTTGGTATGGAACTGGCAGATTTGTTATAGATCAATTTCTGATTAACTATGAAAAAAATCTTTCGTTTGATTTTCAAAGGTTTTTTAGCCTTCTTCATCCTTAGTGTAGTCTGGGTATTTATATACAAATGGGTCAATGTTCCCGTAACGCCATTAATGATTATCAGAAACGCTCAATCCGTAGAAAAAACTCCGATAGAACATCAATGGATTGACCTAAACGATATTTCTAAAAACTTACAACTTGCTGTTATCTGTAGTGAGGATCAACAT
The DNA here is from genome assembly GCF_943733665.1 of Aquimarina sp. Aq107. NCBI lineage: Bacteria > Pseudomonadati > Bacteroidota > Flavobacteriia > Flavobacteriales > Flavobacteriaceae > Aquimarina > Aquimarina sp. Aq107. The sequence goes on along the minus strand of NZ_OX030782.1, from coordinate 5,046,998 downwards.
TTTCTAGAACATAGAGGCTTTGACACCAAAGCAATTGAAAAAGCAATTAGGGAACACAAAACAGGGAAACGATTAAGAGGTGCTAGCACTATATCCCAACAAACAGCTAAAAATGTTTTTTTATGGCCTCAACGAAGTTGGGTACGTAAAGGATTAGAAAGTTACTTTACTTTTTTGATAGAAACTTTCTGGAGTAAAGAACGTATTTTGGAGATATATCTGAATAGCATAGAAATGGGAAATCAAATTTATGGTGCAGAAGCTGCTGCTATATTTTGGTTTAATAAACCTGCAAAAGATCTTACTAAAAATGAAGCTGCGGCAATAGCAGCAATACTTCCTAATCCCCGAAAATATCTAGCAGAACCAGTATCTAATTATATACAAAAAAGAAAAAAATGGATTCTCCTACAGATGCGTAATTATGGAGCTTTTTCTATTTCTAAGTAGAAAAAATATCTCCAGATGGTAGGGTAAAATCCGAGTGGTTTGTTTTAAAGTAAATCCCTTAAAATTCTTTATTATGAAAACCAATTCAGGAAATAATACCTTTTTACAACATACGAATGGGATAAAAAATAGCTTTGCTACCCAATATTCTGACTTCTCTACATCACCTCAATTTGTAAATCTAAATACCAAAAATCTACCTGGAATTCCCATAATAATATCGGGAAAAATCTTTACCAAAAACAAACAGATAGTACCAAATGCAAAAATAGAAATCTGGCATGCAGACGATGCAGGTGCGTATCATAATGATGGTAATTTTTATTTTCCATCCCAAACAACGTTAACAGGATGTATTATTACCGACGCATCTGGAGCTTATAAAATAAAAACTATACGACCAGGTGTATATGGATATAGAGCTAGGCATTTTCATTATAAAATTTCTGCTAAAGGGCATCATTCACTGGAAACTCAAATTTATTTTAAAGATGATCCAAGAATATTAATTGATGAAATTGCTATAGTGGCAGAAAATTGTAGAGTTATCGATTTTAAATATAATCATATGAGATATCTAGAAGGTATTGTAGATGTTTTTCTTCCCAAAACTTAATTTTAGTGAATCCACTAAAGAAGAAAATTATTAATTTAAAATTAGTCTTCTTTTTGAGTAAACGAAATTCATATTTGTGCAATAATTACAGTTGTTCTATATTAGAATTCTAAATCTATTTTTTTGGGAAACATTAAAGAAACGCTATATGATCATTGTCAACAGTTTGTACAGGATCGCTTAAATCGTATTGAACATAGAATTGCTAATATTCAGGAATCTCTTAACTCTGAGACAAAAAGTACTGCGGGTGACAAACATGAAACTGGAAGAGCAATGTTGCAATTAGAAAGAGAAAAAGCAGGAGTACAATTAGCAGAGGTTCAAAAACTTCAAGAAACCTTAGCTAAAATTGATATATACTCGTCTTCTAAAGTAATACGATTAGGAAATATCATAGAAACATCACTAGGGAATTATTTCTTAAGCATTTCGTCCGGGAAAATTATTATAGACAATAAAACGTATTTCGCAATAGCTACCAATACTCCAATTGGAAAATTACTATTAGGAAAAAAGATAGGTGATTATTTTAACTTTAATGGGAATGAAATACAAATAAAAAATTTGGTGTAATTATAAAATAAAATCTAATAGATTTGTACAATATAAACATCTACAATAATGAAAAACAACTACTCATTACTTTCTATAATTATTCTTTTGATCACTAGTTCATTACAAGCTCAAACAAAAGCTGTAACAGAAACTGGTGAAGAAGTAATTTTATATACCGATGGTACATGGAAATACCTAAATCAAGAAGAGGAAATTGAAAAAGAAATTACTACGAATCCTGCTACATTCGAAAAAAGTGAGAAATCAACTTTCTTATTAAAAAGCAACAGTACTAAATTAGGATTTTGGTTAAACCCCAAAAAATGGTCTTTTAAAAAAGGGGTTAATAATGATGATGCTGAGTACGAACTTCAATTACGTGGAGAAGATTTATATGCTATAATTATTACTGAAAAAGTAGAAATTCCTCTGGAATCATTTAAAGAATTAGCGCTTGAAAATGGGAGAGAAATTGCTCCCGACATACAAGTTGTAAAAGAAGAATACAGAATGGTCAATGGATTGAAAATGTTATTGATGCAGATGGACGGTACCATGCAAGGAATAAAGATTTCTTATTACGGGTACTATTTTTCGAATGAAGAAGGATCAGTTCAATTTTTAGCATATACATCTCAAAACCTTTTAGAAGAATATAAGCCTGTTGCCGAAGAATTATTAAATGGTATTGTTATTACCGAGTAGATCAAACGCCCCCGATAATATACTATATAAATAGAGGTGCTAGAAATTTGTTAAATCTAATAGTATAAAAAAATGATTTTAAGTAAATTGCTACCTCACAAATTGTCAATCTAAATGAAGAAGCTTTCTTTATTACTTCTAATCGTAGTAATTGTTTTTGGGTGTAAACCATATCAGAATACTAAAGTCAGAAAAGGTCAAATGACCTATGAAGAGTTTAGAGCTCAACAACGATCATTTCCAAGTAAAGATGGCATTATTAAATATATAGATAAAGGCAGTGGACCTGCAATTGTGCTCCTACACGGAGTTCCCACTTCTGGATGGCTATATCGTAAAATGATAGACCCTCTGGTTGCTGGAGGCTATCGAGTTATTGTTCCAGATATGTTAGGATATGGTTCTAGCGATTCTCCAGAAGGATATAAAATTTATAGTGAAAAAGAACATGCAAAAAGGCTTCTTGCTTTAATGGATGGTTTAGGTATTGAATATTGGTCTCACGTAATGCACGATGTAGGAGGTGTATGGACTTGGGAGCTCTTTAATCAAGCTCCTAAACGAATTGAAGAACTTATTATACTAAATACATTATTGTATGAGGAAGGTTTTTATCCGCCAATACGATTTAGTCCTGGTCCAGCTGCTAAAGCTGCAATGTGGTCCTATCGGAATGGAGTTACAACCAATACACTTCTGAAATCATTATTCAAAGAAGGGCTTAAAGAAAATACGTTAAACGAAATAGATGTAGAGGGTTATAAAACTCCTTTATTAGAAGGTAAAACTGATGGGATGTATTATTTCTTTACAAGAACTTGTAATTATTTTCCTGATTATTTTTTAGTTTTTGAAAATATTGAAATTCCTGTTGCAGTTATTTGGGGGATTCATGACACCATGTTACAATGGACTCCTCAACAAACTAAAGTGACAAATGCCCTGAAAATTGATGAGGCAGATATTCATTTTATAGATGAAAAACATTTTATACAAGAAACTAAAGCGGAAGAGATATCTTATAAAATTTTAGATTTTCTTAGATAGAAGAGTTACTAATTACGTCCAATATTAGTTACCCATTTTTGTAATTCTACTCTAAAAACAGTACCATTAATTAACTCTTGTATTTGTTCTAGTTCATCCTTGCTTATTGCTAAATCAATCTTATCAGATGGCGTTCTAAGTAATAAAGACCTACAATGGTGATTACATTGATTGCAACATTGGGATTGTTCTGTTAACCTGCAAGATTCGGAAAAATCCTTTAACTCGTTTAAAGTAAGTAAAAATCCAATATCCCTAAAAACCAATTGAATTTTGGGCGAATCACCTGATTTTTGTTTTCTCCAAAAGAAAGATATTCCAATTTTATTACTGTAAATTCTATCTATAGCACTCATTCTGAATCATATTTGATTCAAAAATATTAATTATTTATAATTAATCTAAATAAAAATAGATTAAATTATATCTTTTAGCTTTAATTGTAGCGAAACTGATCCGTTCCACTCATTTTCATCAATATTATATGCTACCTTCACATTCTTATTTTTTGATATTAAATCAAATTTAGACCCCAGATTAAAACCAATTGCTCCAATTACCAATCCATTCTTTTGCATCTTGCACTTTAAATGCTTCTCGTCGGCTCCTACACATTTTGCATAACCAGTATCTTTTACATTTTCGGTCATAAATACGGGTGCCATATTCCCTGGACCAAAGGGTGCAAATTGCTTCAGAATTCTAAAAAACTTAGGCGTAATTTGATCCAATTCCATTTTTGCATCTATCATTATTTCTGGTGTCAATAATCTTTTGTCGATAGTGGTAGCTACTACTTCCTCAAATTTTCTTTTAAACAATTCATATTGTTCCTCTTTCAATGTTAATCCAGCCGCATACTTATGCCCACCAAATTGCTCTATATATTCTGAGCATTCATTCAACGCATTGTACACATCAAATCCTTTAACTGATCTGGCAGAAGCGGCTAACTTAGAACCACTCTTTGTGAAAACTAAAGTTGGGCGATAATGTGTTTCTGTAAGTCTGGATGCTACAATTCCGATTACTCCTTTATGCCAATTCTCATCATACACTACCGTCGTTAACCTATCCTCTTCAGAATTTTGCTTTATCTGTATAAGAGCTTCTTCTGTAATGCTTTTGTCAGCATCTTTTCGATCACTATTATACGTTTCTATCTCTGAAGCATATTGTAATGCAAGCTCTAAATCATTCTCCTTAAGCAAGTTTACCGCATGCAATCCATGTTTCATTCTTCCTGCTGCATTAATTCTTGGAGCCAACATAAATACTACATCAGTAATTGTTAGCGTTTTCTTTTTTACTTGTGATAGCATTGCCTTAAAACCTGTCCTTGGGTTTTGATTTATCACTTTTAATCCAAAATAAGCAAGTACTCTATTCTCCCCTGTTATCGGAACAATATCCGCTCCTATTGCAGTAGCAACGAGGTCTAGATATATTAATAAATCCTCTATAGATTCACCTCTTTTAGAAGCAATTGCTTGTATTAATTTGAAACCTACTCCACAACCACATAATTCCTTATAGGGATATTCACAATCTTCTCTCTTGGGGTCCAATACTGCAATTGCTTTTGGAATTACATCCCCTGGTCTATGATGATCACAAATGATAAAATCAATTCCCTTAGATTTTGCATACGCCACCTTTTCTATTGCTTTTATACCACAATCTAACGCTACAATAAGTGAAATATCATTATCAGAGGCATAATCAATTCCTTGATAAGAAACCCCATATCCTTCTGCATATCGATCCGGAATATATGTTGCTACTTGTGATGTAATGGTTTCTAAATACGAAGACATCAGAGCTACAGAAGTAGTTCCATCTACATCATAATCTCCATAAACCATAATATTCTCCTGATTTATAATAGCATCTTCGATTCTAGAAACAGCCAAATCCATATCTTTCATCAAAAACGGATTGTGCAAATCTTCTAAAGAAGGTCTAAAAAACTTCTTTGCCTGATCAAAGGTTTCAATACCTCTTTGAACTAATAAAGACGCTATGATTTCATCTACGTTAAGAGCTTCTGCTAAATTAGCTATTGTAGTATTGTTTGGTTTTGGTCTAAGCGTCCATCTCATTGGCATAATCCTCCTAAAATTATTTAAAAATCCAAAGTACAAAAAACATAGCTACTCGTTAAGGTTTGATATTAGTTTTGTATTTTGGTTTGCTAAAATTAAATTAACTCAAAAAAAATATACATACACATGCCATTAGTAACACCTCTATCCGCAGATCATGATTTAGAAACTAAAGAATTAGCGGAATTCTTTAATGAGACTTTAGGATTCTGCCCTAATTCTGTATTAACAATGCAAAGAAGGCCGGCCATTTCTAAAGCTTTTATAAACCTTAACAAAGCCGTTATGGCTAATGAAGGTCGTGTAACCTCAGCCTTAAAACGTATGATTGCATGGGTAAGTAGTAACGCTACTGGTTGTAGATATTGCCAAGCGCATGCTATACGTGCCGCAGAACGTTATGGTGCAGAACAAGAACAATTAGATAATATCTGGGAATACAAGACGCACCCTGCTTTTAGTGATGCTGAACGCGCAGCACTTGATTTCTCGCTAGCTGCATCATTGGTGCCAAATAATGTAGATGAAACTATCAAGAAAGAGCTTTATAAGTACTGGGATGAAGGTGAAATTGTAGAAATGCTTGGCGTGATTTCTTTATTTGGATACTTAAATCGTTGGAATGATTCTATGGGTACTACCGTAGAAGAAGGAGCTATCGAATCTGGTGAGCAATATCTCGGTAAACACGGATGGGAAAAAGGAAAGCATCTTTAGTGTTTATTAGATTATAAATATATTAGATTAGGCCTCACTGTTGTTTAAGACTTGTGAGGTCTTTTTTTGCATTTATTTCTATACTGAAATTATCTTTTCCCTAACAGCTTTGATAATTAAGCCTGCTGTATTTTTTACTTCTAATTTCATCATTAGATTTTTTCGATGGCCTTCTATGGTTCGTACACTCAAGAATAATTCTTCAGCAATTTCTGCGGTAGTAAATTCTTTGGTTACTAACTCTAGTACTTCTAATTCCCTAGTGGTAAGATGATAATCTTTTCCAATTACTGGAGGTTTGCTAGATTTATTCTTTAATCCTTTTAGCAATGCCTGAGAAACAAAAGGATTAAAATAAAAACCTTTATCACATACAGATCGTATTGCATCTTCTAGTTCTTGTGGATTTGTGTCTTTAAGTAAATACCCATTAGCGCCAACTTCCATCAAATAAGATATCATTCGTTCTTCTTTATGCATAGTAAGAATGATTACTTTCATATTTGGATACGACTCCTTTATTTTTAGGGTAGCATCTACTCCATTCATTTCTTCCATTTCTAAATCCAATAGAATCACATCCGGAACAACTTTATTTAATTTAGCTAATAGATCTTTACCGCTTACAGCTTCTAAAATCAGTTCTATATTATTCATTTTATCTAATAGAGATTTAATCCCTTCTCGAAATAAATTATGATCATCTACTAATCCTAGTTTTATAATTTCCATTGGTATTTATTTAGGTTGTTAAGAGTGCACTTATTATGGTATTTTGAGTAATACTTTCATTCCAGATTTTTCTTCTAAAAAGCTAATGGTTCCTGATAAAATGGACAACCTGCTTTCTATATTTTTTAGTCCTAATCCTTTTCTATATTGAAGTTGTTTTTGATTTAAACCTTTTCCATCATCCTCATAAACGATAATTAATATTTCCCTCTCATTTTTCATTTCGATTTTTATTTCTGTAGCTTCTGCGTGTTTAAGTGTATTGGTAATCAACTCCTGAATAATTCTATAAAGATTTAGCTCTTTTGTCTTGGATACAGAATATGTGGTGTTATTTATAAAAGAAATATTGATTTTACCAGTATCTCGTATGGTCTGCACTAAACTATCAATAGCCTCTAGAAACCCTAATTTCTCTAATACTACAGGTCTTAAATCTTTAGAAATACTGCGTACACTCTGTATCATATCATCAAAAAAACCACTTATTTTGTCTGCAATAGTTGTCAATTCTTCTGGGTTTAATTCTGGAGTTATCTGACCTATATATAATTTAGTGGTTGTTAACATAGCTCCAACATCATCGTGTAGCTCTTTTGCAATTCTAGTGCGCTCAGATTCCTGGCTTTGGATAGCTGTTTTTAGCAACTCTTTCTGATAATCTGACTCCGCTTTTTGATGTCTTTTTTGCTGTGCTAATAGTCTTCGCTGATAAATAATAAAAAAAACAATCACTGATAGTGATAATAAAAAAATCACTACCATTCCTATAATAATAATCTTTAATGTTATGGCTTCTTCGGACTCACCCATAAAGCAATGGTATAAAAAATTGTCAAGACAATGTTTACAATAGCGTGTAATCCCCAAACAAGATAACTAGCTTCTGTAGACCCTTGAAACATATTATTATTAATAAAAAACAGGATTAAGTTACTCGAAAAATAAATCAAAAAACCAGCATTGATCCAAAACATGGGATTGGTTTCCAAAGCACTATATTTTACTTCTTTTAACAACGCATAAAAATAACTAAGTGAAAGAAATATTACGATGATACCTAACAATGTAGTTGCATTAGAATTAAACGTATTTATATCTTGCAAAAACAGGGTGTTCCCAATAGAAAAGATAGTGAATCCTATACTTAAAATAGCAAAAAACAGCTTAGGAAATAATCTAGACAATTCATCTCTATATATGTAAATAATGAGTATAAACTCAATAATAATATAAAAATGATATACAGGTAAATTATTTATTTTTTTATACCATAGCAACCTAGAAGTTATTTCTACTATTACTATACACAACACCAAAATAGATAACTTTCTTTGAGAAGAGTTCAAAAATTTATATCTGACAATTGCTACCACTAAAGGAAGAAATAGTAGTATAAAAGCCACTAATGTTATATTCTCAAATACCTCTTTAGTCATTAATGTTTCTTGCAATTACAGCTAATTATTATTTAGGACAAGTTGGCGGGCAAGGAGTAAGGTATTCTATAAAAATCTCTTCATCTGTAAACTCCATAATTCCATGTCTTAATATGGCTTCCGTTTTTACTTCCTCTTCAGGAACAACTCCAATTACAGGAGTAAAGGATATCATGTTACGATTTTGAAACTTGTTCATATCAACACCAGGATATACAATAAATCTCTCAATATTATTTTTTAAAGTATTGTTAAAAAGATTGAGTACAAATTCACTACTTGCATCATAGAAAATAACACGAGTCAACATTTTTGTAGTTTCATCTTTTGCTACAAAAAGATCATCGATTAAATTATCTTCGATATTATTCCAGTTTGTCCATATCATTTCTGCAAATATCTTTGGTACTTGAGTCCCTCCATCATCAACATCTGTGTTCGATATATTAGAAATTTTGGGACTCTGATACTTGGCTTCGAGTGTAAACTTTACTTCTTTCTCTACGCTCATATCACAATATATGATCTTTATGATTGGATGAAATGTGAATCTATTTTTATCATCTCCACTTATACTCATATAAACTCTAATACTTTGGATATCAGTAATCGTATTTAATGTTTCTATATCTGATTCATTCATCTCAAAAATATTCGCTCGAGTATAGTACCAAGTTTCTGAGTTTTCGACCTTGTTTAATTTTTGAAAATGTCTTGCTAATAGTAATACTTCTTCTTGTTCCCAACGAATTATATCATCTGATTGTTTTCTGATCTTTACCTGATTTTGTTCTATTGCCTGTTCCATTTGTGTGAAAATTTATACGTTAAATTGGTTTATTACTTTAAAGCTACACAAAAAACATCTTTGGAGCTAATAATGAATGTATTAACAAGTAATAACCATGAAAAAACAGGTGTTTTCCACGTGTGTATCTAGTCAATCTCACTGTTAATATTATAAAAACAAGTAATTCTACTGCATGAATGCGGCAAATACTTAATTATAAAAACAGATATTTATACCCTTCTGAAAAACAAATAGTTACAATACTTTTGAAAGTAATTAAAACACACATTAAAGGGTAGCTACTTTTTTGATTACATCGGCGGATTCGAAAAGCCTAATTTTAAACAGAGTAGAAGATTAACAACATAAATTATGGAATTAAAAGAAGCAGTATTAACTCATTTAGACGCAAAACAAACGGGTTCTATTTTAATAAGATGCGAAGGTGGATATGTAGCGCGCTTTACATTATCTTATAAATTAAATGGAAAGGAGTTTAGTAAACACTCCGGAAACATATCATTAGGAGTGAATAAATCAGAAACTATCCCAGAAGGCGCAACTTCAATTTACTTAAAAGTTGAGGAAAATTGGGCATTTGGATGGTCAACGATTTTTACCAAGAGCTATGACAAACCTGTAACAGAATGTTATAAGGTTTATGGTACTACTTTGGATCCTAAATATTCAAAAATATCTTGCTAGTTTTATTAACGATTTTTAATAATCATCTTACATTTCTATAACCATATAACAACCTCAATCTGTGGATTTAGGTTGTTATTTTTTAAAGTAATATCGAAAACTTTTCCAAAGTAAATAGGCGCTTATAATAACAATAAGCACAGCCCACATCCAATACGTTCCAAAAGTATTTTCTGCAATAGCTTGTGTGTCTGATATCTGAATTGTTCCATCTCTTTCAAACTGTTTGGTAAATAAGTAATCAAGCTGAAGATATGTGCTTAGTACAGATTGTAAACCTAAAAAAAGAATAACAATCACTTCAAGTTTCCTGCTTTTAAATAGGGTAATAACAAATAAAAAGATTGTAAAACCGCTCATCACTGATACTCCCCAAAAAGATCGAATCCATAGTAACAACGAAAGTATCATAACGCCTATCAAAACCCTAAGTGCTATCATAGAATTTCTGTGTGATTTTGCAGACATGATTAATAATGCTCCAATTACCGCTGGCCCTAATAATCCTCCTGCAGCTACTAATGCATTACCGATGAATGGAGATACATAACTTCCTCCCAAATGATAGTAAGCAACACCTCCACCATTCTCATAAATTTCTAAATGTTCGAAACTACCTCCTAGTATTACTGCCATAAGACCATGACCCATTTCGTGGAACCAAGTTCCTAATAATCTAAAAGGATATTGAAACCATCCAAAATATGGTAATTGCCATAATACTACTACAACAATAGCCACGATAATTATAGTATAATCAAAACGTTTAGAGATACTTGTAATTTTTAAATTAATTTATAGTTTATAGTATAGAGACAAAATTTGTAATTTTAAATTCACAAAAATTATTCTTATGAACTCGCCAAAAAATAAATATCTACTTTCTATTCTAGTTTGCTCCCTAACTATTGGTATATATGCTCAGGAAAAAGTTACAGAAGAAGCATTTTTTTCAAACAAGAAATCTTCGTCAGAAAAATCCAAGATGCCCATCTATAAACCCAACTATAAGTTGGATGAACAAATAAAAAACACGCTCATTAATGATACTGACCCTATAATGCCTATTTATAAACCTTATCTTTCTTTAGAATTTAAATCTAAGAATCCATTAGCCAAAGTTAGTTTGAAAACCTTGGAAGAAATCAAAAAAAGCTTGAGAAACAATTAAGTTCAATTACAGAAGTCTTTTAGTAAGTGCTTGACCATTAAAGGTTATCCCATCCCATCCCGTTTTCATAAAATTACGAATATTTTGGTGATCAGTTCCTTCAGGGTTTTGCAAAACATTTCTATAATGTTCTCCAAAACAATTTAATGTTTCCTCTACTCCTAAATCGTGATTTTTTGCAAAAGAAAACAACTTACAAGAACCAGAATTTTGTCCAGATTCATTAGTCACATTTCCATTGATGAAAGATATAGGTTCAAAACTATAGTGAGCTTCAATAATATCCATAGTATTCTGAAATGTAATTTCTGCAGGATATTTTCTAAGTCTCTTAATAAAATCGGATATATTCATATATTATTTTTTTCCTCCAACGACAATAACTATTTCACCTTTAGGAGGTTTATTTTCATAATGTGATAATACTTCTTGCGCAGTTCCACGAATGGTTTCCTCGTGGAGTTTGCTTAATTCTCTTGATACAGAAAGCATTCTATCATCTCCAAAATATTCTACAAAATTACCTAAAGTCTTAATGAGTTTATGTGGAGATTCATAAAATATCATGGTTCTTGTTTCTTCTGTCAATATTTTCAATCGTGTTTGTCTACCCTTTTTTACTGGAAGAAATCCTTCAAAAACAAATTTATCATTTGGCAAACCACTATTAACTAAAGCAGGAACAAATGCCGTAGCTCCAGGTAAACATTCTACATCAATACTATTTTCTACACACGCCCTTGTCAATAAAAATCCAGGGTCGCTAATCGCAGGTGTTCCAGCATCACTAATTAACGCTACATTTTCTCCGCTTTGCAACCTTCTAATAACACTATCTATAGTTTTATGTTCATTATGCATATGATGGCTTTGCATATGTGTAGTAATTTCATAATGTTTAAGTAATTTACCACTAGTGCGAGTATCTTCGGCCAGAATCAAATCCACTTCTTTTAGCACTTTAATAGCTCTAAAAGTCATGTCTTCTAAATTACCAATTGGAGTAGGGACGATAAATAATTTGGACATATTTTAGGGTCTTACTTTTTTTCCTATTGTATATGATATAATAAGGAATATCAATCCTAAAGTAGCAAATAATCCTTGTCCATCATCTTTCATGTAATGTGCAGTAAAGGCAAGCACCATATCAAAAAAGAATCCAGCATATGCCCATTCCTTTAACCATTTTACCTTATTAGTAAGAATTACAATAATCCCACCTATTTTTGCTATTGCCAGAGGAATAACCAAATATGTTGGATAGTCTAGGCTTTCAAAAAAACCTCTTACCATTTCTGTATTTCTAAAGTACATCTGTGCAGAAAACAACATAATTCCGCACATCGCTATAGTGGCAATCCAGTAGATAATTTTCATATAAATAGTTTTACTTTTAGTAAGATTGTTAGTAACAAAAAAGTGTAAATCCTTACCTAAAATTCATACTTATTGGTTACGATCTCCATAAAACGCTCTTCATATTCTTCTTTTCCTTGCCAATTATTATAATCAGGCTTTACCATGTTTTTAATAAATTGTCTCGCTCCACTTTTACTATTAAGTGTATTTAACTGCGAAAGTACACGATTATAATCTGTAGAACTTCCATCAAATAAATGTTTTATAAAAGCCAATCTATCATTTAATCCAATATTAATTCCTTTTTTTAATTGATCATTTAATGACTTTGGTTTTTCTTCTAAATCATTCATTTTTTCTAAAATAGGCATACTTTGAGGTACGGATCCTATTTCTTCCATATCATTTTTTTCATAAACAGGCTCGGATAAAGAAACATTCTCTTCTGTAAACTTAGGAGCAGGTACAAAAAGATCTTCTGTAACTTTCTCGTTAATCTTTTCGATTACGATTTCTGGCTTTTGTTCTTCAACTACTTCCGGTATTGATTCAGTAACTTTATTTTCTAGACTAAACATAGTCTCAGGAACTTCCTTTGTTTCTATTTCTTGATCTAAACTAACAATTGGTTTAGATTTAATCTCATCTAAAATATCTGTTTGAGTATCTGATATGTCCGTTGCTTCTAAAGCCTCCTTAATACTCCCTATTGTTGGTTGAATACCTGCAAAATGAGACTCTGCAAAATTTAAAACACTTAATTTTTCATATAATTGTCTTGCCTCTTCCTGCAATTGCGGTAAGGTCGACCTATCTTTAAGTTGCAGTATCCTATGTGCAATACTTATCAATTCTGCTTCCAATTTCTTCTTCATAACTTTCTTATTCGTTTGGGCTATGCTTTTTGTTTTTTAATAAATTTACCTCATCTTTAAAGCAATACCAAAAGTAAAAATGAAATGAAGGATTGTTTCCATTATCATCTCAAAATTCAATTGGTATTATTAAAGAGTAGGGTTTCTTTTAATTGATGCTGAAAAATACAAAATGTTTCTCGAAAATACAGTAAATCATAAAGAGCAATTTGGCTGGATAGAAGTTATCTGTGGTTCGATGTTTTCGGGAAAGACCGAAGAATTGATTCGTAGATTAAAACGTGCGCAATTTGCTAAACAAAAAGTTGAAATTTTTAAACCAGCTATCGATGTCCGATATGATGATGAGATGGTGGTTTCTCATGATGCAAACGAAATTCGTTCTACTCCTGTTCCTGCAGCAGCAAATATTAGAATTTTGGCTGATACTTGTGATGTAGTAGGTATTGATGAAGCACAATTTTTTGATGATGAAATCGTAAGTGTTTGTAATGACTTAGCCAATAAAGGTATTCGAGTTATTGTGGCAGGCTTAGATATGGATTTTAAAGGAAATCCTTTTGGACCTATGCCAGCTCTTATGGCTACTGCAGAATATGTAACCAAAGTTCATGCAGTATGCACCAGAACTGGTAATCTTGCCCAATTTAGTTATAGAAAATCTAAAAAAGATGACTTGGTATTACTGGGTGAAACAGATGAGTACGAACCTTTAAGTCGCGCTGCTTACTATAAAGCTTCTCTAAAAGAAAAAGTAAAACAAATAGAGGTTACCGATCCTAAAGAATTATCCAAAAATTCTAAAAAATCTGATGAGTAAACTAAAAGAAACCATTCTTGAAATTAATTTGACTCATCTTACTCATAATTATACATACTTAAAAAGTAAGCTTGATTCAAAAGTTAAGTTGTTAGCTGTAGTAAAAGCTGCAGGATATGGAAGTGATTCTGTAACGATAGCAAAACATCTAGAAAAAATAGGTGCTGATTATTTTGCTGTTGCTTATGTATCAGAAGGAATTACATTGCGAAAAGCTGGTATAAAAACACCAATATTAGTATTGCATCCGCAACCGATAAATTTTTCTTCGCTAATTAAATACAATTTAGAACCCAGTCTCTACAGTCCTAGAATTTTAAGAGAATTTATTTCAATCGCAGAAGCAAAAAATCAAAACGATTATCCTGTACATATTAAGTTTAATACAGGTTTAAATCGATTAGGTCTTTGGGAAAACGATGTGGATTATATAATTAATCACTTAAAAAAAACAAAATCAATTAAAGTAAAATCGCTATTCTCTCACCTTGCAGCCAGTGAAGATCATAATGAAAAGGAGTTTACAATACGTCAAATTAACTTATTTAAGAAAATAACTTCTCAAATGATTGATCAATTAGGATACAAATCTATACTTCATCAATGCAATACATCAGGAGTTCTAAACTATCCAGAAGCACATTTTGATATGGTCCGCACCGGAATAGGATTATTTGGCTATGGAAATGACGCTAACTATGACACCCATTTAAAACCCATAGCATCGCTTAAATCAGTTATTTCTCAAATTCATACACTAGAACCTGGAGAAACCTTAGGTTATAATAGAGCTTTTGTTTCTGATGGATATACCAAAACAGCAACCATCCCTATTGGTCACGCCGATGGTATCGGAAGACAATATGGAAATAAAAATGGTTTCTTTATTGTAAACGGAAAAAAAGCTTTTATCCTTGGAAATGTCTGTATGGATATGATAATGATTGATATCACAGATATTGATTGTAAAGAAGGAGACGAAGTGATTATATTCGATAACACCTCTTCTGCTGCAATAATAGCTGAAAGCGCAGGAACAATTTCTTATGAACTCCTTACAGCTATTTCTCCAAGAGTAAAACGTGTTATTATCGGTAATAATTGAATTTGATCGAATTTCCAGTGTGTTTTTTTAACATTTTTTTAAACAAAGATTTAATTTTTACGTATTTTGTATCCATAATACTAACTAAAATAAAATAATCATGCTTAAAGAATTTAAGGAATTTATAATGACTGGTAATGTCGTTGAATTTGCTGTTGCTGTAATTATGGCAACTGCTATTGGAGGCGTTGTCAAAGGTTTTGTATCCAATATTGTAATGCCTGTCGTAGGTTATTTCTCTGGTGGAATGGATTTTAGCAGTAAAAAAATTATTCTTCAAGAAGCAGTTGTAGATGCTACAGGAGCAATAACAACCGCTGAAAATGCAATTACGTATGGAGCTTGGATTAACACCATTATTAATTTAATTATCGTTGGATTCGTAATGTTTATGATTGTAAAAGCATATAACAAAACTAAAAAGCCTGTCGAGGAAGCTCCTGCTGAACCAGCTGGACCAACTCAAGAAGAATTATTAGCTGAAATAAGAGATCTACTTAAAAAATAAGATCAAATTATTACTTATTGAATTATCTATAGCTACCGCTATACTACATATTCTAACTAAACCACTCAAGAAATTGGGTGGTTCTTTTTTACATTTTGTTTAATATGTAACAAAATGTTTAAATTAATATTATTTCACGAAAAAAGAATATTCTCTTATAAATAATTAGCACATTTGCTGGAATTTAAAAAAAAGACCGATTTTTGTATCGGTAAAAGTCATTAATAAATTAAGCAGATGAAAGTAGCTGTTGTTGGTGCCACTGGATTGGTAGGTACCGTAATGTTAAAAGTATTAGAAGAACGTAATTTTCCAGTAACAGAATTAATTCCTGTTGCTTCAGAAAGATCTATTGGAAAGAAAATATCATATAAGAATCAAGAGTTTTCTGTTGTTGGTTTAGCTACGGCTATAGAAATGAAACCTGATGTAGCTTTATTTTCTGCAGGTGGAAGTACTTCTCTAGAATGGGCTCCTAAATTTGCAGATGCTGGGATTACAGTAATCGATAATTCTTCTGCATGGAGAATGGATCCAACCAAAAAGTTAGTTGTACCAGAAATTAATGCTAAAGATTTAACTAAAGAAGATAAGATTATAGCAAACCCTAATTGTTCTACTATACAACTAGTAATGGCATTAGGGCCACTACACTCATCTTACAAGATCAAACGTGCTATTATCTCTACCTATCAATCTATTACTGGAACAGGAGTAAAAGCTGTTCAACAATTAGAAAATGAATACGCTGGAGAAAAAGGTGAAATGGCTTATCCATATCCAATCCATCGCAATGCAATTCCGCACTGTGATGTGTTCCAAGAAAATGGGTATACTAAAGAAGAGATGAAATTAGTGAACGAAACTCAGAAAATTCTTGATGATCGTACTATTGCAGTTACTGCAACAGCTATTCGTATTCCAGTTGTTGGTGGACATAGTGAAAGTGTAAATCTTGAGTTTGAAAATGAGTTTCAGGAAAATGAAGTTCGTCAAATTTTAAATAATACTTCTGGAGTTACAGTACAGGATAACCCAGATACTAATACATATCCAATGCCTATTTATGCCGAAGGGAAAAATGATGTTTTTGTAGGTAGAATTAGAAGAGATCATTCTAGAGAAAATGCATTAAACATGTGGATTGTAGCAGATAACCTTAGAAAAGGAGCCGCTACAAATGCAGTACAAATTGGAGAATATTTAGTAGAAAATAATTTAATCGGCTAATAACCAACCACTATTATAAAAAGCCCTTGTTATATTAAAGAAATAACAAGGGCTTTCTCATTTCTATTAGAAATACATCTATTCTCTTACTCTTGGTACATACATATGTTTTCCTAAAAACAAAGCGTTCATAAATAAACGATTAGTACCATACCAAGAACCTCTAAAATTAGGGTTATCTGCAAATAAAACAACTCGACCACTTCCTATTGCACTAACAACAAGTGAAGCAGAGGGTTTTAGATAATGCTCATAATTATCAATCGATATATACCCATCAATATGGGCATTTTTGGTGTATTTTGCCACTGTAGCATACGGATTCTTACTTGGCGAAATAAATACTTCATTATTTTTATATACAGGTAATGAATTGTCTCTATATCCAAAACCTAATGGATGAGTAGTATCAAGATCCACCTCAAAAATAGCGCCTCCTACTTGTTCTCGTCCAATATTTTCTCCAGCATCTACATATGGTAATCGTTTTACAATTTTATTCCCAGAAGTATCTTTTTCTTTTTTGGTTAATTGTTCTTTAACGATTTTTTTATCAATAGCCCATTTAGAAGCATTTGCAATAGTTATCAGTGTATTTCCGTGAGAAACCCATTCTTTTATTCTTTTTTGTTGTAGAGAATCCAATTGATAATATCTTCCGGATACCATAACTAACGTATTATATTCTTTTAATGGAATACTATTAAACCTATTCATCCTTAATTTAGTTATTGGCATATGAACTCTGGTGTCTAACAAATGCCATACTTCTCCTGCCTCATAAGAATTTACACCTTCTCCAATTAACAACAATGCTTTAGGTGTTTCTAATTTTCTAAAATTACCACTCCCCAAGTCAATTCCCGATGAACTAAATCCTGTATTGGTACTAAAAATGGGTACGCTAAATTTTTCTTGGGCTGTTTTTACAATAGCAAATACCTCATCGATATCTTTTTTCTGCTTACTTACCGGAACTAAAATACTTCCATAATTAAAGCTTTTATTTCCTTCTGAAGTAACAATACTAAACGGTTTAAATGCGGAAGCAACTAACAATCCTTTTGATTGCATGTAATACAATGCAGCAGGTGCATTATAATCATCCCAATCCATAATATATGCATAATCCGATTTAGACACTTTAGAAACAGCCCCTATCTCTTTTGTGGATCTTATTTCTTGCCCTAAATCAATAGATTTTAATCCTTTATATTTCATATTATAAAAATTGGCTACACTCCAAGCAGAAGCATCATAAAAAACACTATCTCGATATTTGTTGTATGTTTCAAATACTGTCTGAACCATTCTTTTTTGTGCTTGTTTTACAGGAACTACATATTTATTCCCCTTTTTATAAACCTTTATTTTATGTAGTAATAATTTATCTATAAATGCTTTATTTCTATTAGTATCATATGCATCTCCAAATTCATAACCAGCAAAATTATTTTTAGCAACCCCAGATTCCGATGATTTAAAAAAGTCCTGCTGATATTTTCGTAACGTAGCTTTGTTTTCTACTGCAGCTTTAATTGTAGCAATACTAGAAACATATTGATTACGAATTGTAAAGGGAAAGGAGATTGTTCCGTAATCAGTATCTTGTAAATGCCCTCGAGAACTAGCTTGCTCAAACAATAATGCAAGTGCTCCTTGAAGATCCGGATATGACGACCCGTAACCTGGATATGTCCCGTCAAATGCTTCTTTTGTAAAATAAAAAGATCCTATATTATCCAATGCTTTCGAAAAATAAGGAGCAAACAAATTGTTTAAATCTTCATAATTCTCTTTTGGCATTATAGGATCTAAAGAACCAATAGGTTTCATTGGCTCAAAAAAGTATGTGCTATTTGTTCCCATTTCATGAAAATCAGTAACCACATTAGGATACCATTCGTGATACCATTTTAATTTTCCTCTACTCTCAGGATTAATAGCTAATAACCAGTCTCTATTAAGATCAAACCAATAATGATTAGTTCTCCCACGAGGCCATCCTTCATTATGTTCTGCATCATATTTGTCACTAACCAACGGACTTCCTTTAAATTGATTTGCCCATTGCGTATGTCTATCTCTACCATCTGGATTAATCGTAGGATCAATAAATACAATTGCATTATCTAAATATTTTTTTACTTCGGAACTATTAGATGCAACTAACGTATAAGCAGTTAGCATAGCTGCTTCAGCACCAGAAGGCTCATTTCCATGAACATTATAACCTAGTTGAATAAAAATAGGTATGTCGTTATAATTCGTTGGGTTAGCCAAAGCATCAGTAAATGCAAGATGTTGTTTTTTTATACTTGGTAAACTACCAATGTTTTCTGGCTTAGAAATAGTAAGTATTACTAATTTTCTATTTTCATGAGATTTTCCATAGCTCTCTATAGTAGCTCTATCGGATATTTCAGCCAACGTAGTTAAGTATGCTACAATTTGATCATGACGTGTGTGTTGTTCTCCAATAGGATATCCAAGAAATTCTTCTGGTGTCGGTATTTCAGAATTAAAAGGAGCCTTATCCTTAAAAAAATAATCTTGTCCTGCAATAGGCGAAATAGAGAACAAATAGATTAGGAAAGAGAGTGTGAGAAGTTGTGTGATCTTCATTAGGAATAAGATTAAAAAATTAAGTCAATCAGTTAGTTTTCAGAAGCCGTAAGGTATTTTTTTAGCTTCAGTTTCTAATAACATTTGTAAGGTTTTTAACATTTAACCCTCTAATAAATCACTTAATCATAAAAAAACAAACAATGAATACTAAAATAATTTTAGCCTTAAGAATCCTATTAGGAGTCTTATTAATAGTTTTCGGAAGCAATAAGTTCATAGGATTTTTACCCGATTTTGAATTTGCAAATCCAGAAGCAGGAATTCTATTTGGAGCTCTTGCAAATAGTTACATTTTAAAAACAGTTGGTCTTATTGAAATAATCGTTGGATTGTTATTAGTAAGTAATAAAGCTGTGCCATTTGCACTAGTATTGATGGCTCCTATTTCTGTCAATATTATACTATTTCATGCAACCCTTGATCCTGCAAATATAGGTCCTGGAGCATTTGTTTTTCTTGCAAATGCCTTCTTGATTTATAAAAACTGGAATACTTTTAAATGTCTATTCCAATAAACTACTTCTATAACATTACTGGTATAAAAGTAAAATTTTTCGTTTCTTAGAGGACGGAAAATTCCGACTGCTCTACGAAAATGATCAACTGAGTTGCTAAACCCCAAAGCAACGCTCTAAATGTGTAATAGCTATCTGATCATTGTTAGAGCAGTCTTTTTTTATGCTTTATTTAGCACTTTACAGTTATAAGTTTTGATAATTTTGTAAACTACTTTATTTGGTTTTATAGGTATTACCAAAATAAAAACTAATAATTAATATTTAATTATTTATAAAATTTAACTCATCATGAAAAAAACTCTTTTAATACTATTTTTGTTAGCGTCTATCATAGGATGTAAAAATGAAACAAAAATAGAAACTGCTAAAACTATTATTCCCTTGAATTATCCAGAAACTAAAAAAGTAGATACCGTAGATACTTATTTTGACACTGAGGTTAAAGACCCTTACAGATGGCTAGAGGATGATCGTAGTAAAGAAACTGAAAGTTGGGTAGCTGAACAAAACAAAGTAACTTTTGGATATCTAGATAGTATTCCATTTAGAGATCAAGTAAAAAATCGTTTATCGGGATTATGGAATTATGAAAAAGTTGGCTCACCATTTAAAGAAGGTGATTACACCTACTTTTATAAAAATGATGGTTTACAAAATCAATATGTAATTTACAGATTCAAAAACGAAGGAGATGAACCTGAAATATTTTTAGATCCTAATACTTTTAGTAACGATGGTACAACTTCACTTGGTGGTGTTAGTTTTTCTAAAAATGGAAAACTTTTAGCTTACTCTATCTCTGAAGGTGGCAGTGATTGGAGAAAAGTCATTGTTAAAAATGCAGAGACTAAAGAGATTATAGAAGATACCCTTGTAGATATCAAATTTTCTGGAATGTCTTGGCGAGGAAATGAAGGTTTCTATTATTCCAGTTACGATAAGCCTAAAGGAAGTGAGCTTTCTGCAAAAACAGATCAGCATAAAGTATATTATCATAAACTCGGTACAGCTCAAAAAGAAGATCAACTAATTTTTGGAGGTACACCAGAAGAAAAACATCGATATATAAGTGGACGTGTAACAGAAGACGATAAATATTTAATTATCTCCGCTAGTACCTCTACTTCTGGAAATAAATTATTTATAAAAAACTTAACTAGTAATAATGATAAACTTGTTACTATTCTAGATAACACAGAAAGTGATACCTATGTAATTGAAAATGTTGGTTCTAAGTTATACCTAGTTACAAACCTAAATGCTCCTAATCAAAAAATTGTAACGGTTGATGCATCTAATCCAACACCAGAAAACTGGAAAGATTTTATTCCTGAAACAGAAAATGTACTAAGCCCAAATACAGGTGGAGGTTACTTTTTTGCAGAATATATGGTAGATGCAGTATCCAAAGTATTACAATACGATTATGAAGGAAAATTAGTAAGAGATGTAGAATTACCAGGAGTGGGAAGTATTGGTGGTTTTGGAGCGAAAAAAGAAGATAAAGAATTATACTATTCTTTTACTAATTATAAAACTCCAGGAAGCATTTATAAATATGATATTGCAAATGGAACTTCAGAACTATATCGCAAACCCAAAATAGATTTTAATCCTGAAGATTACGAAAGCAAGCAAGTTTTCTATAACTCTAAAGATGGTACTAAAATTCCAATGATCATTACACATAAAAAAGGAATAGAACTAACAGGTAAAAATCCAACTATCTTATATGCATATGGAGGATTTAATGTTAGTCTAACTCCTTCTTTTAGTATTACGAATGCGGTATGGATGGAACAAGGTGGAGTTTATGCAGTTCCTAACCTAAGAGGTGGTGGAGAATATGGAAAAAAATGGCATGATGCAGGAACAAAAATGCAAAAGCAAAATGTATTTGATGATTTTATTGCAGCTGCAGAATATTTAATAGAAAATAAATATACATCAAGCGAATATCTAGCCATAAGAGGAGGATCTAACGGAGGGTTATTAGTAGGAGCTACCATGACGCAGCGACCTGATTTAATGAAAGTAGCTTTACCTGCTGTTGGTGTAATGGATATGCTACGTTATCACACCTTTACTGCTGGTGCAGGATGGGCATATGATTACGGAACTGCGGAAGATGACAAACAGATGTTCGAATATCTAAAAGGATATTCTCCAGTACACAATGTAAAAGAAGGAGTATCATATCCTGCAACATTAGTAACTACAGGAGATCATGATGATCGTGTAGTACCTGCACACTCATTTAAATTTGCCGCAGAATTACAATCAAAACAAAAAGGTACTAACCCAACTTTGATACGGATCGAAACAAACGCAGGTCACGGAGCTGGTACGCCGGTTGCCAAAACAATAGAGCAATATGCTGATATTTTTAGCTTTACGCTATACAATATGGGATATGAAGTTTTACCAGAGCAAGTAAGTGACAATGTAAAAGGATAATTTTTTTATAATTAAAATTAAAAGATCCGTTTTCTAAAAAGAGACGGATTTTTTTATTGAAGTTATTTATATTTGAAATATGCTTACAGTTAAAAATGTTTCCTTTGCCTATAATACCATTCCGGTTTTAAAAAATATCAATTTTACTATTGAAAAGGGAAAACACGTGGCACTTATTGGAGCAAGTGGTTGCGGAAAGAGCACCTTGTTAAAAATAATTTATGGGCTCTTAGACACAAACCAAGGAACGTTATTCTGGGATGATCAAGAAATACTGGGGCCAGCTTATAATTTGGTTCCGGGACAAGAAAATATGAAATTCTTATCTCAAGGCTTCGAACTACAAGCATATAGAACAGTTTCTGAAAATATAGGACAATATCTATCCAATTTTGAACCTGAATTAAAAATTGGTCGTGTTAATGAGCTTTTAGAAATAGTAGAAATGTTACCATTTGCGGATGCCAAGGTTGAAAACTTAAGTGGTGGTCAAAAACAACGTGTAGCATTGGCAAAAGCATTAGCTAAAAGACCTGAATTATTACTATTAGATGAACCTTTTGGTAATATTGATAACTTCAGACGTAGTTCCTTAAGAAGAAATCTTTTTACGTATCTAAAAAGAAATAAGATCACTAGTATCACTGCTACTCACGATAAAACTGATATACTTTCTTTTGCCGAAGAAACAATTGTAATCCACAATGGAGAAGTTATCAGTAAAGGGAATACAAAAAGCATTTATAATAATCCAGAAAACTATTACATTGCATCACTTTTTGGCGAAGTAAATCAATTACAGATCAATGCTTTTTTACCAGATTTTAATAACGATCAAACAATCCTATTATATCCTCACGAATTACAAATCGTCGAGAACTCTGATATAAAAGTCAGAGTAAAAAAGTCCTATTTTAATGGAAATCATTATCTAATTGAAGCTATTTTTAATAATAAAATTATTTTTATTGAACACCCATACGCAATAGAAAATTCTAAAGAAGTAGCGATACATGTTTCTGAAAAAACACTTACTTCTAGAATAAAAAATATTTAGTCTAAGACTATCAAATTCAGAACTTAAAAATAATATCCTGAATACTTGATCAAACCAGATCCTACGTAGACTAATTAATCCTCTACGGATTCTATTTAATTACATTTTGATTCACTCTATTAAGGTATCTTTAAAGTTGGTGTTTTTTATACATATCACCGAAAATTATTGTTATCTTTTAAAATATTAACCCTTAAAACCAAAATACCATGAAACGTAAACTATTTATTTTAAAGTTTTTAGCACTTTTATTTGTCGTCAATATTTCAATAGCCCAACAACCAAGCCCAACCAATAGTTCTAAAGCCAACGTCGAAGATACGGGTTGTACTGGTCAAGATACTTTTGACCAAGGTGTGAGAATTGTTCCTAATGCAAATTCGTGGAAAGATAGTTATCAAGCAAATGGCTTTTGTTTTTGTAAATCCTCTTTTGATCACGGTGTTGGTAATTTCAAAATCGATATTAATGGACAAGGCAGAAATATTAAAGATATTTGTGATGAGCTTAAAAAACACCCTAGTTATAGAGATTTAGCAAACGGAGATCCTAGATATAATACAATACAATGTGGTAACGAACCTGGACATGATGACGCCATTACAATACAAGGTAAGAGAATTAAGGACGAAAAAGTATGTCCTGGCCGTGTAGACCAAGGCAGTCAAGGGTGTCAATGTAAAGGACCTAAATTCGATATGGACTGGTTAAGTTCTAGGCCTCGTTTTGGAGGTGATGGAGACGGAGACAACAATGGTCCCAACACTTCATTCACAACTCCATCAAACAATGCATCTTTTTCGGCTCCTGCAACTATAGAAGCCATTGTTACCGCAACTGACAGTGATGGCGTTAGTAACGTACGTTTATACCTTAATGATTCTTTTATCAGACAAGAAAATGTTAGCCCTTATACCTGGAATAACAATAATCAAGATAACGCCTTAAAGAATCTTGGCGAAGGAAATTATACATTAAGAGCTGAAGCAACGGATAGTAAAGGAGCTAAAACCACTAAAACGATCTCTTTTACTGTTGGAGATGATAACGGAACTGATGATTTTGTAACTATACTTGGGCAAACTATTAATAAATATGTAAGCTCTGAAGGAGGTACGCGAACCATGCAAGCTAACAGAAACAATGCTGGTACAGATGAACAATTTATTATGGAATCCGCAGGAAACGGAACAGTGAGCTTTAAAGGAAGTAATGGAAAATATGTAAGTTCAGAAAACGGAGGAAAGCCTATGAACTGTAATAGAAATGCTGTTGGGTCCTGGGAAAAATTTACTTTAGAATCTCTGGAAGGTGATCTTTATGCGATCAAAGGAAATAATGGTAAATACGTAAGTCATGAAAATGGAAACAAAGCTATTAATTGTAATAGAAATGCCATTGGTGACTGGGAAAAATTTGTAATTAGCGGTCTAAATTCAAATAGAATAAACGAAATAGTAAAAGGAAGTAAAGCATCTTATTCTATAAGTGTATATCCAGTTCCACTGACTTTAGATAATGCTAGCATTACAATCTCACTACCTCAAAAAGTCTCTTATTCTTCTATAGAAATTATAGATCTAAAAGGAAACAGT
This sequence comes from Aquimarina sp. Aq107, assembly GCF_943733665.1. Taxonomy (NCBI): domain Bacteria; kingdom Pseudomonadati; phylum Bacteroidota; class Flavobacteriia; order Flavobacteriales; family Flavobacteriaceae; genus Aquimarina; species Aquimarina sp. Aq107. The sequence goes on along the minus strand of NZ_OX030782.1, from coordinate 5,021,808 downwards.
ATCGCTAAGAAAAATACTGGAGCTATGGAATCTGGAACTAAATCCATCTCACTTGATGACATGGGAAGAAGTATGCAATCTAGTGGACTTTACATTATCAAAGTACAATTGGATAATACTATAATAACTAAGAAAATAGCGAAACAATAATCTTAGTTACTTTTATAAATATCTTAAACGGATGATCAAAAAATGATCATCCGTTTTTTATTCATTTTCTGTATACTTCATCATCTTCATTTCGGCACCATCAAAAACTGCATACGTATAATGTATAATCCAATCTCCTAAGTTTGTATACTTAGATTTATCATTTAGGTTTATTTCCATTGGAAGGTGTCTATGACCAAAAACAAAATGATCTGTATGTTTTATCTCTAATTTTCGTTTACAGTATTGTACTAACCACTCATTCTCTTCTCCAAGAAAAGTGACATCCTCATCTCCAGAAATCAATTTGTTTTTTACTGAAAGATATTGCGCTAACTTTACTCCTAAATCCGGATGCAACCAACGAAAAAACCATTTTGCAACAGGGTTTGTAAACACTTTTTTCATTCTTTTATATCCCTTATCACCCGGACCTAATCCATCACCGTGGCCAATAAGAAATGTGGTATCATTAAAAGCAAATTCTTGAGGCTTATGAAATACCGGAATATTCAATTCCTCTTCAAAATATCCATTCATCCAAAGGTCATGGTTTCCAACAAAATAATAAACCGGGATTCCGGCATCAGTAATTTCTGCAAGTTTCCCTAAAGTTCTTGTAAAACCTTTTGGAATTACTGTTTTATATTCGAACCAAAAATCAAAAAGATCTCCTAATAAAAATATAGCCCCTGCGTCTTCTTTAACCTCATCTAACCATTTTACAAATTTTTGTTCTCTAGGAAAACTTTTTTCTTGAGTCGGCGCTCCTAAATGATTATCAGATGCAAAGTATATTTTTTTACCTTCCGCTAAACTTATCTTTTTCATTTATTTCTATAGATACTATGAGGTGAAAAAACATTCGCTATTCATCATTATCTGATGCATACCACTCTGCATAAGAAGTTTCGGTTTCTTGGAGCTTTAAGGAGTGTAATTTTATCGTTTCAGGAAGTTTAGCTTTTATTTTAGCAGCGAAATCGATAATCATATTTTCAGTAGATGGCTGATAATCCACCAAAATAACATGATGCCCTCTTTTTTCTAACTCTTGGGCTAATTCTAAGTGCGGGGTGTTTTTATTAAAAATAGTAGCATGATCAAATACATCTTCTATATCCTTCTTTACTATTCTCTTTAGATCTCCAAAATCCATAACCATTCCTAACTTCACATGAGATGTATCTGTAATCGGTTCTCCTATTACAGTTACACTTAACTTGTAGCTATGTCCATGTAGGTTTTTGCATTTACCATCATATCCATACAACGCATGCCCTGCTTCAAAAGTAAACTTCTTGGTAATTCTAATCTTACTCATTTGTTTTAATCTAACTTTTTTGCAAAGTTAGTAAACATTATCTTCTCTTTCTTTTATTATAAAAGTAAACTACTACTAATATGATTCCCAGAATTAAGAATAGTCCATTTCCTCCTAAAAAATTTAAAATATCCATTTGTTTTATTTTTTGAATTTTTTTAGTGCTTCTTTTGTAAACTCAGAAAGCACCAGTTCTCCAGAAACAGCAGCTCTTTCAATTAATAACTCATCCCAATGACTTGTTCCTTTCCAATTTACCTCTTTCATTTTTTCAGTGGCTTGTGGATTATAACTAGCTAATTTTTCGGCAAACAATTGTACTTCTTTATCCAATTCTGTTATCGTTTCAAAAACTCTAGTAAATAGCCCTTGATCTTTTGCCCAATAAGCATTTTTCCATTGAGAAGCATCCCAAGCTAAAGCTTCGAAAGCTGCTAATCCTATTTTTCTTGATACAGCTGGTTCTATTACAAAAGGCCCTATCCCAATTGCTAATTCACTTAACTTAATAGAAGCTGCTTCTGTAGCCATACAAAAATCGCAAGCAGATGCTAATCCAACTCCTCCTCCAACAGTTTTTCCTTGTATTCTGCCAATGATTGGTTTTTTACATCTTCTCATAGCATTAATTACATTAGCAAATCCCGAAAAGAATTTTTTTCCATCCTCTAAATTTGTAATTGACACCAATTCATCAAAAGAAGCTCCCGCGCAAAAAGCTTTTTCTCCTTCTGATTTTAAAACAATAACATATATGGATGTGTCATCAGATAAAATATTAATCGCCTTTGTTAATCTTTCTAATAATTCCGATGGAAAGGAGTTACTGGACGGATGTCCAAACTCTATGGTTGCAATATGATTATCCGAATGCGTATATAAACTTCCGTTAGTTCTTGTAGTTGTCATTAAGCTAGATTTTTGATAAAAATAGATAATATTTTAGACTCTCATACTACGTTCCAAATCATAATATAAAACCCGTATTTACACGGGTTTACATTTTTTAATTGATCAATTATATTTGATTTATGGAAAAAAAGTATTTGGAAAAATTTAGATTAGTAGCTTTTCTAATCTGTTTATACGTCATTATTGTAATGGCAATTATGAAATTTGCGTTTTAAACATTTGCTAATGGATAATACTTATTCTTAAACTTAATAACTAAAGCTAACCCTCTAATTAACATCCAAACTGAAATTGCAATCCATATCCCATAAAGTTTCCAATCAAAATATCTAGCAATCAGCAACATTGGTATAAATCCAAAAAAAGTAGATCCTACTAATACATTTCGTAAAAAACCAGTTTCTCCAAGTCCTTTAAATATACCATCACCTACAAATGCTAATGCATTAATTGGCAAGGCAATTACAACTAAATAAAAGAAACCCGTAAATACATTTAGTACCTCTGGATCTTTAGTAAAGATCAAACCTAGTCGTTCAGGAATTAATAAGGAAATTCCTCCTAAGACACAAGCTACTATAATCCCGTATATATTCACTTTTTTAGACATCGCAACGAGGTTTTTATAATCTTTTGCTCCTAGTAATCTTCCTCCTAAAATATTACCAGCACCTCCATATCCATCAATAAAAAATGCAAAGAACAACCATAATTGTATTGCAATACTATGAGCCGCGATATAGTTTGTTCCTAAGCTTGTCGCTTCTCTAACTGCTAAAAGTAATGTCGTATTTAATGCGAGAGAACGAATGAATAGATTTCCACTCATCACCAAAAAACGTTTCATCTCTGGATGCCAAAGTTTTTCTAATCGCAATGATACCTCCGTTTTTTTAAGCAATAATATTAGTGATAAAACAGCCATTAAAATTTGCGAAAACAAGCTTGCCCAAGCTGCTCCTTCTAGATACATTGGTTCTAAAAAACCTGGAATCCCATAAACCAAAACAAAATCTAATATAATATTTGCTACAACTCCTATAATGGCAATAATCATCGGCCAATATGTGTTTTGTAATCCTCTAAAAATTCCAAAAATTGCAAATACAAAAAGAGATAACGGAAAGCCCCATACTCTGATACTATAATAAGAAATACAATAATCCAATACCAAGCCTTCTGCTTTTAGAAGAATAAAAATTTCTTTAATAAAAGGAACGGTCGCTAAAAGAATGGTAATACTCAATCCTATATTAAAAAGAATTGCTTGTGCTGGTAGTGTCTTTACCTCATCCAATTTTCCCGCTCCTAAATATTGTGAAATAATAGCAGAAATTGCTGCTCGAGTTTGTGCTAAAACCCATATTAACATAGAAAGAAATGAACCAACAATTCCTACGGCAGCAAGGGATTCTGTTCCATTTACGGGAATATTGCCAACAATTGCAGTATCTGTAGCTGATAAAACAGGTTCTGCAATTCCAGCGATGATTGCAGGAATTGCTAATCGGTTTATATTTTTAAAACTTATAACACTACTCACAATACAAGTTCATAACAATAAAAAGGGTGTTCACTTTGTTTGGGGAAGAAAATATTTCCTAATTTCTTATACCCTCTTGTTTCATAAAACTTTTGATTTCTTTTATTCTCACTAAATGTATCTAGACGAACTGATACGTAGTTATTATTTTTTGCATAAGCTTCTGCCCAACTCATTAGTTTCTGAGCATATCCTTTTCCCCAATAATCAGGATGCACAGCTAATCTATGTATATAAATATTATTCTTATTCTCGGTAACCCATTCGATCGGTATATATTCGTCATCCATCAATTCAGTAATTACAATAATTCCTTTGATCAGATTTTCTTCTTCTAAAAGATATAACTCTTGTAATTCAATATCTTTTTCAAAACGTGCTCGAGTAGGGTAGTGTTCATTCCATTGATAAATTTCTTTTGCTATCATGGCCCTAGCACAAGATTGAGTTAGTTTATGAATACTGTCTAAATCGGAAGGTAAAGCTTTACGGATCATACTTTTTTACAAATGCCAAAAATACGAACTATTCCTTCTAAGAAAACGACTTATAGTATAACAACACATCATTTTATATAAACTTTAAGAAAAGAAATAATAACGGGTATATCTTCAACCTATCAAAAGAGAGATTTACTGTTCAAAAATTGTAATTTTGCATCCTTACACACAAATCAAGCTTAGAAATGAAAAATATTCTTGTTCCTTTAGGACTATCAGAAAACTCTGTTAGTATCGCACGACTTCAGTATGCAATTGATTTTGCAAAAGAACTAGGAGGAACCATTTATGCCGTACAAGTTTTTAAGGAACTACCTAGATCTGGGAGTCTCCCTTCGGTAAATGAAACACTAAAAAATATTTCAGTTACCACAATTGAAGAAAAACTTGCTCAAGTAGAAAAAAAAGGTGTGTCAGTTGTTGCTCTTCCTCTAGAAGGTGATTTATTAGAAGCTATTCCAGAATTTAATCTAAAACACTCTATTGATTTAATTGTTTTAGGTTCGGAAAGCCACGATATCAAAAATTCTTATTTCCTTGGAGAAACCTCGGGAAGTTTAGTAAAGAAAACGGAGATACCTGTATTAATTATTCCTGAAAATTATGTTTTTAAGCCAATTAATAGAACATTAATGGCTATAAAATCGGGAGTCATTAAAAAGCAAAAAACGTTGAATCCCATAAAAGAAATTCTAAGTGCTTTTGATTCAGATATAAAATTACTTCAGGTTAAAACAAAAGAATTTTTGCCCGAGGATGCAGAATTTCAGAAAGATTTAGCGGAAATTATAACATCTTATAAATCTTCAGAAAACGCAACCTTGTTTCAGGGAGTTTTAGAGCATCTTAATGAGAATAATCCAGATTTGCTATGTGTATTTAGGCGTAGTAGAGGTTTTTTTGCCAAACTATGGGAGGAGAATACCATTTTGAAAAAAGATTTCGAAAGTAGGATTCCTCTATTAATCCTTAAGGGTGCATTACGTGATTAACATATAATTCAGGGGATGTAGCTCAGCTGGCTAGAGTGCTTGACTGGCAGTCAAGAGGTCGTGGGTTCGACTCCCATCTTCTCTACAGATAAACAAACAGTTATGAAAAAAAATTCATAACTGTTTGCTCTTTAAGAAATGTTAAAAATTTCTTCCTTTTATAGACAAAAAATTCCCCAAGATAGATTATCATTTCAGTATTACTAGGTTTCTTATTTTCTTCATTTTCATATACTTAAATTAATTGGAAATATATTAATTAGCTTTATCATTGACCAAAAATCTAAGAACTTTAGATTTCCCTTTATCATATGAAATACGGATAAAATAAACCCCATTCTTAAGGTTTGAAGTATTAAATTGTATATCAGTTTCTACCTCTTTTAGGTTTTGTTTTTGATATAAAACTCTGCCTTCAAGATTGATTATATCTATCTTACTTATATCTTGTAATTCTTGATCATTTTTTTCGATAGAAAGATGTAGTATATCGCTCACAGGATTCGGATACACTTTAAATTCAAAATCTAAGTTTTTAACTATAGAGTTTCTATTTGACTCTTCGAGATTAAATTCAATGTAACCAACACAGTTTAACCATTCTAATTGGGCTCCACCACATTGTTCTGTAGTATGATTCCATCCCCCCGTATTTATTGATTGATTTTCAGCTTCATACGTTTTACCATCAACTCTTATATGATCTATTCTTAAATCGTTATTGATACCACTTGAAGCAATACCGTCGTTAACAAAATGAATTTGTAACTTTTCCTTTGGGTCAAAATTAAAAATGTATTCTTCAAAGTCTTGAGTAACTCTATTTTCTGCACTAATTTGAACTCCGCCTGAATAAATTTCAAATTTTTCAGTTCCAGATCTCCCTAGAGCAGTAATCACAATTTCTTTAGATGTTGATTTAATATAGGAAAATGAAATCTTGTCTATATTAAAATATCCACCTATCATTTCAAATCTTAAAATTTTATTCTTACCCTTAACAAGCTTAATACTTTCAAGCTTAATACTTTCAAAGTTTTTCCATCCGCCTGTATTAACAGCATCAATATCACCTAAATCTTGATTATCTAATTTTATTTTTAAACCACCTGCGTTATCCTGATTAGATGCCAAATCAACAATAATATCGTAACTGCCCTCTTGTTCTACATCTACAGAATATTCTAGCCATTCGGAATTATTAATCCAACCTATATGAAATCCATTATTATTATCTTCAATATCTACACTTGTTTCTCTATACCGATTCCCTATGTTTTCAATATCATTATCTGAGTAAGAAATCCCTTCTCCACCATTATCAAAATTTTCAGCTTCAATAAAAGATAAATCCTTGATAACCCAATTTTTTCCATTATTGCTAAATGTAGTTTGCTCTATTTCTGTTGATTCCGAAAGAACTCCAACAAAAGCTCCTCTCCCTCCTGTTCCAAAGTATACTTTGCCATATTGATCTTTACTAGCGTCCATAGTAAATACTTTATCAATAGGTAATGTTTTATAAGCGTTAGTATTTTCCCAATTTTCATCATTATTTTCAGATTTATAAACATCTTTTTTACCATCTATTGAAGCTACTATATACAACACTTCAGAATTATCATTAACTTTATTCTTTCCAAAAGCAAAATTTATACAATCCGTTACATTAGGGATTGGGTTCCAAGATTTCCCCTGATCCAATGACTTATATAAAAGTCCCCCATCTTTATTTACAAAATATAATTCGCTAGTTCCTGGTTTAGCTTTTAAAACAACTTGATGCCAATCAACAGGTACATTTCCAACAACATTCCAGTTAGCCCCATTATCAGAACTTTTATAGATATTCTTTCTATCATACAAATAAAATGTGCTACCACTAGTAGGGTCTGCAATAAGAGATTTGCTACCAAACCAATATTGTCTCAATGACTCTATTCTTTGAGGTAAACCATTGCTTCTTTTCCAAGTTCTTCCCCCATCAACAGTGTAATGAGCGTCTACTTGCCATTGATCAGAAGGTAAACCTAAATTCGATTGGCTCATAGGAACCCATACCATTATATTTGGATTACTTGAAGAGAATGCTATATTACCATTCTGCATATTTGTCGGTAGGGATTGGAAATTTCCCCAAGTATTTCCGCCATCATTCGATATGCCCGTATAAGGAGTAACAGAACCATATTGAGAACTTCCAACATATGCGATATGTTTAGGGTCCGCCTCACAAAAAGAAATATCTGATATGATCCCGAATTCATTAGGGTAAAATTTATTATTTGGAACCTCATTAAATTTTGTCAACGACATACCCGCCATGTCTGCGACTCCTAATACAACTTCTTTAGGTTGTCGAGGTGGTGATACAATTGAAATACATACAAATTCTTCTAAATTTTGATTTTCAACCTTCCATTCAGGAGTAGAGGCCTTTCTATTATCTGTTTTATAAACCGCAAAGCCAGTAGTCATCCAAGCACGATTAGGATTTGTTGGATCTATTAAGATTTGACCGGCGTTAGTATAAGCTGACCAAGTAGGATAATAACCTGGTTCTTCTATATTTCCTGAAGCAAAACTTAACGAATCCCATGAGTTACCTCCGTCTGTACTTCTATGTATTCCTTTATTATCCCCAAAATTCCACTGAAATGTAAAAACTTCATTCTTGTCATTGGGATTTACAGATATTCCAGCAAACCCTTGGTTTTCTTTGTTGGAAGGTGTAATATCAATCAAATTACCTTGCCCAGTGAATTTATAGACTTTACCATTTCTATTAGCGGCAGAACCATCTGCATAGGTAACGTATAAAACTCCATCATTAGACAAAGTCCCATGAATAGGCTTGAGGTTTGTAACTGGACCCCCTGGTAATAATGACCAATCAGCACCTGAGTTATTGGTTTTATAAATCCCAAATCCTTGTACTCCAACATAAACAATATTATTATTTGTAGGATGAATCAACGAAAATACTTGCCCTCCTTCTTCCCCAAAAGGAACCTTATCTTTAGAGATTTGAGTCCAACTATCTCCTTGATTTGTAGATCTCCATAAACCATCCCTTCTAGATGCGTAATATAATAAATCCCCAAGAGCACTCAATCTTTCCCCTGCATGCCTCCATTCGCCATTACCTTCAACATATAAATTTAAAGGAATAGGTGACCAACTATTTCCTGAATCAGTAGACTTATATAATTGTCCGACTTCTTTATTACCCATTTTAGCATAGAGTATGTTTTTGTTTTGCCTATCTAAAGATATACTTTCTACACTGTAACCTATATTTTTAGCATCCATTAATGGAACCCACTCAGATGTAGAATTTTTCCATCTAAAAACCCCACCAACATCCGTCCTAGCATACACAACATTCTTGTATATAGGGTGTGCTATAATACCTGTTACAAAGCCCATGCCCTGTAAATTAACATTTTCCCATTTCCACTCTTGAGCATTTGTTATTTGAAATAATAATAAAAAGAATATTAATTTTAATAAATAAAGCCTCATGATTTGTGTTTATATTTATGGTTAACTACATCAAAATTAGTATTACAAGGGCTATTAAGTATTGACTGTAGTTAAGATTTATGTTCGGAAGAAATATATAGTTCAATTTACTTACATGCCACTTGATCACTACAAAGTGTAAAAACTTGTTAGACAAACAATTAACCCCCTGTCTTTAAATTAAATTTTTAGGTGCTAAAAATGTATTAACATTTTCTTAAGTCATAAAACACACAGTACATTAATTACTAAAATTTGGATAAAAACTCCCTCTAGGTAGGTTATAATTCTAGAGGAAGCTGCAGAAATAGTTGAGTTAGTGTTTCAAAATTTGAACTTATTTAAAACTTTTATTTACTCTTATCTATAAAATTCTATTGTACTAATATCTTCTTAGAAACAATACTGTTCTTTTCTGTATTTATCATGTTAACTAGATAAAAGCCTTTATTTAATCTTAAATCTAGTGTAACGTTATTTTCTAGTTTATTGGATTTAAAGACTTCTTTACCAGAAATGTCATATATCTTGATACTATATCTCTTAGGACCTGAAAGTTGTAACACATTATCACTAATAGGGTTTTTCAATATTTTAAACTCTGTCTCAGGAAAAGTATCTACATTTTCCGATATCCTCGAAGATGGAAAAATATCTATATCTACTTTTGTTAAATTATCTTTTCGCTCCTCCCAATGACCATCACGAGTAGCCAAAATAGTTTGGAATTGATATGCATCGTTTGCAACAGGAACATCTAACGGAATAGTCAATGGAACCTCTATAGTGGCCGATCCTGCAGAAACTTGGACCCTCTTTTCTGTATAAGCCCTGAAATCACCGTGATCCAATTGAAATATAACAATAATATCTCTGTCAATACTCGCAGAATAATTCACTGTAACATTCAAATCATCACCAACTTTAAGTGATTCTGGATTATTTACCCAAACGATTTTATCTTCTAATTGAGAGACAACATCGATATCTATTTTATCCACATTATCCAATCGATTATTCCAACTTCCATCTCGCGGGGTTAAAATTGTCTGAAATTGATAAGAATCATTAGAAACCTCTACATCAGAAGGAATAGTTATTGGAATATCAATAGTTCCTGAACCAGCTGAAACCTGAACCCTATTCTGAGCAAAACCTAGAAAATTATCATGATCTAATTGAAATATAACTATAATATCCCTATTATCAGAAGCTTCATAATTTACACTTACATTTGTCTGTTCACCCTGAATCACCTGATCAGGAGCAGTTACCGATATCACTTTATCTTCTAGATTTGAACCTATAACATCAACATCTTTCCTGTTAATGTTATCAAACCTATCACCCCAACTACCTCCTCTAGAGGTTATATAGGTCTGAATTTGATAATCATCATTAACAACTGGAACGTCAAACGGAATATTTAAAATAATATCTAAAGCCCCAGCTCCTGAAGATACTTGAGTCCTTACCTGATCAAAAACCATATAATCTCCATTGTCTCTCTGAAAATCAACTACAAGATCTCTATCTCCTGACGAACTATATTCTACATTAAGAGTTATTTGTTGACCTTGATTTACCTGACTAGGAGCTGTTACCGAAATAATATCATCTTCACCATCTGTAGAATCTCCTGCATTATACCAAGTCTGTTTTGAATGTGGATTGTTTCCTGGATCTTCATTACGTAATATATTACCAGAAACTCGATATTCTTCATCTACATCGCTAATAGTATTACCATATCTATATACATGCATTTTAGCATTCCCAAAATCATTAAGCAGTATACCATAGCCTGGATTTGAATTTCCTCCTCTGGTTGTTCGTACATCTCTTACCGTATTATTCTTGATAGCATTTCCTAATCCCGCACTATAAATACCCGATATTCTCGCATTTGCGCCATCTCTAGTTTTTACAACAGTGTTTCCTTCTACCCAATTATTACGACGAGTATTTTCCTTATGAATATTTCCATTAAATTTAGCAAAATGCCCTAATGAAATAGCTCCTTCATTAGCCTGAGGGAAATCCGCGTCACGAAGCGTAATATCATGTATATAATTATCTTTTATAGTATTATTAAACGTCTCACCTTTAATATCAATAGCTTCTCCAGCACCACACTTGTATATTTCACAGTCCTCTATCCAAACATATTCAGTATTATCTGGCCAATTCGAACTATTATGACCACCACCACGACCAACATAGATCCCTTCTCCATATCTTCTATTCCCCGCACCATTAGTTCCTGTATCATGTATTTTTGTATCTAAAATATCTACGTACTTAGACCGCAAAGCAACCTTTATACCAGCCTGACCAGAATCATAAATCTCACAATTAGTTATAATAATGTGATCACTTTCTTCTATCAGAATCCCCTCAAACTTTGAACCCTTAAATTTTATCCCTTCAAAGACCAAATAACTGCTATTGGTTAAATATAGAGCCCTATTATCATTTCTTTTAGCATCGACAATTACGTTGTTTCCTTCTTTTGCCTTAACTATAAGGGGCTCAGAACGACTAAATTTAAGTTGATCTAACCGTAGACCATCATATGTTCCAGATTCGATTATAATAGTTTGCCCTCCTCTTGCATTTTTAATTACATTTTCTAGATTATCTCCATTTTTAACAACTATTTGAGCAGTTAAATGCGTAGAAAAAAATAGAAGAAAAAAACCAAAATAGAATAAAAGTTTACGTTTCATAAGTTTAAGTTTAGATAATTTGTGTACTCATTTTAAAATTTAGAATGCTCCACATTTTCTTAAATTATATAATTAATGATAGATTCAGGTTTTTATAAAAAAATTGAAGCATCCTAAACTAAAGTTTTAATATTTTTAAATAACCCTGAAGTATTTATGTCACATAAAGATAAGACGGGACTCTTTCTTAAATGATTGACTTAAGTTAAGAAATGCAGTTGCTCTAGTATTCGTAAGCAATTACTTGCTATTAGAGTACATTTATTTAGTATTGTATAAATAAAAATTCAATACTCATTCAAAATATTGAGCTTCTAACTCTAAATTTTTTCTGAGTACACCTTTATTTAAGAACAAAAAAAGAAAAAGTCTTTAAAAATAAATTTAAAGACTTCTCCGTTAATAGTTTGTCTAAAAATTATTATCAATCTTATTTTTAAAGACTATCTAATAATTACTTCAACCTATAATAAATATTTAACAATAAATATTTGTACAAGCATTAGTACAGACAAACCCCCCTAGAGCACAAGCCACTGCAGTTACACCGTAAGAAGAACAAATAACTCCACCTACCACACACGTTGCTTGACATGATTTTTCAATCCACCAATTTTGACTATATTTTTGACACCCATTTTTTTCCTGAATATTGTCAAGAAAAGAAAAAGGTTTTATTTTTTCCTGAAAAGAATCTAAACTTTTGGAATTATCGGATAATAAGTACTCTAAATTGGAATATTTTTCATTAAATAAATTAGCAGCTTTTTGTAGTTTCAAACTAATTTCTATCAATTCAGTTTTGAAAAAAATCTTATTTAATTCATTATAATTCTGTTCAGTATAAAAATTCCTAAATTGATCTGGTGTAAGATTATTTCTATTAACGGTTTCCTCAATAATCTGTTCCATTTGTGCACGTACCTCAATATAATCTAAAGCAACAGGGTCATTATTAATTTTGTTAAGCAAATCTGAAGAAGAAATTAGATCATTTGAAAATTCTTCCTCTTTACTACAAGATGAATTAATATTCAATAATAAAAAAACGGATAAAAGAAATAGTCTTTTCATAATAATGTTGATTTTTAAAGTTTTAATTTGTGATATAAAATAGAGTGAAATACCTGTAAGAATAATCATCTCATACCTTTCGCTGAGGGAAGTGATGTCTATTGCGAGCAAATTCATCAATAAAGCATAGTTTGAGGATAATAAAACTGATAGTTTACTTAAACTTTAAATAAACTATCAGTACACATTCTATCAACACTAATTCAAACATTTATTACCTTATGCATAATCAAATATAGTATGGTGGATTTATTAAAAACGTTAACTTAAGTCAAGAAATCCGACCTAACTAATAATTTTTTAGAAAACCTTCTATTCGCTAAAAATTCATCTTTTTACTATAAAATATTTCTAAACATTAATCGAATTCAAGTTAAAACATATCCACAATTATTTTTAAAACTTTACTATTCTATGAAACCTACTTTAATCAAAAAATAGAATGCATTTGTAAAAATCTCTACAAATAAACAATGATTTCATAAAACAACTGCCTTGGGAGATTCTTCCTCAAGACAGTTCTTTGAATTAAAATCAATTATTATTTTGAAATCAACAACAGCATTAATTATTGAATAACTATTTTTTTTGATTTCTTATGAAAGGTAACAGTATTAGTCATTTTAACTAGATAAAGACCTCTATATATCCCTTTTAATGATAATCTAGAATCACCCTGTAATTTATCTGCCTTAAACACTTCTTTTCCAGAAATATCATATATACGTATATTATATTTCTCTGGCCCTGAAATATTTAATTCATTATTTAAAACTGGATTTTGTAGTACTTTAAACTCAACATCAGAAAAAGTCTCTATGTCCTCTGATATTCTTGAAGACGGAAAAACATCTATATCTGCTTTTGCTAAATTATCTTTTCGCTCATCCCAACCTCCATCACGTGTTGTCAAAACAGTATTAAATTGATACGCATCAGTTGCTACTGGCACATCTTGCGGAATAGTTAATGGAACCTCTACCGTACCTGACCCTTTTGTTACACTTATAGTATTAGAAGTAAAAAATCCAAAATCATCGCTATCTTTTTGAAAGATCACTATAATATCCCTATCAGTAGACGCAGTATAATTTACTGTAACATTTAAATTATCTCCTTGTTTTATAGATTCTGGATTATTTACCCAATTCAATTTGTCTTCTAACTGAGAGATAACATCAATATTCGTTTTTGCCAAATTATCCAATCGTTCATTCCAATGACCACCGCGAGTGGTAATTAAAGTTTGAAATTGATACGCATCGTTTGCCACTGGTACATCTGATGGAATCGTTAATGGAATTTTTACACTACCAGATCCCCTTGTTACAGAAACTCGCCCATCAGTATAAAACTGATAATCACCACTATCACGCTGAAAATAAATAACAATATCAGAATCTTCAGAAGCACTATAATCCACACTTATCTCAACAACTTCTCCTGGCACTACCTCACTTGGAGCAATTACCGATGTTATTTTATCGTCTAATAAAATTTCGGTTACTACGTCAACATCTTTATTAGACAAATCATCTCTTCGATCATCATAACCACCGTTACGTGTTGTCAAGATAGTACTAAATTGATACGCATCATTTGCTATAGGAACATCTGACGGGATATTCAATATAACTTCTACACCACCAGATCCTTTTGCAACACTTACAGTATTTGAGGTGAAAAATCTAAAATCATCGCTATCTTTTTGAAAAACCACTATAATATCCCTATCAACTGCAGCATTATAATCCACCTTAATAGTCACTTCCTCACCAGGTCTTACCTGATCTGGTGAATTAACCGATACAATTTCATCATTTCCTTGAATTCCACCAGCTTCAAAAGCTCCTAAATCAGGCGCATTACCATTAAAAGAAAATCCTAAATCAACACCCTTGTCTACAAGGTCACTTCCTGATTTTAAATGTAAATAGTCGACATCAGGAAGGCTTCCGTCGGGTTTTCGGGATCTTAATAATTGATTTATGTCAAGACTAATAAAATCATCATTATTCACAACAACAGAAAGATTCCATGAATTATCGGAAACATTGTTTCCTCTTTCTCCCTGAACATTCTGAGAACTTAAATACCCAATATTGTTCTGAACATTAAAGCCTAATGACTCCCCTAATCTAAAGTCAACAAAACCATTATCATAAGAGGTATTGTTATATAAATCCATACCGCCACTACCGCCATTATAATCGAATCCTCTCAAATCATTTCCAGCAGCTAAGTTAAAATGCACCTGATGTCTTGGGCCAGTTGAATTACTACCTAGTTTAAAGCCGTTACCGTCACCAGCTTTAGTGTTTGTGTCTGGTATATATCCATTTAGAAAAGACCAGCAGTTTTCAATTATAGTAGTACCCTCCATATCAAACAAATCCCATCCATCATCAGAATTGTACCATGCACGGCAGCCTGTAAACTTGTTATTATTTCCACTTCCAAAAGCAGCTTGGAAACCATCTGAGTTACTACCAGAGTGTAAAGGATCATAGTTATGATGTGCATCACAATTTTTTACGGTATTATTTGCTGCTGAACCAAAAATTTGAACTGCTTTTCCTGCAATGTTGTGAACATCCATTAATTCTAAGATATTATTACTACCAAAGACAATAATTCCTGCAGCCGAGTTTCCACTGCCTTCCGCTGCATTTTTCATTTCAATACCCTTTAAATGCCACCAATTTCCGTCTATATGTATTCCATGTACACCAAACTCATGACTTAAGTTGGAAAAATCAAGTACAGGGGTTTGATCTTCATAAGCCCAAAGCCTGATGGGGTTAGCAGATGTACCACTCTTAGATAGTGTTATACCTGTCTGTCCAGAACCTTGAATTTTATAAACACCTCCGAAAAGGAAAATATAATCACCACCTTGTGCTACTGATTGTGCCTTTTGGATGGTTGCAAATGGGCTATCTTCCGAAGTACCAGAATTATTGTCATTCCCATTTGGTGAAACATAATAATTTGTATTGTTAGTTTGAACTTCTATAATGTTGCTATAATTATGTTTTGTCCTTGATTTCGAAGTTAAAATTTGACTGGAAAAAACAAGAACAGATAAAAGCAAAAATCTGTATGAAATAAATTTAAATTGCATATAATATGGTTTTTTTAATTAAAAGTTGTTATTGTAATTAATAGTGATCAGAAATTATATAGAATTGCTAAGACCCACATGTACATAGCAGTAGTAATTCTATAACTTTAAAAAAATGATTTAAACTAATGCTTTTTCTTTTAAAGAAACTCTTCTATGAATCCTACTTAAACTTTCTGGTTTAATTCCTAGTATATTTGCTATGTATTTTTGAGGAATTCGTTGTAAAAGCTCTGGTTTCTCTTTAACCAAATTAGAGTATCTTTTTTCAGGTTTGTCATGAGTTAATGACATTGCGATGTTTAAGCATCTAATTGCCATTTTTTCAGCAATTCTTCTGCTAAACCTTTCGAACCTCTGATCCATCGAATAGAGTTTGTTTAACATTTTTTTTCGTATTAGAAGTAGTTCTGAATCCTCTAGGGCTTGAAAATTTAGTTTGCTTTTCAAACCAGAATCAAAACTTTGTAAATCTACAATTACTGAATTTTCTAAAGAGACATCACAAGTAATCTCATCGCCATCATCTAAATAAAAATGTCTTACACACCCTTTTATGAGGAAGGCCATAAAATCACAAACCTCACCTTCCTGTAAAAGAAAGTTTTTTTTACGAACTGATTTTTCTGTTAAATGATTTTCTAATAAAACTATTTCTGATGAAGTAAAATCTACGATTTGCATAATATTTGGGATATATGTTTTATAATTAAGTTTATTTGTTAGTAGCTAATTCCTTAATGAAGCAAGAAAATAACCTTGGAGTTAATGTCAAATTGTTTAACATTATTACCAATTTTAAAAAACTTCAAGTTTTAACTACTTATCACAATACGTTAGTATTTAGTAGAAGAGAACACCGCACATATAATTACACAAAGTTTTACTGTGCGGTGTTAATAAATTAGTATTGGTAAATGTTATGTTTTAAGATTTAAAAACATAACATTGGATACCTTCATAACGATATCCATAATTATTGACAGCGCTATATCCTTCTCCGTTTACGTCTTCAGGATGATCTAATGTATAGAGATAAGTGTCTGTTCCTCTATATCTATGTAATGGTATTGCCCCATCTGAATTCGAAGTATAAACATATCCTGCAACTCCTTGATAACCGCCAAAATAGGTGTCTCCTTCATGTTTATTTGTAGTATAAAAATAAGTTACCTTAGTTCCTTCTTTTCTTTCAAATCGATATAAAGGAACTGTTTGTTTATTTGGTATTGGACTATCTAATAATGAATATGCCCATCCTTCTTGACGATAACGACCTTGCTGTTGCTGTAAACTTGCTATTTCACTTTGACTATGTGTATAGAAATAGGTTCTCCCAACAGTATCATAAAATCTATACATGATTTTTAATCTCTTATTTATTTCGTAAAAATCAAAATATGCTAGGTATCTAGAATTATCTACATTAGGAGGCAAGCTACTATTTATGCACTCTCTAGCCGCCATCATGTTATTAAGAGCCTCATCTCTTAGAGATCGAATAACTCCTTTATTATCATCAGCTTCAGGAGTATTTTTATCTACCAAGTCCATCGCATTATACACATAGGTCCATTGATTATTTAAATCAATACATTTTCTAGCTATTAATGGATCTTCATTATATGCACCAGTTTGTATGTATTGACTATAGTTGGAAACTTGTTGATATAAAATTACATTGTCTACAGGATTTGATTTAAGAAATTCTACAAATTTATTAAGCTCTTCATTATAATTATCTAGTTCTCCTCTTCCGAACTGAGGCGCATATCCTCTTGCTGTTGAGACTACATTTACTTCTGTAGATTTGTTAACCAAATCTTGCATTTCCGTCTTTTCTACTGTACTTGAACCTCCAATACCAAAGATTGAAAGTATAGAAAGTCCAAAACCTGTTTTAACGGTACTCTTTTCCTGTTCAGATAATTCACTTTCGTTCCAAGTATAAACCAAACTAATAGATCCACCTATAACTTCACTATTAACATAATAGTTACCGTACCTTTCTTTAAATCTTTCAGGAAATCCTGAAACACTTTTTGCTTCTTCAGTTAATTGATCGAAATCAGGATTGCCTATAACGTCGTATTTAGCAGACACCGCATCTATAGTAACTATAGCAGAAATAAATTTTTCATTTAATCTGGTTGCGTCTAAAATATCAGCATCTCTATCAACATTTAAACCGAAAAAACGCGACTTTACAAATGCAGTATCTAATCCTCTTACTCGACGAGTATATTCGTAAAACTCTTCAATTGTCTCGATGTAGGCATAATTACCCTCTATACCATTACCAACTCCAGATGGTAAGTTATTTGATTTAACAATTAAATTTCTGTCAAAAGGAGAGCCATATAATCTACCATCACCACTATTACCAGAAGGATTCCATCCATAACCAGCGCCTATATAATCTCCATTAGGCAATTGATATCCTTTCTGATTAACATCTGTCTCCAAGATATTATCTATACTTTCCTCTTTTTCACAAGAATAGAAAGTAAATACCGCAACTAATACAATTAAAAATGTTCTTTTCATTTTATTGAGTTTTAAAGGTTAAATGATTTGTTAGATCCAAATCTATATCTCTTTAACTACAACACCTTCGGTTTAGTTGTGTTCGGAAAGTTTTTGGTAAGAAACACAAAGAGTTTGTTGTGAATGGAAACATTATACTGTAAAAAACAAATGTCTGTTACGAATGGAAAGATTTTTTTACCCTAGTACTATTGCGGAGTAACCATAAGTAATTTTGAATGACCCATCAATTATTGATTTAAAATATATTTTTAATAATTTTTTAAGTGCTATCTCCACATCATTACGATAATAGAAAACAATATTCGGAACTAATTGTTATTGGAGTATAAATGAAGTAATTCCTCCCTGAACAGTTTTAAAAAAAGTATATCATATTAGAGTACTGACATAGATCTTTAATAGAACTAAGAAAAAAATTGACGAACTTGAAATTAGAGAAGAATTGTTATTGTATACTAAAACTTTCTTTCAGAGATCATTTAATAGACTCAACACAAAGGATTATAACAATGAAAACAGCATCCATAATAAAAATTATGGATGCTGATACTACCTAATAATTTAATAAATGAAGTGGTTTGAAATTTCGTTTTTCTTTCTTTTAAAAATTTTCTAATTCCTATTACCATAAATGCAAGATAGTTGTGAACCCTTTCCAGCTATGGGTTGTTGTATCAAATCGATTAAGTAAGCTCCTAAACCTATCCATAGGAGCATTAGTTCTTTCATAAGCATCTCTATGATCATATAGCGTTTGATCGAAATATTGATCTATATTACCGTTCTGTTTGTTAAAGGAAACATTAATTTGTTTTTAGTCATAGGTTTTTATAGAAAAAGAAGTTATTTGTACTTATCTGTAAGAAACTAGATCTTAGTAATCTTTCGTTTTTTCCATCCTTGATATTCCAGATCTTGATCTTCTCCTATTGCGGGAGCATGAATTCCATTTAGATTGTCACTAGAAAAATCTAAATGCTTTTTATTTTTTGGTTAAAACTCAACTCCTACATAACTGTTATACTTAGATAGACACAATCTCATACTTAATGATATAAACCTATTGCCAGTTTAATATTCGCATTCAAAAAGTGCTTTTACAGTCAATTTTCAACTTTGAAACTCAGTTTTAAGCTTGTAAACAATTACATTAATAATCTATTATTATCAAGGAAATATTTAGAGAAAATCCTCTCTTTTACTTTTGGGATATATGGAATGATTTTTCAACTCTATCATATTTTGGTTAATTACTGTATGTATACAGAGGTTTGATTATAGGTTGTTTACGCAAATATCTAACCCCATTTATTCAAATCAAAAAAGTTTAGACTACTTGATTTATTACTTTTTATTTACTTGTAACTTTTTAACTAATATCGAACCATTCTCATTATATATCTTAACAAAGTATAATCCATCGGGGAATTTAGAAATATCTAGCTTATTTTCTTTATTTCGGTTTTCTAACACTAAAACCTCAGATCCATTCGAATTGAAAACAACTAATTTATCAAACGAATTGGTGGAAAATTGAACAAATGAGGAAGCCGGGTTAGGATATAAGTTAATTAAACCTCTTGATAATGCTGTGGCATCGAAATTTCTAGCTGTTAGTTCTCCTACTTTTATTAATCGCCATTTAGTACAAATTCCTGTGTGTTGCGAAGACACTTGTGTCATCGGAACTGAATCTCCAGTATTGAAACTACAATCTTTCGCTCTTATCCATCCTCCTGTTTCCCTATTTTGAATTCGATAAAATCCTTCTTCATCAGTTGCGACTAATTTCCATTGTGCACACCAATCAGAGGTATCTTTGGACACCTGTGTTATTTCTATTGTATCATTTTGATCCAAACTACATCCGCTAGGTCTAAATCGACCGTTTGACCCTCTATTTTGAATAAAATAATAAGCATTATCAGTAGGGATAAATTCAAATTTTGTAAAATTACCTGTATACTCCTTGTTCGTAAAAACTAAAGGTACAGTTTCATTAGTATCAATGGCTCTGTTTTTAGGTCGAATCCATAATTTGCTAGCTGAATTCTCCAATCTCCATAACGAACTAGCCAATTCATCTTTTGTTTCAGAAACAATTTCAAAATTAAACTCCATCGGACTTTCAATTTTCTCACCTGTAACCAAAATAGGATTATTTCCTTTGTTTGAATCGACTAAGGCATAAAGCTTGGTATTAAAACTTTTAATACTGATAGATTGATTTTGATTAACAATCCAATTCAAACGCATCCAAGTACCAATCTTATCTCCTTGTGCAATCATAGGGTTATCTGATCGTGCTCTATTAACACGCACTACCTTATTAGTTGTTAAAGATTGTAATGCAATATATCCATTTCCAGCATCCTCTACTTTAAATTTTTCAGCATCACCTCGATTATCTTTATTGGCTAACAGAAACCCTCTTTGATTAATACTTACATATTTTTGGATGCTATTAGATTTTAATATTATGACTTTACCTAATGGAGCTCGATCTTTAATATTTTCCTTAAAAGACTTCCAATCTCCTTGTGGCCACATGGTTCTGCACCAATCTGCAAGGTCGTTAATGATTTGTTGATCAATATTATTTTCTTGTAATCTTGGTAAAAGCCTGTAAAAATTATCAGCATGATAATTTTCAGGAAAAGCAAATAATTTACCAGAACCACTATAAGGTACAGGAACGTAGTCTACCGGCTCGACCCGAGCCCATCTAGATGTTGAAGGTGATTCATGATCAGTACGTTGCCAATTTTCTGGATGAAAAGAAGGGTGAGGATTATGTTCAACAATTCTAAGAAAATCTCTTAAAAAAGCCTCAACAATTGCATTGCGAAGATTGGATTCTATTTTGTCTAATGAATCCATTAGTGAAGTATCGCCTGTTCTGCTCGAGAATAGCCACCAGGGATGTGTAGACCTTAGCTCAAAACCTGCCCTATTGGATCCGTTTGCATTTACTCTTTGCTGAAATAATTTTATTTGCGTCCCTATATACCTTAAAGGATTTAGTGGAGTTTCGGTATAGTTGCCTAATTGCAAAACATGTAATTGTTGATAAGGCCAATCTACAGGTTTCTCTGCTGCAGGTTGCTTATTTCCCGCATTAAGAGTCATTTGCAATTGATACCACGCTGTACTAAAATAATCTCCAACCATTGGATCTTGACCTGGAAAATTATTAATATTATCTGCAACTATATGAGGTGCAACATTAAAAACACTTCTTGACCTAAAGGGCCATGATCTAGCTTCTCCTTGATCTCCATAAATAATAGTACTTTTATCTTCTAAATTAAATTCTTGTACTAACTCCCAAGAATGTAAAGCTAATAATTTAGCTAATTGCAACTTGGCTTCTTCAAATGTATATCCATTATTGATATTATCAAATGCCTCTCCATCTTGAACACGCCATTTACCTTTGGTGTTAGTAGAATTCTTATTCATAAAATCCCTAATACCATCTTCTAACAGGTCTAAAGTCTCCACTAAAATTTCACTAGCAATCAATTGATTAACCCCCTTCTCATTTAGTTCTTTTCGAGCTTTGATATAAGATTTATAAGCATCTCCATTCTTGTAAAAATATGGTTTCCAGATATCTAATGGATGAGTAACCGGAAGCCAAGAATTCCAGTCGGGAAACTGAATTGCGATAGGAATTTCTCTTATATTTAAAGTTTTACTATGATCTATTACCTCAGCAAGATTATTTTGTGAAGTTCCTTTAGGAAACAGAAAAGGTAACATTTCTTCATCTTTTTCTAAAACTTGTTTATGGCCAGCACCTTCTGCCCACCGACTTACTGGTCTTTTATCCAATCCTGGTCCAGGTTGATATGGAGGGTTCCAAGGCTTTGCATTTTTTGGAGCCGGTGTATTTAAAGATCGAATATATGAAGCAATTTGTTTTGCTTCTATTTCTGTAAGCCCATGGAATTTTGATCTTTCAATTATTGAATAATTACTATAATTAAAGTATTTTAAATCCCTACCATCCTGAGCATGACAAGAAGTACACTTAGCATTTATATTTACTGGATTTACAGAACTTTCTTTTAATTGTTTATTATACCAAAGATTACTTCCTACAGCTATGTCGGAAGCGTTATTCAATGGCGCTTGCCACATAGTAGGATCTTCAATTTCAAAATTTGAGCCATTCCAAATATTAACAAAATCCGTTTTTTTTAGATTGATACCGATGATTCTTAAACCGGTACTAAAACCATCGGTTCCATTAAATCTAAAAGTGATTGTATTTGAACCATTTTTAAGTCCAATGATATTATGTGTCAATCTTACTGTATGATATCCACCAGCTATTCCGCCATAACTTTTCTCCGCAGTATAAACATTTGTTGTTTCATCAGTAATATCAACCCATTTCTCATTATTAACTCTAATACTTAGTTTTGCTATTTTACTTGGAATATCTACATGATTGCGATAAGCAGGGCGATGAATCTTCAAGAATAATCTTTGAATATCTGAGGCGTTTTCTAAATTAAAAGAAATTTTTTTGGTTGTAGATGTACTTCCGAAAATTTCAATTGGTAATTTAATTTTATCATTATTCTGTGCGGTTAATGAAGATAGAATCAAAAAATTGAAAAACACAAAAAAACTAATTTTCAAAAATTTATAGTCATTTATTTTTTTAATATTTGTTGATTTCTTTAAGACGTAACTATCAAAACGCACTAAATTTTCCATTTTTCCTTCTTTTTAAATTTTCTGATTCTATCCCCATAAATGATTATTTTTTATTTATTCCAAGGATTTGAATTATTTAGAATATAAACTTTTAATGATGCAACATTGCAAGAAGTTTCTGTTGTTGTAATCGTAGGTCAATGAGGTTAAATAAGAGTTAACTTTTCTTTTTTTCTTAAATCATCGCAATTTAAAAAGGGCTTTAGCTCTTAACAAAACTAAACCTATACAATTTCAATGCAGATCGGTATAGTTTAAGTCATTCAGAATGTAAATTATCATATAAGTCACCATTCATACTGAATAGTTTCTAGATATTTTTGAAAAGACAAATAAAATCTCTAGAAATCTATGCTTTTTAATAATATCAAGTTATACCTTTTATTTTCAATAAAGGAAAATTAGAACAAACTTCTGAATCAAATTTTCATAGAAATTTCTTTTGGTAAATCGAAAGAATATTTCTAAACATCATTCCCAATGGGTTATTGAGTTTAAATTATCCGTTTTCAAACCGGACAACAGCTCGTTCAATTTTAATCTCTCATATATGTTAATTAACTCATCCGGTACGGCGTCTGGAAAATGAATTTTAGGTGGAGGTATTTTATCTACCATTTCGTCCAATTCATATTTTAGAGTATTCGATAGTCCCTCACGGGGGACCAAATACAAGGTTTGTTCTATAATAGAATTATTAGGGATGGTTGAATTACTTTTAATTGTTGGTAAAATTCCAATACCATTATTCCATGACATAGTGTTAAGAAAATAATCTGCATTGGCATGTGATCGAATATCATTTTTTCCATAAACTAAAGCTAGTGCATCATTTGTTCTAGGGTTTTTTGTGTTAAATGCAATAGCATAGCCCTGAGTTTCGGAAGCTCTGAACCAAGGGTAGTTAGGTATGTTTTGTTCCAGTCTATACCACCAATTTGGTCTTCCAGAATCATCAATTGACAAAGCCAATCCATCAAATACATCTTCACTTCCATTCATAGGGGTCCAGCCTTCAAGATACAAGTCAGTCCATCGTTGTGAATCACCAAATAATTTTGGATTCCCTATTGATACGATTCTATGAATTTTAATATAACCATTCTCATGAACACTATAACGTGTTAGGGAAGAATGAATACCCGTCATAGCAATTTGATTTTGGGATTTCCATTGGAGCTTAGGTACACTGTAAATATCTATTTGGTTTTTATCTTTATTTACATTCACAGAAATTGTTTCAGATAACTGATTATCAAATGTACCTCCTTGGGTAACATTATAGCGATGCTCAAATGACGGTAAATTAGATGCTGTATTTTTAATATCTCCATTAAAGCTCCATAAGGTCCACTGGACAACCCTATCTGTTTGTTCTCCATTAAAAGTAGGAGAAAGTAATTGCTTAAATGATTCAGTCCGATCTCTTATTTCCGATATGACACCACCTGTTCCAATACGTAAATCATAAGTTGCAACATCATTTTTTTTCATTATAATCCAAATGTCGTCTAAATAGGAGGTTACTTCTCCTGACCAATTAACTTCTGGATCATTTGAAGTTTTTAGAATATCAAAGCTATTCTGCTCAATTGATTTTCCTTCCGATGATGTGCCATTTTCTAAATTTATTTCACAACTAAAAAACAAAATTGAAAAAACAGAAACATTTAAAAATATAATCAGTTTTTTTATCATTTTATTAAAACATATTATCTGAAATTGGTTTTCCATATTTTGAATTTACTATAATTCAACAAAAAATCTAATTTTAAAATATAGAAAACCAATTATGCATCTTATTAAACAAAGTATTCTTATAAGCCTGAAATTTCAAATTCTTCCCAAGATCCAATATTGACGCGATTGCAAGTCATTGGGATCCTACCATCTTCTGAGCTAATATATCTACCATTATTACCCTTTATTACGTATTTATTTCCTCCTATTGAAACCAAAGTAAACTGTTCCCAATCTCCTATTTCAGATCGATTACAGGTAATTGCACTCAATCCATTTTCACTACTTACATACTTACCATTATCCCCCTTAAAAGCAACTTTTCCTCCTTCTAATCTTATGATTTCAAATTTTTCCCAACTTTGAGCTACTGTTCTATTACAATTCATTGGTTGATAACCAAATTCGCTACTAACAAATCTGCCATTAACTCCTTTAAAATCAATTAGAATTGGAGGATACATTTGATTTATACCAGCAATATCAGCGTTAGATAAACCACTACGTTGTGCACTGTAAGTATCACCATTAAGTCTTGTTATAGTAGGTTGCCCATTTTTAGAAAAAGCAAACGAATTATACATCATTATACTTCCGAAATCTAAATTAGAAGTATATTCATTTCCATCTAGTCCTTGTTCATTATAAGTTCTAAAATTATGCTCCTTACCCTCTTCTATATTTTGAAATAATATGTTCACATATTGATTTCTGTCTTTTCTACTTTGTTCATGCCATAAACCAATAGCATGACCAATCTCGTGGATCGTATTACCAGTAGAGCATCCATTTTCTAAAGTAATATCTTGTCGACCACCAATGCGACCTACAAAAGAAGAACATCCAGAGCCGTTTTTAAAATAAATATAGTCTTTCTGATCTGTACGCTTAATAAATCTTAATGAAGTTATGGATTCCCAGTGTGCAATAGCATCTATGATCCTAGATGTAAAAGGCATTCCGTTTTCAATAGAATAAAACACTGTATTATTTAACCACCGGTTTCCAGTTCTACCAACGCTTTTATTATTGTTAGCCAACAATACTTTAATATCTCCTTCTAATATATAATCTTGACCAATATTTTCAACTGTTACCTGTGATCTATTTAAAGAAATTTGCAATAATTTTCCTGTTTGATTTGGGTAAGCTTGTTCAGTAATTAAATCTATATTACTATTTATTAGACTATTATACTCATTTGATTCAGGTTCACAAGACAAAAATAGATGAGATAAAATCATCAGAAATAATAATGTTTGAAGTAATTTTATACTATTTTTCATTCGTCTAATTGTTTAGATTTTCTTCATTTTTCCTTGTTAGCTTAATAATCTAATTTTTAAACGTAAAATTAATTTCAAGTACTAAGTAAGGACGTTAAAATTTATACGACCAAAAATATATTGCAGGTTTTTATTTTAAGATAACTTTGGTTAAGATCACACACTAAATCCAAAAAAAAGAACTTTTTTCTAGATTTTAGTTCATTTTTTTGTAGTTTGGATTAGATGTATTTCATAGACTTTTTAATTACTCCAAAATATTATGTTAAAATACCTACATTTTCTTTTTGTACTTTCTTATTCTATGTATTGTACATCTCAACAAACTGATGTCATTCACGTTAATAAAAGAATTGATTCCCTAAACAATGCTTCTTTAAAAAATTATATGAAAGGAGAGCAAAAAGGTTTTGAAATTGCTAAGAAAGCTCACAAAGAAGCTATTGAAACTCAATATTTATATGGTATAGTCCAATCTAGAAGTAGAATGTCTCTGTATGATTTAAGAAACACTGAATATAGAGGATCCTTAGAACAATTATTTACTTCTATTAATATTTTAAAAGTACTTCTTGCGAATAACGATTTAGATGATGATTTAAAAGAAAGGTATCTTGCAGAAATGCATCGTACTTACCTAAAAATATTTAACGTTTATAGAATTTTAGATAATTATGAGATGCAATTTAGATATGCAAAATTGTCCGAAGAATATCTCTTAAAAATTAATTACACTCAATCGCAATTAATTAGAGTTAAAGCTGCTCAAGCCACAGTGTATGAAAAACTAGAATTATTTCAGAAATCTTTATTAATGTACGAAGAGGTTATGGTTTTTTATAAACAAAGTAATAATCATAATGTAACTGCAGATCTTTATAACGTTATTGCGGAACTTCATTTAAAAAATGACCAATTAAAAAAATCAGAAATTTCAACCGATAGCTCTTTCGTTTACGCTAATAAGGCTTCTAATAAAATTATAATAAAAAGTGCTTTACTAATTAAGGCTAAAATAGCTAATGAAAGACAAAAATTTGAAAAAGCTCTAAAATATATTGACAAAATTAGTGATCTATTTAAGCAAAAAAATAATGATCCATATGTTAATCTAGAACTTGGAAAATCTTTTTTAGGACTGAATAAATCAAAAAAAGCAGAAAAATATTTAAACGAAGCTTTATCCTTATATCTTAAAGAGAATGCTAACAAAATGGTTTACGATACGGCAAATGTACTGAAGCAATTATATACAAAAACTAATAATATATCTAAACAAACACAATTAAATTCGTTAATCGAAAATTATGACAAAAAATTACTTGAATCAAAACTCTCAATTACCTTAAAAGAAATAGATCAACTCGAATCTACTTTTCTAGATAAAAAATACTTAGATTCCTTAATAGATTATGACCGTAATGTATTTAAATTTATCAAAATATTTTCTATATTAACTGTTATATTGTTAATGATATGGATCTATCGAAAAAAACTATTGGTTAATTAGTAATTACTAAAGATCAAGTCATTATTTATTGAGTTTATTACGATTCTGAGGAAACCTTAAAAATATCCAAATATGAGTGTCACAAAAAAAATAATAACAATTATCCCAAATTTTATTATTTTTTTAATAATAAACATAGGAATGATTTATGTTATTTCGACATTGGATTTTATCAAACTTTCTAAAGCTAAATTAATAACGTTTGTCGGATTACATTTACTTCAATCATTATTTTTCATATTTCTATTTTTAATCTTTGTGCCCGAATTTATTCCAAAAATAAAACAGGAGAAAAAAATAGGTAGCAAATTAGTTTACCTATTACTAATATGGATATTAATGTCCCTATCCTCTTCACTAATTCACGAAAACTTGATTAAAACTAATTCTAGTATTGTATTATTAATTATTTATGCTTCAGTACACCTGATTAATATTGTAATTTTTCTTAAAACCTTTACAAATCTATTTTTATTCAAAAAGGAAGAATTTTCTTTTAATTCCGAATATAATAGTAAAATTAAAAATGATGAAACAATAAAAGAAAATCTAAATAATCGCATAACTCTTGTTGGAAAATCAAATAATGATAACTTGATTTTAAATATCAATAAAATCTATTTTATAAAATCTAGCGATAATTATTGCGAAATAAAATACTTGAAAGATGGGAAAATTAATACTAATCTTTTTCGAGTAAGCATTAGCGATTTAGAGAAGCAAATTAAAAGTGAATTTGTTATCAGAGCGCATAAATCATATCTTGTTAATCTATTACACATATCTGATATAAAGGGAAATGTTAACAATACTAAAGCTACCTTAATCATTTGTAATACTAAAATACCTATATCTAGATCTAGAAGAGAAATGGTTATTAAGAAGTTTAAAACTATAACGTAAATACCTATATAATTCGTTACATTTAAAAATAGTAAATAAACGCATCGTTTCATATCAAAGAATTTTCCGTCAATAGTATTATATTTCTAAAATAATAATCCCTGTAAACTTTACTTAACAGAGATAGTTCTGAGGTAAAATGAGATTAATTAATAACTAACTTCTTAACTATTGCCTTTTTGGTTTTATATACTTTTAGAAGATAAACTCCTTTGCTAAGACCATGTATCGTATGATTTTTTTGTCTAATAGTATCGATACTTCTTACCGCTCTTCCAGAAAGGTCAAATAAAGTAATCTTGCTAGTGTCATTATATTCCGACATTATAATATTAACCGTTCCATTACTTGGATTAGGAAACACCTGAATATTTTCTGTTTCTTCTTTAAGTAAATCTTCTTCTTCAAATACTCGTTGTTCACAGTCAGATTCAAAACTTATCCAATCTAACTGAATATTTCTACTTGCATCATGGAAATAGAGGTAGACTACATGATTCCCCGAACCAGATATATTAACAGTTTTCTCTACATAGTTATTCCATCCTCCCGTATTTTCTGGATATATTTCAGCAATATTATTACTATCCTCATTGTTATCAATTCTTAGCTTCATATAACCATTTTGGTTATTTCCTTTAGAGTATCTAAATGTAAATTTACCTCCTGATATATCCACATTGTCAAACTTCAACCAATGAGAATAACTAATATTAGTTACTATCCCATTTGCATTATTCAATTGATAAAAATTATCTGTATTATTTTCTGCTTGTATTTTATCACAAGTAGAACCTCCCGTATCACCGTTCGATTCTTCAAATCTTATCCAATTAATATTAAAAAGGCCTCCAGAAATATCTAATCGTAATACTTGATTCGCATTCCCACTGGTGATTTCTACATTTTCTATACGAACATTTTGCCAAGATTGCCATCCATTAGTATTAGGAATAGCTATAGAACCCAATTCTGATGTTCCTAGTTTAAGCGATAATGATTTGGAGTTATTTTGAGTACTTGCGACTCTTAAGACTATGTCATAAGTTCCAGGAGTAACATTTCCTATTGTATACTCTAACCATTCTCCATTAGCTGTCCATCCTAGGTTAGTACCACTCCCAGTATCGGATGTATTCTGTAGATCAACACCCTCATCTGTTCTACCTTGACCTCCATTATTACTTGAATCAGAATCATTGTAAGCAACTCCTTGCCCTCCATTATCATAATTTTCTGCTTCTATTATTCCAGGAATAGTATGGTTTACAAATGGCGATTGAATAGGATCTACTACATCTCCTTGTTCTATAACCACATTACCTAAACTAATAGGACAATCGTTATTACCCCAACGACCCCATACATCATAAATTCCTGGAGCAACATTATCAAAAGTTGCAGAACCTAAATTATCATTTACATTTAGAGGATATGTTAACCCTCCATCCCTACTAAATTCTATAGCTCCTCTATCAGGTTCATCAGAAAACGTAAAAGTGATTTTTCCATCATTAGCTCCTTCCACAGTTTCATTAGTTACAGTTACAGAAGCTGCTGGAAAAGGAGTACCATTACAATCTGGAGTATCTACATTATCCGTAATTGCTTTAAAATTTCCTGATAAATGCATAAAACTCATCATATATAACAACCCATCATAATATCTAAATTGACCAGAAGGAATTGGAGTATCAAAAAACTCATCTACAAAAGGCCATACTTTTGCATCTTCTAGAGCCAAAGCCCCAACTGCATTACATGCTACTAAACCAGGAGAATGATCATTATTTCTACTAAATGAACCATCTAATGTCCATAAGGTACTATACCCAGGTTTATCTTTAAAAAAATTAATCTGCTTATCTATTAATGGTTGTATATCGTTTTTACTTTTTTGAAACCAAGCAAAATCAAATCCCATATTCATAATATTTCGCCAAGCATCAAACTCAAAATTCCCATGATTTCCTTGATTTACAGGTCTACCATCAAACTCCGAATAATCTGGCATTAATCCAGTCTGAGGATGTGCGGCTCTCGGAAGTAAATAAGTACGGCTTACTGTCGCCATATCTGCCCATAATTGATTATTACTATCAGCTTCTCTAGCCCATATTTCATAAAAAGCCGGAAGATGATATGATGGATCTGTAAAACTTGCAGAGTTCCCACAAATTCCGAAAACTATTTGCTTTTCATTCTGATCTACCAAACCAGTTGGACAACCTCCTAAACTTGGTGCTGGTTTATTAAGCATACTATCAAGAATATAATTTGCCGCTGCTCTATAATCAATAGAACCATTACTACCCCAAAGAGCATCTGCAAAGAACAAAGCTGTTACAAAATATTCTTCTCCATCTGGTGCAGAATTTTGGTCAATCATAGAAAAATTTGACCGACTTAATTGCCAGGAAAACAAGCCTTCTCTATCTGTCCCCTCTGGGTGTTGACTATAAGTTTCTGCAAAACGCCATAATTTATCAAACTGTGCTTTCTTTCCTAGTTGAACACAGATCATCATTCCATAAGACATTCCTTCTGATCTTATATCATTATTTCCTGTATCCAAAATATAAGCCATATCATTACCTACCTCGTAATAAAGTCTTTCATTGTTACTATCTCCGTTTACAAAATAATGCTCCCAGATAGCGTTCATCTTTTGTTGTACTTCCGTTTCGGTTTTTCCAGATTCTACAAACATGTTTCTATATATTCCAGATTCGAATGAAGGTACTGCCGGAATAACCGGAGCTTGTCTTGGTGGTGGTGGAGATCCCAAAAAGGTAAAAGTAATTCGATCTAAAAATGTATCATTTGATCCATTATCTGTTATTAATTCCAAAGAAAAATTAAGAGGACTACTGCCTATAATGGTAATCTCTCTAGAACTATTAGAAGTAGAAGCTCCAGAAAAACTAAACGAACTAACATTATCGCCTATATTTAAATTAATCTTAGCCTCAGTATCATTGGAGGATGCTCCTCTTATTTCTACTTTATATAGACCTGGTAATGTTGAAAGATTAATTGATCCTTCGGCCTTATCACCATTACCATAAAAACCAATACCGTTAAATGGTGAATCAATTGCTCCTACATACGGACCGCTAATGTTTAAATCTTCAATCTGAACAGTAGTTTGTCCAGAAACGATTACTCCACAGAGTAAAAATAATTTTAAAAAAATAGTTTTAATTGTTTTCATAAGAAGTGTGTGTTTAGAAATTTGGTTAATCTAAACTATGACATTTATATAAAAACAATTAGTAAATAATTAAACAGATAAAAATCTATCAAAAAATGTGTTTAATCAACATCTTTCATATACATGAAATTTTTATTTAAATTAATTTAAATAATTGAAAATCAGTGGATTATGTTTATTTTTAAATTGTGTAATTTTTAGTTTTTTTACGAAACCGTTTTCGTAAAAAATCCCTGAAAATCTTTAAATATAATCCGAACTTGAGATACTATAAATCTTTATAAAAAAATACATCAAAAACATACTATACAATCTAAAAAGACAGAGAAGATCGTCATTAATACGGTTAAAAATAAAAATCCCTATAAAACACATTTATAGGGATCATTTATGACGATTGATTATGGAAATAAATTTATTATAATCCTTCTAAAAATCCTTGATACGCAGGTTTTTTATCAAAGGAAGCATCAAATAGTAAAGGCCACTCCGGTCTACCATTATTTTCGGGAATTAGCCAAGTATCATCATCTTTTAAACCCCAAACTGTTATTGCATATTTTTTGTTCTGCGGAATTGCATTAAAAATCTCAACTACTTCTCGCACTCTTTGTCTTTGTGCCTGAGATCTTTCTTCTGTCAATCCTGTTAAATCATTTGCGGCATTAACCTTTACATCCAATTCTGCAAAATGCACCAATACATCCTTTGCTACTAATTCATCCGTAGCTTCTTGTATCTGCTCTCTACTAGGGAAATTATAATCTATATGCATCTGATAACCCACACCATCTATAAGATTATTTGCTAACAAGTCATCTACCAACACTAGTACTTTTCCTCTTTTTGTGCCGTCAAAGGTCATGTTATAATCGTTATAAAACAATTTTACATTGGAGTCAGCAGCTCTGGCAAAAGCAAAACATTTTTCTACATAATCATCTCCCATTCGCTGTAAGAATAAGGTATTTCTCCATTGAGTACCCGCATCATCATCTATAGCTTCATTTACAACATCCCAAGAATTAATTTTACCTTGATATCTTGTAAATACATCAGTAATATATCGTTCTATTAAATCTTCGAATTCCTGATCCGTACCACTAAAATTCTCTAAGGCTTCTGGAATACTTCTATGCCATATCAGGGTATGTCCATGCACATTCAGATTATTAGCCTCTGCGTAAGCTACTAGCGCGTCAATTTTACTCCAATCATAAATGATATTTCCCGAACCATCTATACCTGTAAAAATAGAAGCCATTTTCATATCATTTTCGGCAGTAATACTGCTAAATTCTCTTGTATAAAGGTCATCATAGGCAGTTATATTAGTTCTAGCTTCAGATACTGCAACTCCAACAAAGAAATTATTCTCCGTAGCAGATTTTAAGGTTATATCATCCGGAAACTCCTCATTGGTCTCTACACTGATAGTATTTGAGTTTTCGGAAACAACATCATTTACTATAGCCCTTACCCTATAGTAATATTGGGTATTTAAGGATAAACCTGATATATCTTGAAATAACTGATTTACTGCTAAACTTTCATATCCTTGTACAAAAGATCCAAAATTAGGATCGGTTGCTACATCTAACTCATATCCACTTGCCAAAAACACATTGCTCCAATTAGCAGTAAAACTCGTAAAATTAATTTCAGACGCATCTTGTGCAACCGGTGGGATTGCTGAAAAACTTACTGTATTATCATCATCAGAACAAGCTATAAGGTTCATCAACGTAATAAAAAACAAGGCGTAAATGACCTTACTATATACTTTTTCTATTTTCATTGTAATTATTTTATAGAATACATATCCAGAGGAGTAAAACCAATCGAATTAGATGAAATTCCTCTGGATATGCATTATTATTATTTTTTGAAAAGGGCTTAATCAAGCTCTAACACCTCTAGTTTCAGATTATCATATCTATAACCTGATGGTACTACTCCGGTATCACCTTCGTGACTTATTTGCATTCTTACCGCTACAAGTGTAGCTGGGTTTGGGTCACCCATACTTTGATTGTTAACATCAAAGCCGAATCCAAAATCAGATAGTTTTAATCTTAATGTTTGCCATCCTGATCCTGTTAAAGGAACTTTAAAAATCCAGTTATCTGTAGTTGCATCTTTTAAGATAAACTCCATAACAGTCCCCGGATAATCATCTCCATTAATATCAAGAAGAATAAATGCATTCTCCGAATCAGTTGAAGTAGTAACAGGAGCTACTTCTTGATGACCACTTCCTGTAAAACCATCTGTACCTGTATCATCCCAAACAATTTCTGCTCCACCACTACCATCTACACCAAGACCGTTACTAACTTGGAAGATATTATCTCCATAAGAAAACCAATCTGCATTATAATCATTATTAATATTTGGTATTCCATTTCCATCAAAATCACTAAATAAAATCTGAACAATACCTCCAACAATAGGTAAATCTTTAGAAACCATTCCTCCAGCCGTAACTACAGTAAAAATTGTGGTTTCGGTCTTTCCTTCAGGAAAAGTAAACAGAATTTCCTGTGGAGAAACTACGGTAAAATCTCCTACTGATTCTCCATCAACAAGTACATCTTCTACGTTAAAAAACCAGTTGCCGAATGCTCTCATCTCGATACCCCCTTCTCCTTTTGATGGAGAAAATGTATCTGCTACTGTTAAGGTAGGACCTGGTTGCTTAATCGTAAATTCTGTAGAAACAGATTCTCCATATAGGTTCGTAAAGGTTACTGTTTGATTTCCAAAACGACTTCCTTGATCCACATCAAATGGAACATTAAAAAATAATGCTACATTAGAATTTAATGTGGAATTAAAAAAGGTGTTTACAGTTCCATCAAAAATAATTTCTTTCATATCATTAAGACCTGTACCTTCTACTCTAACTAATTCTTCAGGAAACCCTTCATTAATAGCAGGTTCATCACCAAGTGATACTATATTTACTATTTCTGGATCTCCAAACTGAAGTCCATTTTCGTTATCATCATTACAAGATGATATACATACCAATAAGCTAATTACTGAGCACAAAACAAGCAACTTCTTGATATACATCATTTCTTTATTTTTTTTCATCATTACTTATTTATTAGTCATTAATTACATAATCTACTGCAGGACTAGCTATATCTATAAATGATAACTCTGCAGATGGTATCGGTAATAAAAAGTCATCATCATCAATACTATCCACAAAAAACGATTCTACATTAAACGGAACCAATGTATTTACCGTTCCTCTATCCTGACCTCTAATAATAGATTTTGCTGTCTCCCTATCCATTCTTACTAAATCCAACCAGAATTTACCTGCTTCAAAAGCAAATTCTATTCTCCTTTCATCTGTAAGAGACTGTCTTGTGATCATTCCTTTTTCGGATAATCCTGCTCTTCTTCTTATTTGATTAAATGCATCTACTGCTGCTGCATCTCCAGTGGAATCGGCATCACCCATTATTGCCTCGGCATAGATCAATAGCACATCTGCATATCTCATTAATTGGGTACTCATATCTGTTCTCATAAAGAACACATTTGGATGTTCCTCCAATGATCCTACTACATATTTTCTATATCTTAATCTGGTTGAAGAATCATCTCCATTTTCTGGGAACGTCCATCCGCCTTCACTAGTTAACAACTCAGGATAGAATCTTCCAGGCTCACAAATAATCCATTGTCTACGTAAATCTTCTTCTCCTGCATCAGTAACATTATCAAAGGAGAGAAATAAATCAATACTTGGAGATACAGAACCAAATGAACCATCATTGCCAATCACATCATCACTAGCAATAAGATATGCTTGGTTGGTATTCTGAATACCCCATAATCCATTAATTGATGTCCAAACCCATCGATAGATACCTTCACCATTTACACTTGCTGAGGGATTTATAAACTGATCTTGATAATTAGCTTGTAAACTATGTATCCCACTATCTATAACCAACTGGGCATAATCTCTAGCCTTATCATATTCTTTACGTGTTAAATACATTTCTGCTAGGTACGACCAAGCGGCTGTTTTTCCAACTCGTATACCACCAGCCGTTCCATCAGGCAATAACTCTGCAGCTTTTTGTAAATCACTTTCTATAAAATCATAAATACTAGAAACTGTATTTAGCGGATATAGGGTTGAAGTATCTGAAGTTACCTCATCGATTACTGGAATTTCTCCCCAAAGGCGTACTAAATAAAAATAGGAAAAAGCACGCACAAATCGAGCTTCACCTTCTACTTGATTTCTTACATCTTCAGAAATTTCATCATTTAACGGTTGACTAACCACTTTTAATAATTGATTTGCATCCGCAATTCCTTTATAAAAACCTTCCCAACCTTCTAGTAATACTCCATTATTTACTCCAACGGAAAACAATCTCCAAGGAGCATCTGATTCAAAACCAATAGAGTTACCCGCTAACATATCCAATGAATACATAAACTTATCATTCGTTGTAAAAAAGGATTGCCCATACAAGGAATTAGCTCCAGCCAATAATTGTTCATCCGTTTGATAAAAATTATCTTCAGTAATAGAATCAACAACCTCTATTTCTAAAAAATCTTCACCACAAGATGAGAGAAAGGTCAATACAATAGCATATGTAAAAATTCTCTTTATACTTTTCATACTAAACATATTATTTTCTTTTTCAAGTTAAAATTGTACATTAAGTCCAAGTGTCATTGTTCTTGGGACAGGATATCTTCCAAAATCTATACCTTTAAATAAAGCACTTTGATTAAGTGATCCTACTTCAGGATCATATCCTGAGTAGTTCGTAAATGTGTATAAATTTTGTATTGTTGTATACACTCTTATCTGATCAAAAAACTTAATTTTTTCTCCAAAAGTGCCTTTAGGTAATGTACATCCCAAAGTAACACTCTGAATTCTTAGGTAAGAACCATCTTCTATAAATCTATCGGATACTCTAATATTTCCGTTTTTATCTCCATCAGAGTATCTTGGTAAACTTCCATCAGTATTCGTAGCACTATATCTATCAATTACAGAAGTAGCTTGATTTGCATTAAATCGGTTAACTCCTTCAATATAGGTACGGGTGTAATTATAAATGTCATTTCCATAAGTTCCTTGTAAGAACACTGATAAATCAAACATTCCATATCGGAAATTATTGGTCATACTAAAAGTGAAATCTGGATGTGGATTTCCAATAAATGTTCTATCGTTGTCATCAATTACACCATCTCCATTTAAATCTTTAAATCTAACATCACCTAACCAAGTTCCTGTAGCTTCATCTACAGAGCTTTCTGCAGGAATAGCAGCAGGTTCAGTACCTGTCAATTCATCAATATCTCTAAATAGCCCATCCGTTACAAAACCATAGAACATTCCGATAGGTTGTCCTACTTCTGACCGTGTTAGATTCGCAATAATTTCCTCATCTTGTAATGTTCCAATGATAGCATCATTATCACCTGATAATTCGGTAATCTCATTACGATATAAACTAAATACAATATTGGTATCCCAACTGAATTTTTCATTCGTAATGTTCTTTGTATTTAAGGTAACATCAATACCATCATTGATCATTTCACCAAAATTTTCAACAGGTGCATTAACTCCTATAAAAGATAAAGTATTCAAACTACCTAAGAAACCTGGTATAGGTCTGGTAGCTAAGAAATCTTTGGATGTTTTTCTATATACATCTACATCCAATCTAATATTGTTATCCAAGAAGCCAAGTTCTACTCCTAGGTTTGGAGAGATTAAAGATTCCCATGCAACATTAGGGTTATTAAAATTAGCTAGGCTAAATCCACTTCCAAGTGCCGTATTTTGATTTCTAAGAAAGCTCAGATATAGAAAATTATTTATATCCTGGTTTCCACTAGTTCCATATCCAGCTCGTATTTTAAAATAACTCCAAGCGCTAGAAATACTCTCCATAAAAGGTTCATCACTTACTACCCATGCTGCAGATACTGATGGGAATAACCCCCATCTATTATTAGGTCCAAATTTTGAAGAACCATCATATCGTAAGGATGCTGAAAATAAATATTTTGAATTATAATCATAATTAATTCTACCAAAATATGATAAGAGAGAAGCTGCACCTTCAAATGATTCAGATAAAGATGTCTCAGCATCTCCTGTATTTAAACCAGGAACATCATTACTAGGAAAATTAGATCTTTGTCCAGACAATCCTTGAAATTCTGTTTTCTGAGCTTCTGTTCCTAATAAAATATCGAAATTATGATTTCCAATACTAGGAGTATAGGTTAAATAATTTTTGAATAGATAATACAATCCTTCATTAGCTGCTCTAAAAGAGGAATTTAAACGATTAGAAAGTGATCCAAAATCATATGTAGGGAAAAAACTTTGCGTTTTAGCTGTATTATAGTCATACCCTAAATCTGTTCTAAACTTAAGATTATTCGCTAATTTAAGATCTAAATAAATATTCCCATTCATTTTAAACCTTTCTAGTGTACTGTTTCTTATTTCCGAAGCGGCTACTGGGTTCAATGCCCCTGTGTTACCTAAACCATTTTCTGGAGAACCAAAGGTTCCATCAGGGTTTCTAACAGGTACGTTAGGAGTCTGTCTTAATGCATTGATAATGGTACCGTTTCTAGAATCATTTAATCCTATTTGCTCTAATGAACTACTTAGGTTTATGTTGTGCCCAAATTTGATCCAATCATTATACTTGTAGTCTAAATTTAATCGTAATCCAAACCTTCTAAGACCAGAATTGATTACGATACCTTCTTGATCAAAATAATTAGCTGAAGCATAGAATTTTGTTTTCTCTTTTCCTCCAGAAATTGATAATTGATGGTTCGTTATTGGAGCAGCTCTAAAAATAGCTCTTTGCCAGTTTGTTCCGTCTCCTAAAATATTTGGATTCTCAAACTGAGGAGCTGATGGTAAATTAGTAGAAG
This sequence comes from Aquimarina sp. Aq107, assembly GCF_943733665.1. Lineage (NCBI taxonomy): Bacteria > Pseudomonadati > Bacteroidota > Flavobacteriia > Flavobacteriales > Flavobacteriaceae > Aquimarina > Aquimarina sp. Aq107. The sequence goes on along the minus strand of NZ_OX030782.1, from coordinate 4,983,035 downwards.
GACTCTGTCTTACTTCATTTGAGTATGCCGCAAATTCTCTTAGGTTCATCATATCCAATAACTTAGGAACTGTCTGAATACCTGCATATGTCTCATAGCTTATCTTCGCTTTTCCGGCCTTTCCTCTTTTTGTAGTAATCAAAACCACTCCATTAGAGGATTGTGCTCCATATATCGCCGCAGCGGAAGCATCTTTTAAAACTGTTATGGATTCGATATCATTAGGATTCAATGCAGAAAGAGGGCTTATTGCAGTTTGTCCGCCAGTTCCTCCAAAACGTGAAAAGTTAAAAGAATCACTCTCTGAATTCTGAACGTTTACTCCATCAATAATATATAATGGCTCATTGGATCCTGTTACCGATGTAGTACCACGTATCCTTACAGAAACTGCTCCTCCTGGTCTACCTGTGCTTCGAGTCACAGTAACCCCAGATACTAATCCTTGAATCCCCTGGTCAATATTAGTAACAACTTGTTTTTCTAAAACATCTCCACTAATAGTGGATATGGCGGATGTAAGATCCTTTTTTCTACTTTGTCCATATCCAATAACCACAACTTGTTCTAAATCTGTGGCTTCAGGAATCATTACGACATTAATTTGTCCTGAGTCAATAACAATTTTTTCTATCGTTTGCATTCCAACATAGGAAAAAACTATAATATCTCCTTTCGATACTCCTTGTAATTCGTAATTACCGTCAAAGTCGGTTAAAGCACCATTGGTAGTACCTTTTACTAAAACGGTAACGCCTGGTAATGGCAAATTAGATTTATCTGTAACTGTTCCACTGACATTATCTTCTTGCGAAAAAACATGCTGTGTTCCAATTAAAATAAATGCAATAATTGCTAGTTTAAGTCTTATCATATGACATTGTTTTTATGTAGTTAAGTTTAAAGTGCTTGATAGCTACTTTTGTTTCCCATTAATTAGTACTTCTTGTCCCTTACAACTGTTTAGATATACCAATTAATCAAGGCTTCATTTTTATAAATTAATCAAGTGCTATTTTTTTATTCAAATGTTTATTAGTTGCAGTATCTGAGTCATTATTTTCGTTAGGTTGTTTTCCGCCTACATAAATTTGAACTGCTCCTGACGCTTTTTGTTCTTTTCCCGCTGAATTAATCACAGCATATTGTTTTGGAGTAACCGTAAAGCTTACTTTTTTTGTCTCTCCAACTTCTAAGTTGATTCTTTTAAATCCAATTAAAGAGTGTTTTGGTCCGTCTGTATATTCTTTTTTATCGTGGGATATATAAAGCTGAACAACTTCATCACCTTTCATATCTCCAGTATTTTTAATTTGTACTGTTACAGGAATATTTTCATCTGTTTTTATAGCATCTGGTGCTTCTAATTTTGAGTACTCGAAAGTGGTATATGATAATCCATGTCCAAATTCATATAAAGGATCTCCTTTAAAATATTTATATGTTCGATTGGTCATATCATAAGATTTAAAATCTGGAAGATCATCAACCGATTTGTAAAACGTAACAGGTAATCTACCTGCTGGATTATAATCTCCAAAAAGAACATCGGCAATTGCTCTCCCTCCAAATTCTCCTGGATACCAAGCTTCAAGAATTGCTGGGATGTTTTCATCCGCCCAATTTATAGCAAGGGCACTCCCGTTCATCAATACTAATATTGTTGGTTTACCTAACGCCTGTACTTCTTTTAATAAAGTAACTTGGGATTGTGGTAACGAAATTTCTGATCTATCTCCTTTATCAAAACCTTCTAAAACTACTGGCATTTCTTCACCTTCTATATCTGGGGATAATCCTAAACACAGTACTACAACTTCTGATTTCTTAACTGCTTCTATTGCTGGAGACAATAAGTCTTCATCTAATTTGGACCAAAGTAATTGAGCTTGTGGATCTGTATGATAATTGTAATATTTAATTTTAATATCATAAGATTTACCTGCTTCAAGCCTCATATCTAAATACTTCATCTTTGGTTCGTGATCATCTTTAAAATCAACTCTTAAAGAATCATCCACATATAACTTACCAGCGCTACTTGCTCTTAATCCAATACGATATGAACCGCTTTCTTTTGGAATGATTTTTCCTGTCCATCTAACAGAAAAACTATCCGAAGTATTAATTTCGATAGGCTTTTTTGAAACCCATAAAAAATCAACAATACTATCATTTCTTGTTAATTTTGGTTTTCCTTTCCACTCCTCGTTATCAAAATATTCTCCTTTTAATCCAACATTATCTCCATTTCGCAATACAGAAGATGGTATTGGTTGTAATAACGGCCATCCTTTTGCTATGTGACTTCCTTTTGCGTAGTTTACCTTAGTGTTTGGTAATTTTTCCTTTATTGCTTTTAGTGGTGTAATATTATTAAGCGGAGTACCGTGATAATTTCCTAATAAGACTTGTTTAGCATTGGCATTGGGTCCTATTACTGCAATGGATTTTAGATCTTTTCTTAATGGAAGTAGTTTACCTTCATTTTTTAATAAGACCATTGATTCCTTAGCGGTTTTCTCAGATAATTTATAATGAGCATCACTACATACTACATCATAAGATATTTTGGACCATGACACCATTTCTTCAGGATCAAACATACCTAGTTTAAATCGTGCTTCCATCAATCTAGATAACGCTCGATCAACCTTATCTTCATCTACTAACCCTTTAAGGACAGCATCTCCTAAGTTTGGATCATATACATCTCCACAATTTAAATCCGTACCTCTACTTACTGCTAATGCTGAAGCCTCAGCAGGGGTTTCGACTAATTCATGCTTATTTGGTTCCCAAAAATCATTGATCGCCCAACAATCTGAAACCACATAACCATCAAACCCCCACTCTTTACGAAGTATATCATTTAGTAACAAATTACTTCCGCAACAAGCTTCATCTCTGTATCTATTATATGCACACATTACTGATTGTACATTAGCTTCTTTAATAGCTGCTTCAAAAGCTGGTAAATACGTTTCTTTTAAATCTTTATCTGATGTATGATAATTATCCTCGTGCCTTGATTTTTCTGGTCCACTATGTACTGCAAAATGTTTGGCAGTAGCTACCACTTTAAGGTATTTTGGATCATCACCTTGTAGTCCTTTTATAAAATTTACTCCCATTCTGCCGGTCAAATAAGGATCTTCTCCATAAGTTTCTTGACCTCTTCCCCATCTAGGGTCTCTAAAAATATTAATATTAGGAGTCCAAAAAGTTAATCCTTGATATATCCCTCTTTTATCTTCTTTAATAAAACGATGATGTTTTGCTCTAGCTTCATCAGAAATAACGGTACCTACATCAAATAATAATGGTGCATTCCAAGTAGCTCCCATACCGATTGCCTGGGGAAATACTGTAGCTTCACCTGCTCTTGCCACACCATGTAAACACTCATTCCACCAATTATACGCTGGAACTCCTAAGCGTTCGATAGCGGGCGCATCATATCTCATTTGAGATACTTTTTCTGAAAGTGTCATATGACTTATTAAATCAGTCACTCTTTCATTAATAGACAATTTAGGATCTTTAAATTTATATGCTGTTTCCTTTTTTGTTTCGCACCCTATACTCAACTGAAGAATAATTGAGATGATAATTAAACTACTAATTCTTAAAGGTTTTTTTAATCTATTTTTAGATTCTCTTCTTATCATTGTTATGTTTTAAAGCTGGTTTTTTTATGAAATCATGTCAAGTATAAAAACAAACAATCCGAGCACTACGATAATTAAAAATATCTCGCTCAAAATTTTAATATTTGAATATTTCTTGTTCACTATATTTAACTAATTCACAATTTTTTAACAATTTATGTATGCGATTAAAAAAAGGATGCAACGGATAAAGCATATAATAAAACATTTGTTGCATTCGAGCATTGAAAGGGGTTAATTGCAACAATTTAGCCAATGGGAGCAACAAGAATAACAGAGGAAATGGTTAGAAAGGAGACTAATTGCAAGCATTGCAATTTTTAATTCTATTTATTACTATATCAATAATAAATACGGCATTACATTAATAAGATCTAAAAACACATCCCTAATCAAGGTTAAAGAAGGATTGGTTTTATAGGTACTTTTTTTCTATTATGACTCTATAAAGTATATTGTTTACATACTTTGAGTAATCTTCTCATAAATATGTTTAGTTAATTTCTAAAAAAGGGTGGAATTATGTTTAATCAAGCAAGTTTTTTATGCTATTATATACATCAGACTATTCATTTATTGGTACTTCTGTAGGTAGGATTCCAAACTGAGTTTTAAAACATTTCGTAAAATAAGATGGAGAGGAAAACCCTACCTTGTAACAAACCTCACTAACATTAGTAGAACCACTTTCTAAAATCTGTTTTGCTTTTTGAAGTCTAATATTTCTCAAAAACTGATTGGCTGTTTGCCCTGTTAATGTTTTTATCTTTCTATAAAACTGACTTCTACTAAGGTGGAGCTCTGAGGATAATGATTCTACGCTAAGATTAGGGTCGCTTAAATTCTCATAAATATGATTTAATACTTTTTGTATAAACTCTTTATCTAGAGATGTATTGTTTTCATTGATTTGGGCATCACTAACATCACTAAAATACTTATTAAAAACTATCTGTCTTATCGTAAGCATCTGCGTTAAATATGATTTTAACACTCTCATATCGAAAGGCTTATTTAAATACACATCTGCTCCTGATTCTATTCCTCTTAATCGATCATCTGCCATGGTTTTTGCTGTGAGCATTAAAATAGGAATATGACTAGTCTTTATATCTTTCTTAATATTTGAGCAAAACTCGAAGCCGTCCATTTCTGGCATAATTACATCTGTAATGATGATATCTGGCACTTCTTTTTTGGCTAATTCAAGACCTTCGGTACCATTTTTTGCATCAAAGACTCTATAATTATTACTTAATTCTCTTTTTAAATAGTTTCGTAATTCTGTATTATCTTCGACGATTAATAACCTATTAGTTTTTTGTTCTTCTTCTATTTTATTTTCTAAATTCTTATTATGAACATTCCCTATAAATTTTGTCTTTAAGAGAATATCAGAAGTTTTATCGGTAATAACAATTTCATCTTCACTAAAATGTTTCTTCCCTAATGGTAAAATCACTGAAAACGTGGTTCCTTGATTTACAATACTATCAACAGTTACTTTTCCTTTATGAAGTTCTACAAAACTTCTTACTACCTCTAAACCTATTCCTGTGCCACCATAATATGACTTATTTAGATTATCCACTTGATAAAACCGCTCGAATATTTTTTCTAATTGTTCTTTTTTTAGTCCAGGACCAGTATCTGATACACTTATTTCGAATGACTCTGATATGGCATCTTGATGAGTTTTTTCTCCCTCTTTTATCGCAACACTAATAGTAATCGTTCCTCCTTCTGGAGTAACTTTAAATGCGTTTGATAATAAATTAAAAATTATTTTCTCCAACATTCCTATATCGACCCATACTTTTAATTCAGGAACCTCATGTATTATATTTAAATCTATCTTTTTATTTGAAGCTTCGATCACAAAATAACTGACTACATCCTGAACAAAATTAATGATATCAAGTTCTATCGCTTTTACACTTAACTTGTTAAACTCAAGCTTTCTATAATCCATCAATTCATTAATTAACCGATATAATCTATCTGTATTTTTATGAATTATTAAGTGTTTTTCATTTACTTCGTTAGGAAGATTTAACCCTTCATTTTTAAGAATATCCTCTAATGGATTAATTATAAGAGTTAGTGGTGTACGGAATTCATGAGATATATTCGTAAAGAATTGTAACTTTTTATTGTGCAGCTCTTCTTCTTTAATTCTTTTTTCTCTTTCGTATTTTATTAATTGTTTCTCCTTAATTCTATTTTGAGTTAACTTATTCAAAAGGTATATCCCGAATAGTAATAATAGAACATAAGATAACAATGCCCAATTTGTTTTCCACCAAGGTGGTAATATCTCGATTTGTAAATGCAATGGAGTTTCATCCCATTTACCATCATTATTGGCTACCTTTAATTTAAAAGTATAATTTCCGGGATCTAAGTTGGTATATGTAGCACTTCTTGTATTTTCTACATAATTCCAAGAATCTTCTAACCCTTCTAGATAATATGCATATTGATTCTTCTCAGAACGTGTGTAGTTAATACCTGTATAATCAATTGTAAAAACAGATTGTTCATTGCTCAAAGAAATACCATCAGTTTCAGAAATTACTTTGCTTAGAGGAGAATCTTCATGATTAGGGTATACCTTTTTATTAAAAATTTTAAAATCGGTTAAATATAAATTAGTAGAACTATTATTGGTTTTAATATTTTTAGGATTAAAATAATCTATACCTTCATAATTACCGAAATATATACTTCCTTGATTATCTCTAAATGTAGCATTAAAGTTAAAATCATTTGATAATAAACCGTCATTAAAATTATAATCTATAATATTTCCTTTTTCAAGGTCTAACTTATGGATACCTACATTACCACTTATCCAAATGTTATTATCTTCATCTTCAATTATAGCAGATACATTTTCATCTTTTAGCTCATACAACTCGTTATACCAAACAAAACTATTGTTATTAGGATCATATCGACACAAACCTGATCCTCTAGTACCAATCCATATAGATCCATCAGTAGCTTCATAAATTGATAATATATGATTAGTATTAGATTCATTTTGATATTTACTATTCATTTTATCTCTTAGAAACTCGACAGAGAATTGACCAGTATTATTTTGTGTTACTTTATATAATCCATTAGCAGCTCCTATCCATAAGTTATTTTTAGAATCTATTAGTATCTTCCGAATATCACTAGTATGGATACCATAATTAGAAAATTCCTTTGAATTATGATGCACGAAATCATTAGTAGCGGGGTTATAGGAAATCACTCCACTAAAAAAAGTACCTATCCAAATAATACCATTAGCATCTTCTGCAAAACTTAATATACTATTAGAGGCTAGTGCACCATCCGTATTTTCTATTGTATAATTAATGAATTGTTTTGTTCCTTTTTTAAGAAAAAATATGCCTCCATTCCAACTTCCTGCCCATACATTTTCTTTACTATCTATAAATATGGTTTGAATATCATATGCAGTTAGGTTTGAGAATTCCTTATTACTATTTTTATTAATATGAATAAACTTCTGATCATCTCTACTATATACATCTATTCCTCCTCCATCCATACTAATCCATAGTAATCCTGAACTATCTTGAACAATGCCAGTAACAGATCCTGCCTCTAAAGAATTAGGATTACTCGCTAGACTTTCTATGTTTTTAAATTTATCATATAACTTATCATATACTGCGATACCTTTATTATAATATCCCATCCATATCCTCTCATTACTATCTAAAAATAAAGACCATATAGAGTTAGATCGAATACTATTCTCATTATTTTTATCAAAAAGATAATTTTTTATTAGATTACCATCCTCTTCAATATGAAATAGCCCATCATTTTCAGTTCCAAATATTACGGATCCATCCGCATTAGCAATCATTGACAATACTCGTTTTGTAGTAAAAGGAAAGTTATTAATCTCGTAAATAGCATTAGAGGATTTCTTTATTCTATAGATACCATCGGATATGGTCCCTAACCATATATTGTTGTTATTATCAATCAATAAAGATTTGATAGGAACTGCTACAGATTGCTTTTCTTTTTCGGTATTAAAAACAGAAAGACTTAATGTATTTGTACTAGGATTATATATTCTCAACCCATGATTAGTTGCTGCATATATATTTCCTTGCTGATCTTTTTCAAGATCATTTATATCTAGTAGATCTTTTTTATCATCAATATCAAGATTAACAATCTGTTTTATTATTCCTGTGTCCGGATTCAATGTAAGTAAGCCTCTTTCAAAAGTGCCTACAATAATATTACCTATTGAATCTTCGAGTATACTACCAACCGCAATATTGATTTGATTAAAATCTTTTATTTGAGATACAATATCAATTCTCTTAAATTGATCCATTTCTCGATCATAAAGATCTAATCCATTTTCTGTACCAATCCAAAACCGATTCTTCTTATCAACAAACGAACTATAAATAAAATTACTACTAAGAGAAGTAGTATCCTTTAATTCATGTTTATAAGAAACATAGTCAATTCCATCATATCTATGTAAACCTGCCCCACTTGTTCCAATCCAAATAAAACCGTTATGATCTTGAACGATTACAGGTACGGCTATTTTTGAAATACCATTCCCAATATTAACAAAATTGAAGTCATTGGATTTTTGTTGTGTCCAAACGTAATTTAGACAACAACAAAAAAACAATATACACGCTATAAAACTTTTACTATTCATCATTTTATATTCCAGCACTTAGGAATAAATATAGCATGTTTTATCATACTTAATCAATTTTTAATCTGGTTAAGGTAAAAGAACAAGATTTTATTGAAGTACTATCAACCCGTAAAATAAGTTAATATAGAAACTACTACTACTACCAATAATACTGATAAAACGATATCAGTAGGCGTATAACTATTTTTAGTTGCTTCTTTCTGTTCTGCGGACAATGTTCCAAATGCTAGGCCTTTAATAGTAGTATAATCTGGAGCAGTTGTAACTAAACTAGTAACTATACAAACTATTACCGAAAAGATAAACATAAAAATAGCCATATGCGCAAAATTGATCGTAGCAAATTGATATGCTAAACCTGACAAATCATCTTTTACAATTTCTGCTGTTATTCTAAAAGCAGCTATCAAAAGACCAGAAAACAAGGTTACAATTGCAGCTTTAGAATTTACTCTTTTCCAGATTATTCCTAGTATAAATACTGCTGTAATTGGTGGTGCGATATATGATTGTACACTTTGCAAATATTGATATAAGACACCTCCTCCAATTTTGTTCATAATAGGAATCCATATTATTCCTAAGACCACTACCAATGCTGTTGCTACTCTTCCTATATTTAGTAACTTTTTCTCCGGAGTGGTAGGTTTTAATTTTTTGTAGATGTCTATTGTAAATATTGTAGAACAAGAATTAAATACTGATGCTAAAGAGCTCATTAACGCCGCCATTAATCCACCTGCAACTAGTCCTTTAAGTCCTGTAGGCAATAAGGTTTTGACTAATACTGGAAATACCTCATCTGCTTTATCATACGTTAAAACACCTTGTTTTGCTAAGGCAAAAGCAATAATACCTGGAATCAGAAAAATAAAAATTGGTAAAATCTTAAGGTACGCTCCAAAAATAGCTCCACGTCTACCTATTTTTATATTATTAGCTGCTAATGTTCGCTGAACAATATATTGATCTGTACACCAGTACCAAATACCAACAATAGTTCCTCCAAATAATAATCCGGTCCAAGGAAAATCTGGATCCGACATCGGTCTCCACATATTAAAATGATCCGAACCTACTGTGGTTCGAAGGTTTTCCCAACCACCAACTTCTTGTAATCCTAAATACGTAATAATTAACGAACCTGCAATTAAAACCACGGTTTGTAAAGTTTCTGTATAAATCACTGCTTTCATACCTCCAACTATAGTATATGCCCCAGTAAAAACTACAATACCAATTGCACCATACCAAAAAGGTATTCCTAACAGTTCAGAAACTACAATTCCTCCTGCATATATAGTTACTGACACTTTAGTTATTACATATCCAACTAACGAGAAAATCGATAAAAACCATCTTGATCTACTATCAAATCTTTTTTCTAAAAACTCGGGCATAGTAAACACTTTACTCCGCATATAAAAAGGTAAAAATAACCAACCTAATAATAATACGATCCAAGCGTGTAGTTCATAATGCGCCATCGGCATTCCTGATTCTGCTCCTGTACCAGCCAAACCGACTACATGTTCGGATCCAATATTAGAAGCAAAAATTGATGCTCCAATCACAAACCAACCAACATTACGTCCAGCCAAAAAATAATCTGCTGTATCCTTATTTCTTTGTAATATCACCCAGATAGCTACCCCAATAAGTGCTAAAAAATAAACACCTAATACTACCCAATCTAATTGTTCTAAGACTGATTCCATAAATCCTTTTTGGTTAAATATTTTTTTATTATCTAATTTTAAATGATCCTCTGATCTACTATGTTACTGCAGAAAACATTTGCAAACCTATGAACGATTAGCAATTTTCAAAAACATCGTTTGACAAATCGTTTAATTTTTACTTAAAATTTTAAGTAAAAACCAAAACTATTATGAGACTCAGCAATTAAATGGAAGATTTGAAGCGAATACTATAAATTATGATGCGTAGAAAACTATATTTATTTAAGTATTTCGAATTTTATTTTTTTTTGACAGTGATTCGGTAATAAAAAAGAAAAAGAATGATTGAAAACTCAAAAGGATTATATCCGTTAAAAAGATCAATTGGCATATTTTGATAGCATTAAACTTTATTTCTACATATGCGAAAACCTTGATCTGGACCGATTCCATCTGCTTCAAAGTAACCTCTATCATCATTTTTACAATGCAATTCTAGGCCTATCCAACCACCACCTCTTTGCGAACGAAAATGTCCACGAGGTATTCCATCATCCTCATACCAATCATCACACCATTCTCTAACATTTCCTGTTAGATCATACAAGCCGAGTTCATTCGGTTTTTTAGAAGTCACTGGATGTGTTCTGCAATGATTTTGTTCTAAAAGTCGATAATCCCATTTTTCTATTAAGATAGTATCCCCACTATTTCTCCAATACCAAGCTATTTCTTCTACAATATCATCACCGCTATATGAATAATTTTTACTTAATTGACCTCCTCCTGCGGCATATTCCCATTCGATTTCTGTAGGAAGACGATATCCATTGGCTTTAGGGTTTTTCTTAACTAGCCACTTTATACTATCGAACTCAGATTTATTAAATTCATCAACGGAGTCCTTATAAATTTTATAATAAGGTAGTAATCCTTCTTTAATACTTTTTTTGATACAAAACTCCACACAATCATACCAGCTTACCATTTCTACAGGTAAACTATCTCCTTTAAATCTGGATGGATTATTTGTCATAATATCCTTCCATTCCTTTTGTGTAACTTCACTTTTACCTATGTAGAAATCATTAACAATAACATTTTTACCGTATAGATTTGATTTTATATTTACAAATGCTCCTCCTTTTATTAAAATCAAGTTATCCTCCATACGGTTTTTAGAATCCTTTGAAACACACGAATAGAGTAATACTAAAACTCCTAAAACAAAATAGAATAAAATCTTCTGCATAAAAATGTCAAAAATTAATAAAAAATGGTTTTAAATGATTATTACATTTAGATATAACAAAACATAAGACCATAGTATATTATGGTCTTATATCCTGTTCTTTTATGTACTTATTACCATATACTAGCATTGATTTTTCCCCATCCACCGGTGTACGACTCAATACCAAAGACCTGATAATCGAAATTTCTTAGGTTACCCCATTGAGGTTTATGGCCACCATACGCATTCCAATGATTAATATGTGCTTGCATATGAACCTGCTGATTAGAACCCGTAGGCGCATTTCCATGTTCGCTTATATATTGATAAAAAGTTTTAGTTCCTAAAATCGAAGGAGCATTGGATCTTAGTTGTTTCTTAAATTTATAATTCTTGCCATTTACAGTATAATTCTTATTCTGATTTTGACCTGTAATACTTCCTTTTTCTACAACATAATATTCTATCAAGGGTGTTTGAGTCCAACCGTACACTCCTACAAAATTATATGAACCTTGTAATAATCCAATATTATAATTTATTCTTCTACCATTACCTGTTGACCATCCTTTTCCTCCAACAATATCTTGATTGTTTTTGTATTCAATTTCAAAATTTCCACCATATTGATTTGCATAAGGAAATCTTAATCTACCCCAACCACCTTCTTTATAAATAGTCCAAAAATAACCTTGATTATATCCATCGGTGCGATTGTCACTAATATAACCATTACTATCAATCGATTTCTGCTCGATTTCTAAGTCTTCTAAGATACTAGCCTGCCCTAAATCATCGGAACAACTAGTAAAGAACAGCAGACAAAATGTTGAAATGCTTAAAAATGTTTTCATAATTACGTGTTTTTAAATTAGAATGATTCAAAAAATCATATTCATTAAGAATACGAATGAATTTGTGTTAAAAATTTAGTTAATACTCAAAATTATAATTCATTATAAAAACAATTGATAATTCAATCCGTTTTAAATTAAATTCTACGAAAACTTTTCGTTGAACTCTAAAAAACTGACAATCAAATAATTAAATTATCTCCTTTTACTGGTATAAAATCAACTTTATGAAAAAACAATATTTTTAGATTCTTTCTTAGAAAAACAAAACAATCGGAATACTTATAAGTGGCTTAAAAAAGAGAGTTCTAAAATATTTGAAGCAATCTTTGCAAATTTTGTTGCAATTAGAATTACACTCTATGGTAAATTAAATTATTAAGATTACTTTACGATTAAGGTTGATTTACTTAGTTTTTGCGAATAATTTATTAAAATTCAATATAAAGTTTTGATAACTCAAAATAAGCTACTAATAACTGTTGCTTAGCCAAAAACAGTCTTTAAAACTAATATGAAAAAAAAGAGAATTACATTAAAAGATATTGCTAAAGAATTCAATGTGTCTATCGCTACAGTTTCTAAAGCACTAAATGATAGTTATGAAATTAGTAATAGAACTAAATCTATGATTCAGGAATATGCTAATGAACTACAATATAAATCGAATCAAAGTAATTTTACTTACGAAAAACAAAAAAACACCAAAACTATAGGGGTAATTATACCCAATATGCTTAATCACTTTTTTACCAAAGTTTTTGTTGGTATCGAAAAGATAGCAACAGAAAAAGGATATAATCTAATCACCTGTATCTCTAATGAATCTCGCGAGAAAGAAGTTACTGCCATGGAACTCTTAAAAAATTCGGATTTAGATGGATTCATATTATCAATCGCAGAAGAGACTCAAATAAAAAAAGATTTTAATCATTTTAAAAATGCGATAAATCAAGGGATTCCCATTGTTATGATTGATAGAGTTACTGACGAAATCGAATGTGATAAAGTTATCGTAAATGATGAAGAAGGGGCATTTAATGCTGTTAATTATTTCATTAAAACAGGCTGTAGAAATATTGTTATCGTTTCTAATATACATCAACTTAGTGTGGGAAAACATCGATTAGAAGGGTACAAGAGAGCCCTTATAGAAGCTAATATTCCTATTGATGAAGATTTAATACTTAAGGTCGATGAATTTAATGACATAGATACCTTACTAAAAATAGTTCTTGATGCTAAAAAAGTAGATGCCATTTTATGTTTAGAAGAAGATTCTGCAATTAGCACGCTTAAAATGGCACTATATAAAGGGTATAAAGTGCCAGAAGATATTTCTATTATTGGTTTTACCAATGGTGTTCTTCCTCGTCATGTAACACCAGCTATAACCACAGTAAGTCAGCATAGTACTTATCTAGGAGAAGCTGCTGCAAAAATACTTATAGACAAAATAGAAAATGAAAATATCGAAACATCATATACAACCAAAGTAATAAAAACAAACCTCATAGAAAGAGATTCTACAAAACGCCTACACTAATAGGGTAGGAGCACTCGTTTTCTTTAAACAACAGAAAACTTAAAAACACTTTTATTCTCATAGTGTTTCCCTGCTTTTAGCAACGAAGAGGGAAAGTGTTTATGATTAGGTGCATCAGGATAATTCTGAGTTTCGAAACAAATAGCAGGAAAACGATCATATTTTACCTGATCTTTAAAATTCCAATCCGGAAAATTTTCTGGTGTAAAAATTACAACAGCTGGTTGGTTTGTCTTTACTTCCATTTTTAAACCACTTACTGAGGACTCTAAGCTGATTCTATTATGGCTACTTTTGTTCATATTAAAAATAAAAGTATCATCGATATGACCTGAATTTATTAATCTTCGCAAAGAGGTTGAAGTTAAGAAATCGAATTTGGTTCCTGTTACAGATTTTGTTTTTCCCGTTGGTAATTGTTTAGTATCAACTTCTAAATATTCTGGGCAATCTAATAATAATGTATGGTCTAAAATATCCCCTGAACCATTCAGGTTAAAATAAGCGTGATTGGTGAGATTTACCACAGTATCAATATCAGAAACAGCTTTATAAGTAATCGTTAAATCATTATCTTCTGACAAATGATATATTGCTTTTACCTTTAAATTTCCTGGATATCCTTCTTCCAGATGCCGACTGTTATAAGAAAAGATAGCCGTATTAGTATCATGGTTAATCGAATCTACCCTCCAAATTTTTTTATCAAAGCCTTCGTATCCACCATGTAAATGAACTCCATTATTTTGATGTATTTCGTATTTATTACCGTCAAGTTCAAAACCTCCGTTACTAATTCTACCTGCATACCTTCCTATTGAGGCCCCCAAAAACTTAGCACTTGGATGATAAGATACTTCTTTATATTCATTTACAGTCTCTAGCCCCAAAACTACATTAACCAATTTGTTTTCTTTATTAGGAATCTCTAAACTTACAATTGATGCTCCATAATTAGTGAGTTTTAATTTACCTCCATTGGTATTCTGCAATGTAATAGCAGCAAAAGTTGTATCCTTTGCGGCATCCCATGTTTTTTGAGTCATAATAATTTATGGTGTTATAATCTTAAGGCTACTATGAACTGACTAAATATACTGATTAATAATATTTTCGAATAATTCTTGTTTACCACTTTGCAAAGAAAGTTCACCATTATTTGTAGCTATTTCATACAGGTCTTTTAATTGCAATGACCCACTTTCAAATTCTTTACCTTTTCCTGTATCGAATGAATTATAACGTTGCTGTCTTAATTTTTCATAGGAAGACGAAGTAATAATCTTGTCTGCTGTAATTAGAGCTCTGGCAAAAACATCTGCTCCCCCAATATGTGCTAAAAACACATCTTCCATATCTGTAGAATTTCGTCTTATTTTTGCATCAAAGTTAACGCCTCCACCTTGAAGTCCTCCTGCCTTTAAGAACACCAACATAGCTTCTGTAGTTTCTAAAATACTATTAGGAAACTGATCAGTATCCCATCCATTTTGATAATCACCTCTATTAGCATCTATACTACCTAACATACCTGCACTTGCTGCTACTTCTAATTCATGCTGAAAAGTATGCTGTGCCAACGTAGCATGATTTACTTCTATATTAATCTTGAAATCTTTGTCCAGTCCGTGTTCTTTTAAAAATCCAATTGACGTAGCTGTATCAAAATCATATTGATGTTTTGTTGGTTCCATTGGTTTTGGCTCGATAAAAAATGTTCCTTTAAAACCTTGTGCTCTAGCATAATCTCTTGATATTGTTAAAAACCGAGCCAAATGTTCTAATTCTCTCTTCATATCTGTATTAAGCAAAGACATATAACCTTCTCTACCACCCCAAAAAACATAGTTTTCTCCGTCTAATGCTATTGTAGCGTCTAAAGCTAATTTAACCTGAGCTCCAGCTCTAGCCAGTACATTAAAATCAGGATTTGTGGCAGCTCCATTCATGTATCTTGGATTCGAAAAACAATTCGCTGTACCCCATAATAATTTGATACCTGATTCTTTCTTTTTTTCTTTTATATACTCTGTGATTGTAGCCAATCTTTTTTCTGACTCAGCAAATGTTGGAGCCTCTTGTACCAAATCAAAATCATGAAAACAAAAATAATCAAACCCCATCTTACTAATAAACTCAAATGCCGCATCTGCTTTATCTTTTGCTGCCTGAATAGGGTCTGACGACTTATCCCAAGAAAAATTCTGAGTTCCCCAACCAAATGGATCAGCACCTTGACCACAGAAAGTATGCCAATACGCAATAGCAAATTTAAAATGCTCTCTTAACGTTTTTCCTGCTACAATCCTTTCTGGATCATAATATTTAAATGCTAATGGATTGTCAGATTCTTTTCCTTCAAATTTAATTTCACCAATCCCTTTAAAGTATTCTTGGTTTCCTAGTACAATCATTTTTTATCTATTAAAATTCTATTAAGTTCTTTTTTCCAATTTTGATATGCCAACTGATAATCCTCTTTATTCTGAAGAGGATGATAGGTCATTACTTTATCATTTTTAGTAATCATACCTCCAATATCTTCGAATGTTCCTTTTGCCCATCCTGCTGCTCTTGCTGCACCTACTGCGCCAGTAGTGTTATAAATTTCAATTTCTTGGTCGATTAAAGTAGAAACGGTATTAGAAAATATTTCTGACCTGAATAAATTATCATTTCCAGCTCGTATTACTTCTATATTGGCACCATCTTTTCTTAAAATCTCCATACCGTAAACAAAAGAAAATGCTATTCCTTCTAAAGCTGCTCTGCATATATGGGATCTCGTATGTTTATTTAAATTGATATTACAGATCTGGGTTCCTATTGTTTTATTATCAAACATTCTTTCTGCTCCATTTCCAAAAGGTATTAATTGTAGATTATCAGATCCAACAGGTATTTTTGAAGCAAGTGAATTCATAGTTTGATATGAGCTTGTCTCCAGATTAAGGTTGTTTTTTAACCATCTATATTGAATACCTGCTCCATTCACGCACAACAATTTACCGATTACAGGTTTTTGTTCACTGTAATTAACGTGAGCAAAATTATTATACTTTACAGGTTCTTTACCTGATAAATTATCGGTTACAGCATAAATTACTCCAGATGTACCTCCAGTAAGCGCCACCTCTCCTGGATTAAAAACATTAAGAGAAAGTGCATTGTTAGGTTGATCACCTGCTCTATAAAAAATGGGGGTTCCTACATTTAAACCACTTTCTTCTGCTCCTTTACTACTAAGTTCTCCTTGATTAGAAAACGTATCAACAATATCTGGAATAAGACTTGTATCAATATCATAGTATTCTAACAACCATTTTGCAGGTTCTTGTTTTTTGTAATCCCATAAAATTCCCTCAGAAAGTCCTGATTTTGTAGTGTTAATTTGGTTAGTGAACCTATATGCAATATAATCTCCTGGTAGCATAAATTTATATGCTTTTTTATAAATATCCGGTTCATTATCTCGCACCCATTTTAGCTTGGATGCAGTAAAATTTGCAGGAGAATTAAGAAGGTTTTTTTTACATTTTTCTTCTCCTAATTCTTTAAAAGCTTTATTTCCGATCTGAACCGCTCTACTATCGCACCAAATAATAGAATTTCGTAATAGTTCGCCATTGGCATCTATCAAAACAAGTCCATGCATCTGATAAGATATACCAATCCCTAGAACTAACTCTGAAGCAACTGCATTTTCCTTTAATAACCGCTTACAAGCTTTACAAACGTTCTCCCACCAAAAATTAGGATTTTGTTCTGCCCAATCACTATTTACAGAGATAATGTCCATCTCATTTTTGGGTTCATTTATTGAGGCTATACTCTTACCGTTTTCTGCATCAATAAGTGCAGCTTTAACTGATGAACTTCCTATATCGAATCCTATATAATACATGTAACATTTTCGTTATTGGATATAAAAATCTAAAATCTATATTGATTAGGATGAATAAATTATGGATATAAACGAAAACTTGTAGCTAAATTTTCGTAAAAACAATAAATAGAACAACAGCTACCTTTGTAAAAAAGAACCAATTAATACAGATATATTGCCAAAAAGGTTCTAGCCACTATTTGTGAAGGATTAAGCCACAAAACTTTTCATAGTTAGGATATAGAACTTCTAAAATAAATCCCCATCTTGATCACTAACTCTAATTAGCTCATTACCTTCTTTTAATATAAATTGTAAACCATGTTCTTCTTGCCATAGACAATTACACAAGATTTGAACATAAATGTTTTCATTTCTCTCATGTCGATCTTTGGTAATAATAATTTCAATTGGTGTTATATGATCCCAAACTTTATTAGATTCTGTAAGATCTAAAAGTGGTAACATCCGTTTCAATGCACTAATCATCCATCTTGGTTTATTAGATGCCATTTGATAGGTTTCTATTGTATCCAGATAACCTACGGCATCATTAAACGTTATCCAATCATCAAATGCTTTTTTAGCCGCTTCTATTTTAACAGATTCATCAATATTCATAAAATTGAAAAGAACTTGGTCTATCCTAATTGGATCCATTTCCGAGACCTCGGTAAAATCCAATCGATATAATACTTCTTTTTGATCAAAGAAAGGAGTTGCAATTGGTTGTGTAGTTATCCAATCGTTTTCTAAAGGCCAATTACCAATATCCTGCTTTAATATTCCTAATGTTTTCAATTTCATGAGACCTAAATTAATTACATATTGTTTACATCAAAATCTAAACAACCTTCTTTTACTTCTAAAGATCTTTTATTACACATTTTATTCAATGTTATCCTATAGATAGTAGTTCTTACAATCTTTAAACTGATTTACCTAACAGATATTAATCTATAGTTATTACAATAAAAAACTGATAAAAAAATTACAATGGCCAAAACAGAAAGACCTGATACGATGCCAAAGCGCTTTAATGCTGAAATTTTAGGAAGAAACATAATACTGCCTAATGATATTGTAATAATCATACAAATTATAAAACCTCCTCCAAGTATTATACCTGCAAAAAAACCACTCAAGCCATCCGCTCCGTGATATGCAAAAAATGCATTATAGATAAACAAACCTAGCAATAGCAAAGTAAAGACCAAAAAAACATAAAATGGAACTTTCATAAGTTGATCTATTTCACTTTACAAGTTAACATCTTATTACTAATTAGCAGATATTTTATAATTTCTAATATCATCTTGAATCATTTGAGATTTGAATTTCATTTTTTTATCTGGTGACACAATCTTTATTTCACGATCTCCTATAACTTCAAACTTACCTTCGAAAATTATGAATTCAAAATTCGTATAATCAGTATCTAAAGTGTTGACGGTAGCAGTTCCTAAATCAAAGCTTATTCTATAGCTAACAATACTATCTGCTGGGTTCACATCTATTATTTTTATCCAACCATAACTTTTTTCGGGCAAATCCGAATCAGATACTGGCTGAATCAACAAGCCATAATATTTATCTCCTATTTTGGGTAAGCTCGTAAATTCAATAAAATCATTCTCAAGTTCAATTGTTTTTATATTATAGATATAAAAAATAAATGCACTGATTGATATCGCCATTACTACTGATAAAAACCGCATAGTTTTCCCATAATTGGAGTATTTCTTTTCAGCGCCAGGAACGGGATAATCTATTGCATATTGCTTAGCACTTTGCTTCATTTCATATGTCCAATCCTCTTTAGGCACGTCTATACCATTAGACGCAAAGTAAAAAACTACTAAAGGCTTTTTTTTAATATTTACTGATATTTTAGAAGATACAATTCGTTTATATAATTGCACTTTTATCAACTCTCTTACTTGGTCATATGGAGACACAAACTTACTTTCAAAACTTTTATACAGTTCTATATTCTCTTCCCTTCCTAGCATTAGCGTATTCTTCTTTTTAATCTGATCAAAATGCACATTTTAATCACATCATTATGCCAATTCAATTTTAAAAAGAAATACTGTAAAAATGGTTCCATTTTATAATTTGAAACCTGTATATGTTACATTCGCTTTAACCGACGAAAAAAGAATCCCTGGATAACTTACTTAGTATTAATCCAATGTAACGTGTGTTTTTTGATACTCAGAAGGTGTTGATCCCACAAGGTTTTTAAAAACTCTATTAAATGAAGTTTTACTAGAAAAGCCTGCCTCATACCCAATAGATAAAATCTTATACTGTTTATATTTAGGGTTTTTCATCAATGACTTTGCCTCACTTACTCTATACAAATTAATAAAGCTATTGAAATTTCGAAGAAAGCAAACATTTAATATCTCAGAAAAAAGATGAACACTCATAGACAGATCACTTGCAATATCTGATTGTTTAATTTCATGATTTAAATATGGTTTTTTAGTATCCATATAATCTAAAATTTGCTGCATATATAATTTTCGATCTTCTAAATTAAGTGAAGAATTCTGGTAAGAGGTAGTGTTGGTATCTTTTTCTTTTTTTGTGTTTTTAGCAATCCTCTTCAGTTTCACCTGTAGCGCTTCCTTCTCATTTGTCAAAAGTTCTTTATCTGCCTTTAGTCTTAGAGATTCTGAAATAAGTTTCTTTCTTCTTTTTTTATATATAACAAAAGAGCTTATTAACAGAATAACTAATAAAGTCCCTAAAAACAGATATAGCTGTTTTTCTTTAGCAAGAAATTCTAGTTCTTCCGTTTGTTCGGTTAATAGCTCCGTTTTTTCTTCCGACTCTAGTTCTAATTGTTTTTTCTGGGCTCTAGATAGTGTATTCAGATATTCTTCATTAGCTTCTGTATAATACTTCTGCTCTTCCAAAGATTTTTTAAATTCTCCTTTAACTTCGTATACTTTAGCAAGTAATTTATGGCTGTCCCTTCGTATTTTAAAAAAATTTCCTGCTATAGAAAGGTCTCTTGCTTCCACTAAATATGAAAAAGCTTCTAATGGCTCATTATTACGAACCAAAGCATCCCCTATTAGTATCAGAGCATTGGCTTGTTGCTTTTTAGAATCTTCTTCGGTTATAGCTGCTAATACCTCTTTACAATAAAAAACTACCTGATCATATTCTCCGAGTGCCAAAAAATTATCACTCAAATTTAAAAGAATACTTATAATTGAGCTCTTTCGGTTTAATTTTACTGCCAGATCTTTTGCCTTTAGACTATATTCTACTGATTGACAATATTCTTTTTTACTAGAACTAGCGTTTCCCAAGGCATTATAAGCGGTCAATAAATATACATCAGACTGGTCGATTGTTGAAGCAATAGTAATCACTCGATTCATTGTCTCAATCGTCTTATCATACTCTTTTATTTTGTTATATAAATTACCCAAATTCGCTAAAACTGTAAGTTCAGCTCTTTTATTTTGTGGAAGTTTACTTAGGTTATCCAAGACCATTAAGTATTTTTCTATCGCCTTATCTAACTGTTCTACATTGCTATAATATATTCCCAAATTAACTAAGGCTTGATTCCTTAAATCATCTAAATCATGAGTGTTAGCAATTTCTAAAATAGCTTCGCAGTATTTCTTATAAGTTTCAAAATCTCCTTTTTGATGAGCTTTTACAGATAACTGTTGATATTTAGAAATACTATCCACAGATAAACTGAATTGAACTTCTTTAATAGTAGCAATTGTATCTAATTCATTTTGAGCAAATAATGAAAGTGGTGCTAAAAAAAGTGTGATATAAAAGAGAATACGCATTTATTTAGAATCAAATGGTGATAAACTGAGGTTCTAAACAAATGTAGGGTGAATATATGTTTTTAGGAAATAATTTGATGTAGTGCACTTCTTTCCATTAATCCTACAACCTAGATTATAAAGACTTGAACATATACATAAAAAAACAACCCTCAGGCTAACTACTTCCTGAGGGTCTGAATTGAAACTAAATTATAATATTTAACACAAACTCAACTTATACATAATTATGATTGTTTCAATTTTGCTGTTTTTTTGGTTAGGTTTTTACGCCGCGAATATAAGCTCTAATCTTCAAATTTCACTACGAAT
The DNA here is from genome assembly GCF_943733665.1 of Aquimarina sp. Aq107. Taxonomy (NCBI): domain Bacteria; kingdom Pseudomonadati; phylum Bacteroidota; class Flavobacteriia; order Flavobacteriales; family Flavobacteriaceae; genus Aquimarina; species Aquimarina sp. Aq107. The sequence continues at coordinate 4,961,297 of NZ_OX030782.1, read as the reverse complement.
TTTGAGTGGTAATACATATTTAACGATGTCATAATATCTCATTAAAATCTTTGAGATTAAACCACTAAAAATCAACCTTTACTATATATTAATGTCTTTTCTCACTAATTTGTTACCATATTATTAGCAATTTTTAATCTAAAAGCGAATATTTTAATAAATATTTGACAGGAATTAATCAAATTTCGTACCGAACTTAATGTTTTCCAATTAGAATTTTGAGACAAAAAAATCTTTGGAATTAACCTCCAGAATACATTGAATTTTTTATTATCATTTTTTTTGTATTTTACAACAATAAAAATTCAAAGAGTGTTAAGCCAAATAAGAGAATAAAATAACCCTTGGAATAAAATACTCCAAGGGTCTAAATTGAAACAAATCTGTACTAATAATAAAATACACAAACTCAACTTATTATTATACTATGATTTATGGCTGCTTCAATTATGATATATTTTATGTAATACTATAATGTATTTCTTGTTGGTAATTCAAAATACAGGGCTCTTGAGGTAACTACTTCTCAAGAGCCTTGTCTTGAAAAAACGTTTGTTTTATAAAAACAAACTCAACTTATTTTTATAGTTCTTACAGTTTTACTCTATAGTTAAATCAAATGACTGTGCTATATCTGTGTCTCCACCAGCATCAGCTAAAGTTCCATCATTAGGCTTTGTAGGCTCATGACGTAGAGTAACAGTGAAACTTCCTGTACTAGCATCTGTTGTTGTTAGATCAAAAGTAATCCCAACTGGGTTAGTTCCAGTATTAGGAGGATAATCTGCTTCTGTATCCGTATACATTGTTGTTGCATTTAAAGTACCCGCTGCTTCAAAAAAGAATTGGTGCTCATCAGCTTCTTCTTCAATTTCTTCGTTTACATTTTCTGCTGGTGTTTCACTCTCATTAAGTAATTCTACCTCTCCAGCATATGTTGTATTCGCTGATAGCGATCCAGATACAGTAATCACAGGCGCATTAGGTCCATCAGGTCCATCCAAGTCACGAGATACTAAAGTAACTACATCTGTTCCATTAGTTAGGGTAACAGTCATAGTAGTTATAACTTCTTCTTCATTTACTACTACAGGGTTATCATCATCGTCAGAACAAGAATACATTAATACACTTGCAATTGCTAACATTGATAAAAATTTACGTGTGTTCATCATTTTAAAATTTAATAGTTAAAAGTTAATCTTAATAAAAAGTTTCGTCCCACTTCATCTGCAAAATAGCGTTGACGGTTCAAATAATTTCTATATTTTTTATTTGCAATATTATTAACGGTCATCCCAATATTCAACTCATTTTGTTTAAAAAAAGGAACCGAAATATCTGCATTCATATGTAAAAGATGATAATCACCAGGTGGCGTATTAATATCTAAAAGAACGTCTTCTTGTTCTTGAGGCGAAAAAACAATGATATTATCAGGAAATTCATTTTGTCTAAAAGTATAATCGCTTTCAAGACTCATCACTAAGCCCATCCAATCTTCTTTTTGAAAAACAATACTATTGCTAAAATTAGCTGCAGGAATATTGATAAGAGGTATTTCAGTCTCAGTATCTTTTCCTTTAACCAATGAGAATCTATGATTAGTTTGCCAATTGGCAAACCATCTCTTAGTAAGTTTAGCATCGACACCTAATAATCTCGCATTAGTTTGTCGATATTCCCAAACTGGGAATGCTCCTCTTATAGAAAGTTCAACATCCGTAGGCTCTAATAGTATATAATCATTAATAAAGTTAGCATATGGCGCTATTTCCCAACTCAAATTATCATCATTTTTCTGAAAAGAAAATGAAATTTTATGGGATGTTTCTTGATCAATCCTTAGATCTCCAAGTTCGATTCTAGATGCTGAATGGTGTAAACCATCACTAAATAATTCTGAAGGGTTTGGCGCTCTCTGAGCTAATGCATAATTACCTCTTAATTCATAACTATCTCCGAAAACATAATTAAATCCTGTAGTGGCCGAAATACTATGATAGTCAAACTTAGGATTTGTAAGCCATTGCGTACCTTCGTCTGCAATAATAAGATCATTAAATTCTTGATCATACCCTCGTTCTTCCCATCTAGTTTTTATATAAAACTTCTTCGCATCAATTTGGTTATAATCATATCGAACACCTGCATCAATTGTTACATTATCATTGATATCATATTTACCAGAAATAAATAATCCTGCATCATATTTATCGTAATCTGGAATCAATCTTCTTGCTCTTGTACTAGGGTCAGCAAAATTATCCTGGTAGCGCATTACTATTCCAAAATCTAAATTATAATCAAATTTAGCATCTAGAACAAAATCCGAAGTCAGTGTATGTGTTGTAAGTTCCAAATCTAAACTTGGAATTTTTCTTAATTCTTCTGTTTGTCTAATATCAAACTCAAAACGTTGGTTATGTTGGAAATCGTATTGAGTAGTCCATTTACCTAATTTCTCGAATCTCTTAAAGTAACGTAATCTACCTAGATGATGTGTAACATCTTGTTTTGGATTATCGATAGTATATGTGAAATTTTCTATAACAGATGGTTCTCCACTATTAATAGATTCAATAAGGTCATCTGCATTTCCAATATGGGATGCAGCTAGAACTCCTATTTCATTTTGGTAGTATGAATAATAAACGTCCCAACCTTGTGTAAATTTATTATTTCCAAAGGACAAGGATCCACCTCTTTCAAAAATACCAGTATTAGACAGGATATAATCAGGTGCTTCTACATCACCAAATCTTTTTAATGTTCCTTGAGCTTTCCAAAACCAACCAGATTCATATCCTTTTATTATTTCGGAAGAAACCGTTCCTCCTCGGCCATTAGAAGCTCCTGTAACAACAGTTTTTCCAAACAATGTATCTTTTGCTGGAACCTTATTAGGTTCCATAACAATAACTCCTCCAATAGCATCTCCACCATATCGTAGTGCTGCAGCTCCTTTAACAACAGTTACACTACCAGCGGTATTTATATCTACATTAGGCGCATGCTCATCTCCCCACTCCATATCTTGCATACGTACACCGTTGTTCATAATTAATACTCTACTTCCGCTTAAACCTTGAATAATAGGTTTTACAATTGTAGAGCCAGTATTAAGAGAAGAAACACCTGTAATCTCTCTTAGTGCATCTCCTAACGCTGCACTACTATATCTTTCAATAACATCTTTGTTAATAGTTTCTTCTTGCGAAGAGGATGTTTTAGTTCTATTATTACCAGAAACCTTTACTTCTAACAATTCGTTTAAATGGTGTTCTAAATAAAAATCTTTATTCGAAATTTCGTTTATATCAATAGTAACGACCTGAGAATTACAATCCTCATGCGATATCGTAAAAGCGTAAGATGTGGCACAAAGCCCTGAAATTTTATACATCCCGTTACTATCTGTTTTAATTATTGTATTATTAAAAGTAATTGTTGCTCCTTCTAGGGAAACTCCATCGTGAAAATCAATTACACGACCAGAAAGCGTTTTAGTACAATCCTGAGCGAATATGTGATTAACTACTAGAAGAAACACAATACATAATATGTTTCGTTTCATTTTAAAAATAAAAAAGGGTCTCTATTGCAAGTTTGGCAATAGTAAATAGGTATCAACACCTGATTGGTTAGTGTTTAAACTACAGGTGGAGCTTTATTTAGAAAAGAATAATTAGTTTCTCTATCAAAATAGATATCAAAACTATTGATCTGAATACGATCAGCCGGAATAGAAAATACCTTCGGTGTTTCTACTACATCTATAGGTATAAAATTATCATCCAGATTTTCTGGAGCTAATTGACACATCTCACAATCTACTTCATTATCATCATGACCTACAATGTGTAAATCTGATAACTGTATAAAACTGAATAATATCAGTAAAACAGTAGCAATGATATGTCTGTTATTAGACTTCATAATCGCAAATAAACAAAAAAAAATCAAAATCCTTCCAAATTCAATAACTAAAGTGTGTTAAAGTATTCCAAATTCTATAGATTTTTTGGTGATCATTGATAAATCTTCAGGCATCTTATCTTGCTCCCAAGGATGTTTTGCTCCAAAAACATGATCCGCTCCAGAAACCAAATACAGTTCGCTATTTGGATTCCAACTATGCAAATCTTCTGCTTCTTTCATGCTTACCGTTGGATCTTCTGTACCGTGAATAATTAAATAAGGAACTTTTACATTCTTAGCAGCTTTAGTAATAGTGAGTCTTTCTTTATTTTCGACAAAAGTGGTATAAAATTGAAAATCATGAGGCATTTTCTGTTTTGTTCTTCCATTTTCTACATAAAACACACCTTCATCCTTCCAAGATTGAAATGTAGCACCTTTAGGAAATCTACTTTCATAATCCGACACACCTGCCCAGGTAATAAGCTTAGAGATTCTTGAATCTTCAGACGCTTTAATCGTTGTAATTCCGCCTGCACGAGAATGACCTATAACAACAATATTATTGGGATTTACATATTGTTGATATTCAAAATTTACAGAAACAACCCTATCTAAAACACATTTTAGATCATCTAATTCTATCAAGTAGTTATTGGCTCCAAAAGCATCTAAATCAGGAAAATCCATTGGTTGTTCTATTGTACCGCCATTATGAGAAAAGTTAAACTTAATAAAGAAAAAACCAGCTTGTGCAAAAGTGTTGGCTACCAAATCCCAAGGACCCCAATCCTTAAAGCCTTTATATCCGTGACAAAAGATAACGATAGGTTGTTCGTCATTTTTATTGTTATAAAAAACATCCGTTAAAATAGGTTTATTATGCTCTCCCTTAAATATTATATTCTTTTTTGCCGTAATCATAACTAAACTTCTTTTTCTGTAAATGGAATTTCTAAGGTAGAAATTTCTACAATCAACTTTTTAAGTTGTAATAAATATTCACCAAATATATCAGAGGTAACCTCGTAATCAACTTTTCCTCTTACTGATGTCTTAGTCCCAAATTTCAAAAACCCTTCTTTAAGATTTTTGAAAGAAATAATTCCTGCTTGAAAAGATGAAGATAGTGGCTGTTCATTATGCTGCATATATGCATATGCCAGTATTTGTATTACTTTACTATACTTATAATCATCAGTAATCACTTCCCAATCCATTAAAATGACATCACTTTTGTTAACCTTACCAGTCTTATAATCAATAATTCTTAACTCACCGTCTAGTTCGTCTATGCGATCCACTTTTCCTTTTATAAATACTGGAAAGTCAAGTTCAGGTATATTCAATTCAGTTTTTAAATTACTTTCTATCGCTATAATTTTTAACTGTGATCCTGATGTTAAAAGTTTTTCTTCGGATTTTAGAAAATTATAAATATATCTTTTGGCAACTTCAAAAATAAGCAGGTTCTTACCTTGAGTAATATCCAATTTAGAATACTCTTTACGAAAATGATACTTGATTATTTCATCAATCTTGGCTATCATTTTCTGAATATCTGTAACGGAAACATACTTATTTTCTAGAGGTTTATATAAATCTTCTAATGTATTATGAATGACTGTTCCCAGCGTATTAGCTGCTATAGTTTCTTCTACTTGATCGCTTTCCTTGATCCCTAATATATATTTATAATAAAAATCAATTGGGTTTCTAATATAAGCTGTTAATGCTGAAGGAGATAATCCGTTTAAAGCTAATTCCTTAATTCTATCAATAATGGATGTCTCTTTTGAAATAACGATAGGTTTGTGATTTAATTTAGGTATTTCTGAAGAAGCTATATATTTAGACAATTGATGCTTATCGACCTTATCTATTTCAAGCTGATATAAGAATCTACTTTTTTCTCCACCACCAACACCATCATCTTCGGTGTTATAAATAAGGTATACTGTCTTGGCTCTTTGAATTAAACGATAAAAGTGATACGTATATATTGCATCCTTTTCTTTGTATGTCGGAAGGCTATATGCTCTCTTAAGATCATATGGTATAAAAGAGTTCATACTTTTTCCTGCAGGAAGAATACCCTCATTAACCGAAGTTAGTATAACTGTATCAAAATCCAAACAACGTGATTCTAACATCCCCATCAATTGTAGACCTCTAAAAGGTTCTCCTCTAAAATCTAAGGTTTCTGCATTAATAATATCCCTATACAAATAGTACAAAGAAGCTATCGTTGTGACATACTGATAACTGTTACACAAAGCTAACAGTCTATTAAAAACAAGATGAAAATGATATATGTACTCTAATTCTAATGGAGATTTTTCTTTATCTAAACCATTCTTCAATAGTTGAATAATTTTTCTGCATTGTTCAATTGCATTTAATGCATTCTTCCAAGGAGCAAATAAAAGCTTAAGTATTTCACTCTTCTCATTATCCGTTTCATTTTGCAATTTTTCTACGGTAACATAAACTAAGTTCTCTTTTGAAATCTTGCTGATTAATTCATTAGCAGAAGAGCCTAATAACCATTGTGCTGGTTGACTATTTAAAATCTCTACCACAGATTTATAATATAACCCTTTATGATGAGTAGCTTTATGAAGCGAAAACAACAATTCAAAAAATGAAGATACAGGCACTTCCTTAAGTGGTAATCCCATGGTGATATTTAAAGACTCAATCGTGTCTGGCAATGAATTAAGAACAGGTAATAACAAAGATTCATCTGCCAATACCAATGCCGTTCGTTCTAAATCCTTTGATGGAATGGATTTTAGTATTTGTCCCGCTAATTTAGCTTGGCCAATATTTTTAGGAACACCTATTTGCTTAATATCCTTTGAAGAAGAAAAATTATCCTTTATCCATTTAAACGAGTTATCCTTATAATACTCCCAATTATCTTTATAATCTCTTATAAATAAGGAAGCTTCGTGATACTTATTTTCTAAAAAGAATGTATCAGCATCCCAATATACTTCAGCAACCTTAGCTTCTAATAATGATTGAAAAATTATTTGCTCAGCATTGTTTAATGCATTAAATCCAACTAAAATATGCTTCTTAGTATTCTTCTCAATATAATCAGTTACATTTTCTGAAGCTTTACGATATAATAAACCTTGATATCCTACTTTCTTATCAAGTAGTTTGGTTTTAAAATTATTATAATATTCAGACAGATTATTCCAAAAACTAATGTACTTCTGTATCAATTCTGTCTTTTCTTTCTGAAGATACCAATGATTCAAATCCTGAATTCCCGCTAAGTAAGAAAAAAAGCTATCGTTATCAATACAATATCTATCAATTTCATTAAAATCCTGTACCAGAGTCTGGGCCCAGCTACTGAAAACTTCTAAACTTTCCTTTTCTAAATGCGCATGTGTATTTAGATACGTTTCATAAAAATCAAATAACGTTTGGATTGTATCGATCTGACGTAATCCAGATAATTCTGTAATAAACTCTTCTATGCTATATATTATAGGAGCAAAAAAGGTTTTATCACTGTATAGTTTAAGCAATTCTCTTTTGAGAAAAAGTCCTGCTCTTTTACTAGGAAGAACAAAAATAAGTTCACTTACAATGTGATCTTTTGATTGTATCTCTGATATGACTTCTTTTAAAAAACTATCCACCTATTAAAAATAAAAAACGTCCCGAATAATCGGGACGTTTTATCTATGTATTATTTTTTTAGTGAAAAATAATTACTTCACTAAGTTGATCTCTACACGTCTGTTTTGTGCTCTACCAGCTCTTGTTTTATTAGATGCAACTGGTCTTGATTCTCCATAACCAACAGCAGATAATCTGAACTGATCGATACCATTACTAGTTAAGAATGTCTTAACAGCGTTTGCTCTAGAGTCAGATAATTTCTGGTTGTTAGCTTCTCTACCTTGACTATCTGTGTGCCCTTCGATAACGAATTTAGCAGTAGGATACTCCTTAAGGATACCAATAATATCGTTTAATACTTTAGTAGACTGATCTTTGATAGTTGATTTACCTGAATCAAATAATACTTGAGCAGCATACTCATTTAATGTTTTCTGAATTTCTTCAGTTACTTCAGGACAACCATTGTTAGCAACAGTACCAGCAACATCAGGACAGTTATCGTCTTTGTCTAATACTCCGTCACCGTCTTTATCTTGGTAAGGACATCCGTTGTTAGCAGCAGGACCAGCTTCATTAGGACAACCATCTTTAGCATCAGTGATTCCATCGCCATCAGCATCAGGACATCCGTTTAAGTTAGCTAAACCAGCAACTGTAGGACACTCATCTTTAGGATCAGCAATTCCGTCACCGTCAGTATCAGCACATCCGTTAAATTCAGCTGTACCAGCAACATCTGGACAGTCATCTTTAGCATCAGTGATTCCATCACCATCAGTATCAGGACATCCGTTAAATTCAGCTAAACCAGGAACGTCGATACACTCATCGTCTTTATCAAATACACCATCACCATCAGTATCTTTACCTCCGAAAGCGAAAGTAAGTCCAGCAGAATGTTGGAAGTGAGTTGGAGGATAGTTACTAACCTCGTAATCTTCGAATACATGCTTGTAAGTACTCTGTAAGTTAAAAGCTAAGTTTTCAGTTAACCAAAAATTAACACCTAAAGAACCATTTAAAGTTCCTGCACCAATTTCATCAACCCAAGTGTAACCACCACCTACTCCTAGGTAAGGATCAAACCATTTAGTTTTTAAAACATTTTTAAAACTATAACTTATTCTTGCATCTGCTGCGTAATAAGATAAGTCATTAGCGCTAACTTGAGTTCCATCAGCGGTTTCTCCTAATTTATCAATCTTGTTAACTGTACCAGCAACAGTAAAAGTAAATCCGTCTCCTATATATCTACCAACTGATAGTTTAGATACAGATGGAAGAATGTTCCAGTGGTCCGTAGCGTTAAAAAACTCGTCAAAGATTTCTCCTTGTATAGGTAAATCTCCTCCGGTAGGAAAAATATCAACAGCATTAACGCCAATCGATACTGCCCAAGGGTTGTTTTCATCCTGTGCATTCGCAGTACTAAACCCAAGTACTAATAACGAAGCCACTAAAAATCTGCTAAGATGTTTCATATTCAATAATTTAATTTTTAAGTGTTAATTAGAGCAAATGTAATATGTTAAAAATTACTGTCAAAGACAAAACTAATAAATTTTTCTTAATAGGCCAGTGTATATCGACCTTTGCGAAGTTTTTGAAGCCTTATTTTAAGTCTTTAAGCCCCTCACAAATGTGAAAAAATTGACGTACTAAGCTGAAATTTACGATTCTAATTTTTATAATTACGGTACAATTATAAGATAAAAATATTTTTTATCAGTAAATTTCTACTAGTAATTACGAAAATAATTGTTATTTATATATATTTTAAAGTGATTTTGGTGTTAAAATATACTAGTATTTTTTCACCCAGCTTGTATCCTAATTTTTGAAGGAGCATACTGTACTCCTCAAGTTGCTTAGCATGAGAAGAGCTGTATTCCCCTGTTTTATAGTCTATTATAGACGCAAACCCATTAGAGTCAATTGTAACTCTATCGGGCCTATAGATCTGACCATTTGAAATGATATCCCTTTCGTTTAGTACGATATTACTATCAGAAAAATATTTAAAGAGTTCCGGGTGATCAAGCACCATTTTTAACTCCTTATGAAGTGATTCTTTATCTAAATGACTTATCAAGCCAGTTTTTAATGCATTTTCTACCACACTATCTAAATCTTTATGGGTATAAATAGAAGCCATTAACTCGTGGATTACATTCCCCTTCTCTATAGCTGATTCCTGCAACGTATCCCATAGTTTTCCTGAATTAGTAACTACATATACTTTATATTTCTTTTGAGAGTTTTCCAATCTGCTAAGGACAATGTTTTTTGTTTTAGAATCATCCGATACAACATCAGCATTTGGTTTTTTAGAGTTTCCAAACTCATACAACAGTTGTTCATTATTCCATCTCCCAATATGTTTTAAATAATTAATAAGTTTTCCTGAAAATTTATTAAAATTTGTTTCTCCTTTCCTGTTAATTTCCGCTTTAGAAATAACATATAACTGTTCTTCAGCTCTCGTTAAAGCAACGTATAATAGATTAAAAGTATCTAACTCTAATTGAGATTGATGTTCCTGTACAATCTGTTCTGCCTTTGCTCCATACTCTGATAACTGTTTGTTATAATTTATAAATACTTCTTCAAACCCATTAAAACCATTTTTAGAAACTGGCAACCAAGTTTTTGGCTCTATCTCTCTATAAATATCAATATTAGCATATGGATAAATCACACAAGGAAACTCTAATCCTTTAGACTTGTGTATAGTCATTATCTGAATTGCTTCTTCTCCTTCGGGAGCTATAATACTTAGTTTCTCTTTTTTATGTTCCCAGTAAGATAAGAACCCTACAACACCTTCAGCGTTTTTTTGAGTGTAAGCAAAAATTACATCTAAAAGAAACTGTACATATGCTGGTGATGCTTCCGTAAGTTTAAAACTACTTACTATATATTCTACGGCTTCATAAAAAGGCTTTATATCCAATTGATGAAAACTAAAATCTATTCCTAGCAATTTAAGTTGATCACAAAACTCTCTTTTATTTGTAAAAACTAATTTACTCAAAAAATGATGTTGTTCTGAAATAAAAAACTCCTCTGTGATAAAATTTAAAATTCTTGTTTTAGACAATAATTCATCCGGATACACAAACCAGGTAAGCATATCGACAACAAAACATACTTTAGGATCATTTTTAAGTAATAGAGTTTCTGATGAAATAATCGAAAGCCCTTTTTCGGTTAAAAAATCAGCAATCAAAGCTCCTTCCTTTTGTTTTCTGGTTAGGATACACATTTCATTTAACAAATATCCTTTTTCCTTAAGTTCTAAAACCGAATCATAAACTTTCTCTGGATAAAGCTCATTTTCTTCTGTTGCATTTTTAGCTTCTATAAAAGACAATTTTACATATCCTTCTTTCTTATCATTGTACTCTTGATTATTTCCTAGTAGATATAATTTCTTATGTAAATCATTGCTAAAATCATTTGATAAAAAAGTAAATAAATCATTATTAAACCTAATAATTTCTTGATGACTGCGATAATTTCTAGGTAAATTCAGAACCTGTTTTTCTTCAATAGAAAATGGATTTTGATCCAAGGATAGGTCAATAAACTGTTCTGCTTTTCCTCCTCTCCATCGATAAATAGCTTGTTTGGCATCTCCTACTATCGTCAATTGTCCTCTTTTACCACTTAATGTTTCCGAAGATATTGCATTATCAATTAAAGGGATCATATTATTCCATTGGAGTTCTGAGGTATCCTGAAACTCATCTATAAAATAATCCCGATAACGTTCGCCTAATCTCTCATATATAAAAGGCGCTGGTTGGTCTTGAATTGCTTCACTGATGATTTTATTAAACTCCGATATCAATAAAATACTTCTTTCTTTTTTAATGTTTTGAAGTTCTTTATTAATAATATTCAATACCGAAAGGGGAATTAAATTTTTAATAATATTTTCATACAGTTTTATGGTAAGAATTTTTTGCTTCGTATCTAAAAAAACTTGTTCGATCAAAGAACGTATTGCATCTATCGATTCTTTTTTAGCGACATCCAACTTAACACCATAAAATGAAGCTGATTGAATATTCTGTTTCCAAGAAGCCTTAAAATCGATATTAGTATCTCCCTGTTCTAATTTTTTAAAATGAGCTGGAATTGATCCACGAGTAAAATCTTTATGTTCTATTCCGTTTTCTTTTATTTGATTCAAAACTTCTTTAGAACCTAAAATAATACTCTTTTTATCCTCCGAAATTCTTGAAGCCAGCGTCGTTTTTAAACCTTTAAAATCTTCTGCTGTTTTATCAGAAAGATTATCCAAGTGCATACGATCATTTTCACTAAATAATAGACGTGCTATTTTATTTAACTCAACAGTAATATCCCAATTCTTATCATCTTCTAATTTACTTAATGCAAAATCTATAATGGTTCTTGTAAGCTCTTTATCTTCTCCTACTTTAGCTATAATAGCATCGACTGATTCTTCAATTAGTGATTCAGTATCCATTTCTATTTCAAAATTCATTGGAATACCCAGATCACGGGCAAATGTTCTTATTACTCGATGTGTAAATGTATCTATTGTTACAATATCAAAAGCTGCATAATTATGCAATATACTTTTAAGAATTCTGTCGGCTTTTTTCTTTATTATTTGTTCCTCTAAACCAGTTTCTCGAATAATATCATCCAATAAAGATTGATACTTTGATGATAGTTTCACGTTACTTAATCCAACTAGATTTTCTAAAACCCTAGTTTTCATCTCGCTAACAGCTTTGTTTGTAAAAGTAATCGCCAAAATATTTTTATAAGCATCCTTATACTCACCAGTAAATAGTGCTATCAAATATGACTTTACTAATGTATAGGTTTTTCCAGCACCTGCTGCTGCATTATAAATTGTAAAGGGATAAGGAGATTTCAAGTCTGTTTTTTTACTAAAGTATCAAAAAAGCGTAGTTTTCAAAGTCGAATTGCTATTAAAAATAAAATTAAATCTATTAGATAATGAGAAGGTGTTTGAAAAAAAATCAATTTAATTAATTTATAACAAATATTAATTTTTATTCATCGCTCTTATTCCTAAATTTGGTTTCATTTTTTTCTTATTAACTAAAAAATAGATTATGTCATTCGAATTACCAAAATTAAACTATGCCTTTGATGCACTAGAACCTAATATAGACGCTCGTACCATGGAAATTCATCATGATAAGCATCATGCTGGATACACTAGTAAATTAAATGCGGCTATTTCTGGTACAGATTTAGACGGTAAGACTATAGAAAATATTCTGATAAACCTAGATATGTCTAATGGAGCTGTTAGAAATAATGGTGGTGGTTTTTATAACCACAGCTTATTTTGGGAAATCATGTCTCCAAATGGAGGAGGTGCTCCTTCTGGTGAACTAGCTGATGCAATCAATAATGCTTTTGGCTCTTTTGAAGCTTTTAAGGATGCTTTTTCTAAAGCTGCTGCAACTCAATTTGGTTCTGGATGGGCTTGGCTTTGTGTTCTAGAAGGCGGTAAAGTAGAAGTTTGCTCAACTCCAAATCAGGATAATCCATTAATGCCAGGTACTGGTTGTGGAGGTACTCCAATTTTAGGGTTAGATGTTTGGGAACATGCTTATTACTTAAATTATCAAAATCGCAGACCTGATTATATTAACGCTTTCTTTAACGTAATTAATTGGGATGAAGTTTCTAGCAGATATGCCAAGGGTAAATAATACTTCAACTATATAAAAAGAAAAAGAGTCGTATTATGTACGACTCTTTTTTTTATATAAATATTTTACGAAATATTATAAAATAAAAAAAGGTGGAAAGTCCACCTTTTTTTGCCCCAAATCTACCATGAACTTAACCTACTTATGCTATGGCTCTGCTAATATAAAGCGTTATTTCATTGTGTAAAAATGTTTTAGATGAAAAGCTAAAATACTTGTTGAAATACACAAATTAACTGATTTTAACAACGCAGAAAATTAATTTTTTAGTACGCTCGCTCATCTTTACCTTCGAAAAAGTTTATAAATGCTTTGTTCACTACTCTATTACCTCCTATAGTAGGATAATCTCCTGTAAAGTACCAATCTCCTAAATTCTTAGGGCACGCAATATGTAGATTGTCAACTGTTTGATAAATAATTTTTATTTCTGCATTTACAGTTTCATCACTTAATAATTCAGCGATCTTATCACTTATTTCTTGATCAGTAAAACCTTCATATATTTCTTTTACAAAATTCTGAACATCTTCATCTGCTAGATTCTCCTGAGCTTTACACTTTTCATATACCTGTTCTACTAAATCATAATTACCATTCTCTTTTAATAAAGCTAATGAAGCTTTAAAGGCAATAAGCCCTTCTAGTCTAGCCATATCAATTCCATAACAATCCGGATAACGAATCTGCGGTGCAGAAGAAACTACAATAATCTTTTTTGGCTTCAGTCTATCAAGCATCTTAATTATACTCTTCTTTAGTGTGGTACCTCTTACGATACTATCATCTATGATCACTAAATTATCTTCAGATTTTACTACACCATATGTAACATCATATACGTGAGCCACTAAATCATCTCTGCTGCTGTCTTCGGTAATAAACGTTCTTAGTTTAGCATCTTTAATAGCTAATTTTTCTGTTCTAAGTCTAGCAGAAAGTATTTCTGATAAACGCTCATCGGTTAATGAATCTTTTTCAGAAAGTATTGTTTCATTTTTTTGTTTATTTAACTCGTCCTGAGCTGCCTCTACCATTCCGTAAAAGGAAGTTTCTGCTGTATTAGGAATAAAAGAAAATACTGTATTCACTGTATCGTGATTAATTTCTTTTAACACCTGTGGCATTATAAGTTTACCTAGTTTTTTTCTTTCTTCATAAATTTCGGCATCACTACCTCTAGAAAAATAAATACGTTCAAAAGAACACGCTTTTCTTTCTAAAGGTTCAATAATTTTACTTATTGATGTTTTTCCATTCTTTTTAACAATAATGGCTTTTCCAGGATCCAATTCAATCACTTTATCAAAAGGAACATTAAACACCGTTTGAATCACTGGTCTTTCTGAAGCTACTACAACTACCTCATCATCCTGATAATAATAAGCAGGTCTTATTCCTGCAGGATCTCTAAGCACAAAAGCATCTCCATGTCCTAACATTCCAGCCATTGCATATCCTCCATCCCAATCTCTTGAAGATTTTTTAAGTATTTTGGCAACGTTTAATCTTTCTACAATTTGTGGAGATGCATCAACTTTACTAAAACCTTCTTTCTTCAGTTTCTTATATAATTTAGCTACTTCAGAATCCAAAAAATGTCCAATTTTCTCCATCACGGTAACGGTATCAACGTGATCTTTTGGATGCTGACCTAGTCGCACTAGGTTGTCAAATAAAACATTGTTATTGGTCATATTAAAATTTCCAGCAACAATAAGATTACGATGCATCCAATTATTTTGTCTCAAAAACGGATGAACACTTTCTACACTGTTTTTTCCAAAAGTTCCATAACGGACATGACCTAAAAGAACCTCTCCTATATATGGAATGTTTTTTTTCTGTAAATCAACATCATCAGCATACTCTGGATGTTCGACAAGTTCTTTATTAATTCTGTCATTAATCTGAGAGAATATATGCTGAATTGGTTGAGAGTCACTCGAACGAACTCTACTAATATATCTCTCACCTGGAGGTGTATCTAATTTAATACTTGAAAATCCGGCTCCATCTTGTCCACGATTATGTTGCTTTTCCATCATCAGATACATTTTATTTACTCCATAAAATGCACTTCCGTATTTCTCCTTATAATACTCTAATGGTTTTAGTAGTCTAATAAATGCTATTCCGCATTCATGTTTTAAGGCATCACTCATTGTATTCCAAAAATTCTATTGTTGTGTTTGTATATCGTAGGTCTAATATTAATAGCCAATTAAAAAAGCCCTTACACGAAACGAGCAGGGCTAATTATTTATCATTAAGACAATTCTATTTCAAACTGCGTAAGTTCCTTAAATTGTTGAAGTCGTTTCTGAACTTCTTCCCGTTTTAAATTCTCCATTCTTTCCGTTCCAAATTTTTCTACACAAAAGGAAGCCAAATTAGAAGCGTGAATAATTGCTTTCTTCATACTCTCAAATGAAAGGTCTCCCGTTTTTGTCAAATACCCTGCAAAACCTCCTGCAAAAGTATCTCCGGCTCCAGTTGGATCAAAAACTTCTTCTAATGGTAATGCAGGAGCAAAGAAAATTTGACCATTATGAAATAACAGCGCTCCGTGTTCTCCCTTTTTAATTACCACATATTTAGGCCCCATCTTTTCTATCACTCTTGCTGCTTTAACCAAAGAATATTCACCACTTAACTGCCTTGCTTCTTCATCATTGATAGTAATAACATCTACTTTGGCAATTACTTTATGCAAATCATTAATAAACGCATCCTCCATCCAAAAGTTCATAGTATCTAGTATTGCTAACTTTGGCTTTACCTCAAACTGTTCAAGAACACTAAGCTGAACTAAAGGATTTAAATTACCTAATACTACAATCTCAGCATCTTTATAACTATCCGGAACAACTGGCTGAAAATCTGCAAGTACATTAAGCTGTGTTTCTAATGTATCTCTAGAGTTTAAATCATTATGATACTTACCTCTCCAGAAAAAAGTTTTTCCACCTTCTACAATTTTTATTGCAGAAGTATCAATATTCTTTTCTTCTAGTGTTTTAAAATAGTCTTTAGGAAAATCTTCTCCCACAACGGAAACAATTGCTGATGGAATATTAAAGTTAGAAGCCGAAAGTGCGATATAAGGTGCTGCTCCACCTAAAATTTTATCTGTTTTGCCAAAAGGCGTCTCGATTGCATCAAAAGCAACAGAACCTACTATCAATAATTTGCTCATAAAATAGCTTATAATTTTTTTGCAAATATACGCTTTACTTTTAAGTAATTATATGATTGTAACAAACTTGGTTACTTCAATAATCTTTATATGTTTAAAAGAACGTATTGTTCCTTAATATGAACTTTTTACACCTCATAATTACTTCCTAAAAAAACCAAAACTCGTTTGTCAATAAAATCTTTAATGAAAGATATTTTATTTAGAAACGGTAGGGTCTTCATATTTATAACTGTTTTCTATATAACTAATACACAAACTTTATATTATTATGAAAAAAACCAAATTAACTAAACTTGTTTTAACAACTTTGATTTCATTTTCATTGTTTAATTGTGAAAAAGATTCCGAAGATGTTTTTGAATCGAATCAAAATACAGCTGCAAAATCAGCTCATGTTTGTATCGAAAAATGGAACACAGGCGACAACAATTCTAAAGCTGCTAGTCTAAAAGCCAAACAGTGGCAAACTGGTCAAACTATCCGAGTAAAGTTTTTAAATGGAAATAACTTTGTTCAATCCAAAGTGAGACAGTATGCTGTAGAATGGGAAGATCATGCAAATATTAAATTTGAATGGGTGGCGTCTAATAGTAGTGCTAACATTAAAATTGGTTTTAGAGAAGGTCAATTTGCAAACGACGGAGGATCTTGGTCATATCTGGGAACTGATTCTAATAATCAAGCGCACAGTATGCATTTTGGATGGTTTAACAACAATACTTCTGATACGGAGTTCCGAAGAACTACCATTCACGAATTTGGACATGCACTTGGTTTAATTCACGAACATCAAAATCCTGTAGCAGGAATAAACTGGGATAAAGAAGCAGTATATGCATATTATGCAGGACCACCTAACAACTGGAGCAGAGATCAAGTAGACAATAATCTTTTCAGACGTTATGATACTAATATTTCTAACTATAGTGTATACGATCCAAAATCTATTATGCATTATCCTATCCCAGCAGAACACACTACAGATGGCATAGCCGTAGGAAGTAATACTCAATTATCAGCAACAGATAAATCTTTTATAGCTTCTATTTATCCAGGCACTAATTCTGGCGGAGGCAACTGTGATGGAGTAGCTGCGTATAATAATAATGTTTCATATTTTGTTGGTGATAAAGTAACCTACCAAGGAAATCTATACCAAAGAACTGCAAGTGGATGGAATAATCTTGGAGCATGTGATAGTATTCCCAGTACTGATATTTGTGATGGAATAGCTCCATATAATAATAGTATTTCTTATTCTGTTGGTGATAAAGTGACCTATCAAGGAAATCTATACCAAAGAACTGCAAGCGGATGGAATAATCTTGGAGCATGTGGTAGCTAACAAAAGCAAAAACTTATTGCCCAATTAACACTATTATAGACAATAAATAGAAGTACCCTGTTATTTACGCTTCAGGGTATTTCTATTCAATTTTAACCATTCTATCAGTATTGATATTAATTAATGTTTTTGTGATTTTACCATAATAATTTTACGGTTAAATTTCATTTTCCTTCAAAAAAACTTGTTTTCTTACTAAAATTGTGTTAATTTTATGAAATATTTAACAAACTCAACTACATTATGAAAACAAAAAAGTTCGCCAGACTAGCTCTGGCTACACTAGTCTCATTTTCTCTTTCAAATTGTGATAAGGATACAGAAGATGTTTTTGAAACGAATGAAATCGATTATGCTAAGAGTGCACATGTATGTATTGCTAAGTGGGATTCTCCTTATGGCGCAAAAGCAACCAGCGTTAAAGATAAGCAATGGGAAACAGGTCAAACTATTAGAATAAAATTTTTAAATGGAAGCAGCTTTGTTCAATCTAAGGTTAGACAATATGCTGTACAATGGGAAGATTATGCAAACCTCAAGTTTGAATGGGTTTCTTCAAATAGTAGTGCAAATATCAAAATTGCTTTTAGAGAAGGTCAATATGCAAATGAAGCAGGTTCATGGTCTTATTTAGGAACTGATTCTAACGATTTTGCACATAGTATGCATTTTGGGTGGTTTAATGATAGTACCACGGATGCAGAATTTAGAAGAACAACAATCCACGAATTTGGACATGCGCTAGGATTAATTCATGAGCATCAGAATCCTGTTGCTGGAATTAATTGGGATAAAGAAACTGTTTACGCATACTATGCAGGACCACCAAATAATTGGTCTAGAGCACAGGTTGATAATAACCTTTTTAGACGTTATGAGGCTAGTATTACTAATTATAGTACATATGATCCACTATCAATTATGCATTACCCAATTCCTGCAGAACATACATTAGATGGAGTTGGAGTAGGTTCTAACAATCAATTATCTGCAACCGACAAAGCTTTTATTGGTTCCATATATCCATTTCCTGATACAGGAGGTGATCCTTGTGCCGGAGTAGCTCCGTATAGCGGAGGTGTTTCATATTCTGTTGGAGATCAAGTAACTTATAACGGAGATTTATACCAAAGAACTTCTAGTGGATGGTCTAATCTTGGAGCGTGTGGTCCTGTTAGTAGTGATCCATGTGATGGTGTAGCTCCATACAATGGTAGTACTTCGTACTCTACTGGAGATCAAGTAACTTATAATGGAGATTTATACCAAAGAACTGCTTCAGGATGGAGTAATCTTGGACCTTGTGGTGGATAAAAATAATTCATAAAACAAGTAAAATATTAAAAAATGCCCTGAAATTTTTATCAGGGCATTTTTTTTAACAATAGTAATTATATACTATTCAGAATCTTATTTCCTACCAAAATCAGCTGGAATTTCTCCCCACGCTTTGGTCTCCCATTTTACAATTTTAGTAGTGTATTTATTTTCTTTGAGCCACAGAATTGCACGATCCACCAAATCAAACATCTCTTTATTCTTTGAATTACGTGGTAATTTTGTCTTACATGTTTTCTTTTGCACCCAACCCATAGCAATTCTAGAATCTGTATATAAAATTCGATCGCTTCCTTTCTTTTTTAGATATGCCAATCCGTGTACTAAAGCCAAAAATTCACCTATATTATTTGTTCCCTGAGGAAAAGGGCCTTGATGAAAAAGTTGCTTCTCTGTTTGCGTATCCACACCTCTATATTCCATCTTACCAGGATTTCCGCTTGATGCTGCATCTACTGCAATAGAATATAAGTTAGGTTCTCCTATTTTTGCCAATTGTTCCTTAGTAAGAGAAGATTTAGGTTTACTTTTCCCTTTATAATCTTCATAATTACCATTGTATGCCTTTTTGGCCAAATCAAAAGATTCGAATGACTTAAATTTTGCATTAGCATATCCTTTTACCGCAGCTTTACAATCATCCCATTTGGTATAAATTCCAGGTTTGTGTCCTTCCCAGACAACATAAAACTTTTCCTTTTTTGCCATAATTATTTATCTTCTTCAGAAAACAAAAGTTCTTCTATAACGATAGGAAAGTGTTTATATTCTAATTCATGAATTGCCCTAGCGACATCATCAGCTGAGTAATGATGCTCTACAGGAGTTTTTGCCTGAAAAATAATGGCACCTTCATCATAATGTTCATTCACATAATGAATAGTTATACCTGTTTCTTTTTCCTTATTTCTTACTACTGCCTCATGCACGTGGTTACCATACATTCCTTTTCCACCATATTTAGGAAGTAATGCTGGATGTATATTAATCACTTTATTAGGAAAAATATCAATAATCTTTTTAGGAAAAATCCATAAGAATCCCGCCAAAACTATTACATCAGGCTGTGCGTCCTTTAATATATTTAATACATCATTAGACGTATAAAATGATTCTTTATCAAAGTGTAAGGCCTTTACCTTAAGGTCATGAGCACGTTTTAAAACTTTGGCACGCAGGTTGTTAGAAAACACATGTGTAACCTCGGCATTTTTCCGTTCTTGAAAGTATTTAATTATATTCTCGGCATTGGTACCGGAACCGGAAGCAAAAATTATGATACGCTTCATAGATAGAGTTGTTTTAGAGAGCACAAAAAAAATAATTATTATCCATTTTTAGGTAGCAAAAAGCCAATACTTCCATATATTTGATAAAATACAAATACATTTTTAGCGGATTGTGGGGTTTTAAAATAAAGTTTTTTATTTTTGCCACCTAATTAAAAAATTAAAATTAAACATTATGTCAGACATTGCATCAAGAGTAAAAGCGATAATCGTTGACAAATTAGGAGTAGACGAAAATGAGGTTGTAACTGAAGCTAGCTTCACAAATGACCTAGGCGCTGATTCGTTAGACACTGTAGAATTGATTATGGAATTCGAAAAAGAATTCGATATTCAGATTCCAGATGATCAAGCTGAAAACATTGCAACAGTTGGTCAAGCAATATCTTATATTGAAGACGCAAAGTAATAACTTCACAACACAATATGAATCTTAAGCGAGTTGTAGTCACAGGACTAGGGGCATTGACGCCCATCGGTAACAATATTGAAGAATATTGGGATGGATTAGTAAATGGTAAAAGCGGTTGCGCACCCATTACATATTTCGATACCGAACATTTCAAGACTAAATTTGCTTGCGAAGTCAAAAATTATAATCCCACAGATTATTTCGAAAGAAAAGAAGCACGTAAACTTGATAAGTTTGCGCAGTACGCTATTGTTTCTTCTGAAGAAGCTATAAAAGATGCTGCTATCGATCTTGAGAAGGTTGATAAATTTAGAGTTGGTGTTATCTGGGGTGCAGGTATTGGTGGATTAGAAACTTTTCAGGAAGAAGTAATTGGTTATGCCAATGGAAATGGAACACCGCGTTTCAATCCTTTCTTCATCCCAAAAATGATTGCCGATATTGCTCCTGGTCACATTTCTATTAGAAATGGTTTTATGGGACCTAATTATACCACGGTTTCGGCTTGTGCTTCATCAGCCAATTCTATGATCGATGCTCTAAACTATATTCGTTTAGGACATTGCGATATCATTGTAACAGGAGGAAGTGAAGCAGCAGTTACAATTGCTGGTATGGGAGGATTTAATGCTATGCATGCATTATCTACAAGAAATGAGAGTCCGGAAACTGCCTCGAGACCTTTTGATGCAACCAGAGATGGTTTTGTCTTAGGAGAAGGTGGTGGTGCTCTTATCCTTGAAGAATATGAACACGCAAAAGCACGTGGCGCAAAAATCTATGCAGAGGTTGTTGGTGGTGGAATGTCTAGTGATGCTTATCACATGACTGCCCCGCATCCAGATGGGATTGGAGTAGAACGTGTAATGCTTAATTGTTTACGAGATGCAGGTGTAAACCCAGAACAAGTAGATGCTATAAATACTCATGGAACATCCACTCCTTTAGGAGATGTTGCAGAATTGAAAGCTATTACTAAAGTTTTTGGTGATCACGCACCTAACATGAATATAAATTCAACAAAATCTATGACTGGACACTTACTTGGTGCAGCTGGAGCTATAGAATCAATTGCTTCTATACTTGCAATGCAACATAGCATCGTGCCTCCAACGATCAATCACACTACTGTGGATGAAAACATAGACAACAGGTTAAATTTAACACTAAACAAAGCTCAAAAACGTGAGATTACGTATGCAATGAGTAACACATTTGGCTTCGGAGGTCATAATGCTTGTGTATTATTTAAAAAACTAGACGAATAATAATGAGTGTTATTCGCAACATATTAAATTCCCGCTCTGATAAGAACGGGAATTTTTTTTCTAAAATTCAAAATATCGTAGGCTTTAAGCCCAAAAACATTGGCCCTTACGAAAAAGCTTTTACGCATCGATCTCTAAACCTTAAGGATAAAAAAGGAAATGCGGTTAATTATGAACGACTAGAATTTCTTGGAGATGCCATGCTTAGTAGCGTTATCGCTGCCCATTTATTTAAAGAAGTGCCTGAAGGTAATGAAGGGTATCTTACCAAGATGCGAGCTAAAGTAGTAAGTAGAAAACACCTAAACGAACTAGGAAAAGATCTTAAATTAATAGAACTAGTAAGAACTAATATCCCAAAATCTCAATTTGGTATAAATATTCATGGTAATCTATTCGAAGCATTAATTGGGGCAATTTATCTAGATAGAGGATTTGTTTATTGTGAACGTTTTATACACGAATCTGTTATCAATCCTTATGTAGACATTGAAAGTCTAGAAGGACAAATTATTAGTTATAAAAGTTTGTTGATAGAATGGTGTCAAAAGGTAAAGAAGAATTTTAACTATGAAATCTATGAAGATACCGGAAAAGATGAAATGAAACATTTTGCGGTAAAACTCTGGATCGATGAAAAAGTAGTAGCAAAAGCAAGAGCAACTTCTAAGAAAAAAGCTGAAGAAAAAGCTTCTAAAAGAGCATATTTCGCATTTCAGTCCAAAATTAATTTCCCATAAAAATTTAGTTTTCTTTTATTTCTATTCTAAAAAGCTGTTAATAGATTATAAAATTGTCATTTTAACGTCACTTTTACCCATGCTTACCTAAAAGATACTAACTCAATCGTTTTCGTACAATATCTTTATGTTTTATTAAACTCCTAAGGAGATTTTATTTGTATATTTCTCGATAATTCTGGAAAAATATAAATTTTAATGGCAATCCAAAGGTTAATTTTAGATACCCTAGAAGATGATGATTATGATCTAATTGCCATCCATAGTTCGCTAGCTTCATATCGATTAGCTTTTGCGTTAAATAAATATATCGATCTTAGACTTTTCAGAAAAGATCAAGATATAAAATTTGAATATGATGCCCAATCGGCGAGTTTTCCGCTGTTTCAATATCATGACCATTTTCAATATAATACTTATAGTCTTTTGGGAAATAAATTTAAGACAAAAGTTAAATCTGATAGTGCGCCAACAGAAGGTTTGTTTGCTGAGGCAATGGAAGAACGCTATGTTACCAAACACCTCATCCCAGAACTAAAAAATGTGGATTACTTTCTGAAGATAGAAGCTGAAACTTCTCAGTTTTCAAGTAAAACATTAACTACTAATCTACTTACTATACCACAAATTATTACAGCTTACGTAGTAGATTATACACAACTAAAATCAAAGAACAACTTAATATTTGAATAATGCCGAAAACTAAGAAAACTAAAATAGTGGCAACACTTGGACCCGCTACCAGTACAAAAGATGTATTGAAAAAAATGCTAGATGCGGGTGTAAATGTTTTTAGAATTAATTTTTCTCATGCTGACTATGAAGATGTAAAAGAACGAGTTAAAATGATACGTGATTTAGGTTCTAAACATGGCTACAATGCAGCTATTCTAGCAGACTTACAAGGCCCTAAATTAAGGGTTGGTGTTATGAAAGGAGATGTCATTGTTAATGATGGTGATCATATTAATTTTGTCACAGGAAAGCCTTTTGAAGGTACCGCAGAAAGTGTTTATATGAACTATGATACTTTTCCTAAAGATGTAAAATCAGGGGAAAGAATTTTACTAGATGATGGAAAATTAATTTTCGAAGTAGTTTCCTCTAATAATAAAGATACCGTAAAGGCCAAAGTAATTCAAGGAGGACCTCTAAGATCTAAAAAGGGAGTGAACTTACCTAATACAAATATTTCATTACCGGCTCTTACAGAAAAAGATATTAAGGACGCTATTTTTGCTTGTAGTCTTCAGGTTGATTGGGTTGCCTTATCTTTCGTACGTCACGCACAGGATCTTATTCAATTACAAGACTTGATTAAAGAACATAGTGAACATAAAATTCCTATTGTTGCTAAAATCGAAAAACCAGAAGGTGTAGAAAATATTGATAAAATTGTTGCATACTGTGATGGTTTAATGGTAGCGCGAGGAGATCTTGGAGTAGAAATTCCTGCTCAAGAAGTTCCTCTTATACAAAAGAAACTAGTTTTAAAAGCTAAAACAGCAAGAATTCCAGTAATCATTGCCACTCAGATGATGGAAACTATGATAGATAGTTTAACACCGACACGTGCAGAGGTTAATGATGTTGCTAATTCCGTTATGGATGGTGCAGATGCAGTTATGTTATCAGGTGAAACCTCTGTTGGTAAATATCCAGTGCAGGTTATTGAGACTATGACCAAAATTATTAATAGTGTTGAAAACTCGGACTTAATTCAGGTTCCTCAAAGTCCACCTCATATCAGAACAAATAGATTTATTACCAAATCTATTTGTTATCACGCTGCGCATATGGCAAACGATATAGAAGCTAAAGCAATCTGCACACTTACTAATAGTGGATATACTGCCTTTCAAATCTCTGCGTGGAGACCTGGCGCTCATATTTTAGTTTTTACCAGCAATAGAAGAATTCTTTCTCAACTTAGTCTTTTATGGGGAGTAAAAGCATTCTATTATGATAAATATGTAAGTACCGATGAAACAGTACAAGACGTTAACAATTTAGCCTTAGAAAGAGGTTTTGTTCAAAAAAACGACATGTTAATTAATCTTGCGGCTATGCCGGTAGTCGAAAAAGGAATGGTAAATACATTAAGGGTATCTCAGATGTAAATATACCTCAATCATAATATTTAAATATTATAAAAAGACTTCTTAATAAGAAGTCTTTTTGTTTTTAGGCTATACTAAAGATCGATTCTAGGTCTTCAATTGTTACAGGTTTAATTAAATAATCTTTTACACCTTTTATATTCTTTGCCTTAGTAATATCGAGTGGATTAATAGAGGAGCTAACAATATATAATGTAATGACCTTCCCAAAATTATTTTTAATACTGATAAATTGTTCTAAAAACTCCCAACCATCCATAACTGGCATGTTTAGATCTAAAAAAATTATTTCAGGAATATTTTCTTCCCTTACATTGGTTAGAATAGCTTCAAAATAACTCAAAGCTTCTTTTCCATTTTCGAAAACTAATAAATTTTTACAAAGCTGTTTTGCTTCAATTATTCGTTTTACCAAATTTACATAGACACTATCATCATCGATAATGCATGCCAATTCTATTTTATCGCCCATTATATAAGAATTATGTGTGTTTAAAATTCTATTGTAAAAGTAGTTCCTTTATTCACTTCACTTTCTACACTTATAGTGCCATCCATCGATTCTACCTGATTCTTTGTTAAGAACAATCCGATGCCAACAGCATCTTTATTGTAATGAAAAGTTTTATACATCCCAAACACTTTATCTTTAAAGAGTTTCAGGTCAATACCTACACCATTATCAGAAACTTTTAAAAACTTATTTCCATCATCTACATATGTCTTTATAAAAATAATAGGTTCTCTATCTGGATGTTTATATTTTATTGCATTCGTTATTAAATTGAGTAAGATACTTTCTAAATACGCCGGTATATAGGCAATCTCTTCTACTTCATTAAAATCAGCTTGTATCTCAGCGTTGCTATTGCTAATCATATGACTAATACCATTAACTACCAATTTTAAAGCATCTTTAAATTTAATTAGTACTCTTTCTTGTTTATTATTAGTCTGTATAGTAACAATCTCGTTAAGATGTTCTATCGTAGTATTTAAGTTAGTCGAAATTGTCTTCACTTCTTTAATTAACTCCTCCTTTTCTTTGGGATCATCAATATCTTCTATAAGCTGAACTAATAAGGACAAGTTACTTGTGTGTGATCTAAGATTATGTGAGACAATGTGCGCAAAATTGAATAGTCGAGAATTCTGAGCGGCAATAATGTCCACTGATTTCTGTAAACTAACTTCTTTTCTTTTAATATCATCAATGTCCTGAAAAACTCCTCGAATACCAATAATTTCTTTGTTCTCGTTATATATTGGTTTTCCGATTGCTCTGGCCCAAAACTCCCTATTATTAGCAGTAACCATTTTAATTTCGGTATTAAATGGAGTTCCCATCATAGCACAATTAAAAAAACAATCAGCTGCCAATTGTCTATGATCTTCGGAATAATAACTTGCCGAATCTTTTAGAGATGGTTTATAATCTTCCGGATACTCGAGTATCCTATAAGTTTCAAAATCCCAAGAACTTTCTTTTTTATGAAAATCTACATACCAACTGCCTGTAGCAGTCATTTGAGCAGTCTCTTTATAGTAGAAATTATCTTTTTTTATAGTCTTGTCTGGTTCAAGTTTAATTTCGAAGAAAAAAACAAAACTAGCTTCTGCCTTAATATTTACAGGTAATGCATCATTAGTAACACAACGAAATAATTGATAATTTCCTTTAGCATTTAATATTTTAATATGCTGTTTAAAATTTACCGTATTTATTCGATAGTTCAAGAAATTATCTCTGAAGACATCAATATCTTCTTTGTGAATAAGATGCTCTAAAAAATAATCAAAATTTGATTGGACTTCATCTTTAGAGTATCCAAGAATTTCATAAAATCTTTCTGACCAATTTTCTCTATACGGATCGCTATGCAACTCCCAATAACCCGTATTGAAGTCTTGCATCACATTGTTAAAAAGTTCATTCTGGAGCATTTAAAGTTGGTTAAAATATAAAGGTTCTAACAATATAAGGATTTCTAATTGTTTTCTTCTATTCTGTCCAACCTTATAGACAATGCTTTTGTAGAAATCTGTACTTCTATAAATGATAATAAAAGCGAAATCATCAAAGCAAATAAACTTATCCCAAATATTAAATTCGCTAAGCTATTATTTTCTACATATAATAAGAACATAGTAATTACACTCGTAAGAAAACTAATAATAGCGATCGCTTGCATATTTCTAATCAACCACAATCGTTTTCTAAGATTTTTAATTTGTAATACGGTGTTTTTTGATGGTGAATTTAGGTATTCCTTATGCAACTGTCTTATTAATGCTGCTATTGCCAAATATCTAGCGTTATAAGCCAACATGGTTAACGATATTGCTGGAAAAAGTAAAGCTGGGATTCCCATGGTTAGTGCCATAATAATAAAAGTTTGACACTAAGTTAGTTTAATTTGGAATAGTTTGTTTTATAATTTTATAGGTTACCACCATTTTTTCATTTTTCAGAGATAAAAAATATAAACCTTGTGGAAAATTTCTTATATCTATTGGGAATTTACATCCTTCCTTTTTAAACAATAGTTTGCCATTTATATCCGTAAAAGCTACATCATATATGGCATTGATGCTGTTTATATAAATATAATCAGTAACTGGATTTGGGTAAATGAAAAAACTTTCCTGTAAGCTTTCTTCTATAGATAGATTAATATTTATAAATTCAAAAGCTCCTATATCTTTATTAGAACCAGATGGTCTTTGATTATTCATTATATCAAAAAAGACTGGTATGCTATTACTTCCTTGGTTGACCATTGGGCTGAATTCAGTGGGTGTATAATTTAAAATATTGTTTTGATCTGCCGCTGATTCAGGCAAAGTTCCTGAGATATAATTCGGATTTTCAGTAACTAAATTACTACTGGTAAAGATATTTGTGCTAAGGCCGTCTTGATTTAGAATTTCTCCTTCCATTTCATTAGAAACTGAAATAGCATTATTCTGGATATTTACCTCAAAAGCATCTCTAACTCTTACAATTCGACCAGATGTTCCGCTTTCTGGAGTTACAGGTCTCCAATTTACTGTATTATGAAACACATCTACTTCACCAGAAAGTACACCATTACCGTCATTACCTATAAAAACCGCATTACGATATCCATCAATAACATTGTTTCTGATAGTGACATTAGTCGCTTCTATATTAATTCCATTTATCGTTGGTCCAAAGGATTGACCAACGTAATCCGAATTTTGACCAATATAATTACCTTCTATAGTCACATCAGAAATTGAGGCAATAGTTTGAGCATTTTGAGGATTAACACCTAATATTCTATCCATATTATTTCTATAAATCATAACATGCCTTTGTCCATCACCTCTAACAGTGATAGCCGTTTTGGTATCTACCAAGTTTGTTAATATATTATGTGCTAAAAACTGCTTTTCCCCTCCTTGAATCCTAATGCCATGTTCGGGTTGCGCGGTACCTATTAATTGATCTATTGTATTTCCCACAAAAGAAAAACGATTACTATCACCAGAGAATACACCTATAACTCCAAAATCATGTAATTGAGAATCAAAAACTCCAAAAAGATTTGATTCATCTTGGTAAATTGCTCTTCCTGTAGTTTGTTCTATTTCCAAACGAAGTGCTACAATATTCTCGGAGTTGTTTAAAACTGTAATTGCTCCTGCTCCAAATGGACCAGTACCTTGTGGTATTAAATGAAGATCCATAATCCTTATATCAGAAGAATTTATTAATTGTAAAACTTCTTCTGTATTAGAAGTTAAAACTGGAGAGTTCCCTGATCCATATGCGCCAATAATAATAGGTCCATTTTGTAGTTCTTCAATATTTTCCCCATTTGTATCAAAAGTATCTCCTCTTCTAAATAATATTTGTTCATTACTATTCAATTGTTGTAAGGCATATTCTGCAGTCTCCCAAGCGGTTTCTGCACTAACTCCATCATTAGAATTATCCCCATCTTCTGACACATAATATGTCGTTCCTGTAAAAGGAGTAACTGTTATGGTAATAGTTTGCATATCTACATTCCCTTGAGGATCTGTTACCGTACATTGCACAGTATATACTCCTGGTTGTTCAAAAACATGTCCCGCTACCATACCTTTAGAGATCTCCCAAGTACCATCAGCATCTGTATTAGTAGTGTCAAAACTCCAAGAGAAATCGGAATTTGTCAAATCATTCGTTCCATCTAAACCTGCTGACTGCGTTGCATCAAAAAAAACATATAATGGCGCTACCCCAGTAATTCGACTTGTTTCTATTTGTATTGTTACTTGACCAATTGCGGAAAGGTTACTGAGTAATAAAAGGTAAAGAAAATTTCTCATCACTCTCCTTCTAATAAAAATCTAAATGCGCCATTGATGTTTTCGATATTATTATTTTGATCCAACCCTTCTCCCCATTCTCCTCTAAACGTAGCTCCTGGTTCCCCACTTCTACCGTTTAAATACCCTTTCAAGACACGATTGTTATTATCAAAATTGACTGTCATAATTGACCCATCTATAATCCAAGTCCCCTCCATAGAGAATATATCACCATCACTAATACCTAATAACCCAGCTGTTCCTTCTTTTGTAAAGTTTATAGAACTACCGGAGCCAAAAGACTCATTTGAATTATCGGTTACGTCGTTATTAAATCCACCATAAAACAAACCTTCAATAAAGGTGTTTTTAATAGTAACTGTTACGGTTGTACTTTCTATCGAATTGGATGCTGTTATAAAAACCTCTGTCTCACCCAACGGGATCGATCTATCCCAGGAAAGTACACCTGTTTCTTCATCTATGGATAAAGTATTTCTATTAAATAAATCATCAGGTGCCGTGTTCGGCAATGTTGTAGCCGAGAATGTTCCTCTCTCTTCTGACCAATTCACTGCTGGTGGTAACGTTTCTCCAGCTTCTAAAAAACTGGTCTCAATGAAACTTTCTTCATATACAACTCTTAATCCATTGTTGTCATCATCATTATTACAAGCATTTATAATAATAATAAAAAATAATGCTCCTATATATTTTATTGTCTTCATCTATTCTTCAATTAAAACGTTATTATTATAGAGCAGTAAGCTTTAAAACTTATAAGCCTACTGCTCTTTTAAAAAGGGGTGAGGTGTGACTTACACAAATACGTATTATAGAATAAAAAAGTTTTTAATTTTTAGAAATCATCTTTAAAACTAAATGCTCCCATTAACTCTTCGATATTATCATTCTCATCAAGTCCTTTCCCCCATAACCCAGAAAATACAATTTCAGAATCAATTGCAGGATCATCGGGTAATATTGTAGATAAAATACCTTTCATTACTAGATTTTCTCCTGGATAATCGATATGTGTATATGAAGCCCTTATAGTATCTCCTTCTGCCTTCCAATTTCCGCCACCAACTACAGTTGATTCGAACTCAGAAAGTAATGTTACCACACCATCATCTCGTAATTTAAAAAGGAGATTATCTTCAATAATAGATGAGAAGGGATCATCTGAAGTATCATTATTGAAGCCTCCAGTCATAAACTTATTTCGCCCAGTAAATACATTGTTAATTGTTATCGTTACAGAGCCCGTTCCAAATTCATTCAATACTGTAACAAATACATTAATTTCACCAAGAGGTAAAGAATTATTCCAACTAAGTACTCCGGTTTCCGAATTAATAAAAATAAAATTTCCTACGAGGTCAACTCCATCTGATGACGGTAATGTTGTAGCAGAGAATGTTCCATTTTCTTCTAACATATTTATTGTTGCAGGGCTCGTTTCTCCTTCCTCCAAAAAACTAGTCTCAATAAAATTTTGTTCATACTCGATACTTATGCCATTAGAATCATCATCATTACTGCAAGCACTTATAATTACCACAAACAATAATATTCCTATATATTTAATTATTTTCATCTGTTATTTAGTTTTAGTGATTTATTGGAAAAGCTGTAAATCTTTAATTTCTTAAGAGTCATCATTTAATATTAAAAAGGTCTACTATTTCCTCATAAGTCATGTTTTTATAATCAGCTACTGATTTTCCTGCGGCTACACCACCAGGTATTATAACATATCGGTAATCTTCGAAAAAATCAAAATCATTACTATTTCCACCTGTAACCAAACCTAATACTCTTATTTGACCACTATCAATTGAATATGTATATAATTGTTCTTCTGATCGATACTCATACGGCAGCGGTACAGCTTCCAATCCTACTGCTAAAAGAACACTTTCTCCTCTTGCATAAACTAACACTACACTTATGTCAAGGTCAATATCCAAATCAATAATTTCTTGACTGTTAGCCAGAGTAAAAACTTTTTGATTTAAACCTCCTCCAACAGAAAAACCATTAGGAATCCAATCAGAATAAATAACATTTGCCGTTCCCGTATCTCCATCGACCCCATCAACTCCATCAATCCCATCTTGACCAGCAAGACCAACAGCACCATCTTCTCCATCAGAACAAGAAAATATGAACAGTGATATTGTAACTATTATCAAACATTTTACTAAATTTTTCATCGCTTTTATTATTTTAAAATTATACGACAAACATAAATGTTACTTGTTCTTTACATGTCCGATATATTTGATATTCAAGGAATCCGGACGTATTTGGGTGGATAAAAATTCCTTATAATAAATAAGTCTTTTATTCATTTCATATTCGTCATTAGTGCAGCCCAAAGGATCATAACTATGAGTATTCCCAATCCTGCAAATTGCCAAATCGGCCCTTTAGTTTTATTTTTTAAAGTAATACACTCTTGTTTTATAGGTTCAGGCATCTCTTTTATATTAAGAACATTTTTACAATGCTGACACTGAGACATTCCTTTTTTACCTATGGGAAATATTGGAATCCAAAAAACATGAACATGTCTTCTAAACACAATTAGCCTTAATGAACCTTTAGTACCACAACTTGGACAAATAGATCCGGTAGATTGTTTAGATGTTACATAAACTGATCTGCTGCCAAAAATTATCATAGTGTTTTAATTTTTATAATTTTCCTTAAAACTACACCTATAATCTTCTGTGTTTTCAGGGTAATTTCAACTTATACCATTGTTATTTGATTTAATCAAAATCAATTTTTTAATTTCTAAATATTCATCCTTTTTGGACATTAGGTTGCTACTAATATTTCTTTTTCCACCTTCGAAATGAAGAATTAATAAATAACTATCATTGATATAAACTTCATTGATTTCAAATATGCTCAATAGCGCTATAGTGGTGAACTTTCTTTTTAAACCTATGGATGGTATTCTTATTTTAAAATCATCTATGGTCAAATACCCTCCCAAATATTTATATTTCTTTTCTTCTGTAATGAAAAATGAATTTCTACTCCTCGATACTTGTTCACTCATACAATATTTTTTCTCATTAACCTGAATCCCTAATACTCATAAAAATTTATAAAAACCCCGAGATAAAAGACTCAGAGTTTTTTAAATTATTCTAGGACGATTATTGGATGTTAAAAAGTTGAACTATTTCTTCATAAGACATGTTTTCATAATCCGTTGCAGATTTTCCAGCAGCTACTCCACCAGGAATTATGACATATCTGAAGTCATTAAAAAAATTGAAATTGTTATTTCCATCATTATCCAATGCTGACACTTCAATTCGTATAGTTACACCAGTTGTAAAATTTGCTACCTGAAAAGTATAATACTCCTGTTGGCTAGTGAGAGCATAAGGAAGTTGATATACCTCAGACAAAATAGCGTTTGCTTCACGACGCCCATAAACTAATACTACATCTTCACTAAGATTTAACTCAGCAGCACTAAGTGTAGTTAGTAACTGCGTGTTGGATGGTTGCGGCCCACTAACTTCGAAATCTCTGGCAATCCAATCAGAATACACAACATTCGCTGTTCCTGTATCTCCTTGATCACCCTGATCACCCTGATCCCCTTGATCTCCTTGCGGACCCTGATCACCCTGAATACCTTGTTCGCCTTGCGGTCCTACCGCACCATCTTCTCCCTCACAAGAGATACTGCATATGGATAGTAATACAATCATCACACATCCAATTAAATTTTTCATTGCTTTCATTTTATAAAAGTTTTTAATGTTAATGAAGCAAACTTAAATAAGGGTGGTTTTTTCACTATCCGAAAAGTTTGAATTTCAATAAATTCGGACGTATTTAGATAATTAATACCGTCTTCAATTAAAGATACCTAACATATATCTATCACTCCACTAGCTACGGTTTTAGATTTGAAGAATTAGGAGATATAAAAACTTTGATTCAGAATGGATAGTGTCTAGTACTTACTCTTAGTTTATAAAATTCCTCAATATTCTGTGAATTCTTTCCTGCTTTCTTTAAACAAACTTAGTATATCATTATCCCACTTAAAGTCATTCAGATACCAATTGTCATTTTTCCCTTTATAAAATGTAAACTTTATTAGTACACCACTCCTTTCATATTTTAAGACATACGTTATCATATACATCAAATCTTCGATTACATCTTCCTTCACCAACTTATTTCCAATTAAAGACCCATATTCTACTTCAAATGTGTTAAAGTGGTCCATTGCTCTCTGCTGTGTATATTTATATTCATCTCGTATGAAAACCCACATCATACCTGTTTTTATAAGACCGTCGACAACATTATTTTGTGAAAAATCATCCATTATTTGCTGACATTCTGCTTTTATTTCTTCTCGATTTGCAAATTCTTTTTCTTTTTGTGAAAAGCAAAAATGCTGACAAATCATAAACGTAATACAAATTAGAATTTTGCTCCCTCTCATCATTTTTTAAACAATTTAAAAACTTTATATACAATCCTTGCTTCTACATTATATCCATTCCATATTGGAGGAAACTCATCATCATATCCTTTTTCAGAAATGCTTTTGCCTGCTTTAATCCATAAAAATAAATTACGTTGTCGTTTTTTGTTTAGTTTAAATCGAATTCCCAAATTAATATTTCCGTTACTGAATCTTCGCGTCACCTCATCTTCTTTAGTCTTATAAAAATTCGTACTATAATCAATGGTCATAAATCGATATCCCATACCAGTTTCAAAATGAAAAAAAATAACTGGAGCAATTCCAGCAGAAACTCCGGGTAAGGCATATATTGAACCTTTCCCAATAGTATATTCTATACCTGCAGATAACTTAAAAGTATATGGTGGTATTGCTATACCTTGTATTCCATAAGCCACTCCCCCAGCAAGATTCATATTAATGTTTTTCTCTATATAAAGATTATGATCCCCTTGTCCAAGAAGAGTAGGTATACTTATTATATGTACTAATAAAAACGTTATTAATCTCATTACTTTCATATGTGGGATGAAAAGTTTGTTAAGCATATCGTTTAATGCATAGTTTCGTAGCTTAGCCAGCGGGTAGCCATGAATTATACATCTTGTTGTGTTGTGTTTATTTTGTTTGAAATGTAGGTTTTGATATATTGATAGTCGGATTTTTTTTCCAATAAATTGCTAGTAACTGTTCGTTTACCACCTTCAAAAACAATTGTCAAAAATAGATTTCTATTAACTTCCATCTCATTTATAGATATGACATTAGAAAACTTGATTTCAGTTCTTACTCTTTTAAAACCTACTGGGGGAATAATAATAGAATTTGTTTTTAATACTAAAAACTCTTTCTTTTTAAGTTTGAGATATGCACCAGTAGATGCAGCAATTACAAATAAAAGACTAATGGTAAAAAATATCCAATGAAAAATAGCCGCTTCTGTTTCAGATAACTTAATTAGTTTATTAATAATTAACCCTTTTTCATTATCAATAGCTTTAATAAAAAATAAAACAGCGGCTCCTCCAAAAAGAATAATACCTAAGATGATTAAAAACCATTTGCCTTGATATGGGTATTTTTTTTCAAACTCATCCATTTAATTAATATTTAGATCATTTTTTCAATTAAACACAACATACTAGTATCTACAATCATAACTTCGGTTTTTATTAGTCTTATTCTCTCCTAAAGTCTTCTATGAGTTGTCTAATATCAGCTCTTATTCGATCTATGACCCACTTCTTTTCTATTGTATCCATACCTTCTAAAATCCCATTATTATCCAAATTAAAATCCAGCAAAGTATCTTCTAGAAATTCATTTTCTAATTCAGATATTCTTTGCTTCTTATTGTGATCCACAGCCCCTATTTTAGAAATAGCACTATCTAATCTATTTTTAGTCAAATAATTCCGTATTTCAGCTATTAAAAATGATAGTTCTTCTGTATAAGAATTAGTGTTTTCAGTAAAAGCCCACTTTTTTGCCTGATGGAATTTATTTTCTTCTTCGAACTTATTGTTCTTAATTTTAACGACTGGTCTCTTATTTACACTTATTGTATAATCATATGGTTTTACTATTATTCCCTCGATTAAATTATCAGATATATTGGGTAAGTTTAACTCTTGCGGTATTTTAGAGTTTATTGATATATTAAAATTTAAAGCCTCTGATAATTTACCAACGAATAATGGTTTGACAAATGATATATTATATCTATCAAAATACCTTATACTTTCTTTATACGATAGATAGTACTTAGCATCGGAAATTATTGCTATGTCGAAGGCGAAGAAGTTTATAGAAGGGTCATAATAAACACCCGTTTGTATAGCCTGTACTCTTTTATCTGGTGTAACCTTTTTATGTGGATATATGCCTCCAAAAAGCTCTCCATAAATAATATATCTTGTTGCTTTATACTGTAAGCTCAACTCTTCAAAAAGCTCAAGAATATTACTTTCGATTTGTTTTACCACTAGTTGAAAACCAAAAAAATCACTTTTCCAGGTCAGTAATTCCTTTCTTTTAGCAAATGTAAGCTCTCTATTTTCATAGATAAAACTAAAATTTGCACCGTGTATTTTTTCTGTTGCAACCCAATCTAACTTATCCAAAGATTTAAAATCATGAGCATCAAAACCTTTTAAATTCTTGGCAATTTTTTCATATCCAGAAAAACTTTCTATCATTGGGTTTTAATTTTAGAGAATAGTTTTTTTACAAGAAATAATTTGTCTCAGTTCTGATCCAAGTTCTATTTTATCCCAAATGTGTACATCATCTTCGATAGACCGTGGATTTTGGTCTGATTGAATGTATCGTTTTATTGATGTTACAATTGGATCATTACCGTCGTTAATCTTTAGTATTGATTTTCCACCAGGAATACTATTACTACCTTCATATTCATAACAAAAAACGATCACTTTATCTCCTTTCTTAACATCTACATTGGCAAAACAATCCGAAGAAACGTATGTTTCTTCTTGGTAGCTGCTGT
The DNA here is from genome assembly GCF_943733665.1 of Aquimarina sp. Aq107. Classification (NCBI taxonomy): domain Bacteria; kingdom Pseudomonadati; phylum Bacteroidota; class Flavobacteriia; order Flavobacteriales; family Flavobacteriaceae; genus Aquimarina; species Aquimarina sp. Aq107. The sequence goes on along the minus strand of NZ_OX030782.1, from coordinate 4,924,937 downwards.
TTTTAAGTTCTTTTGAAAGAAGCACCTCATCTATTCTTACAATTCCCGTTTGAGATCCATACTGTTCTTTTTCGGTTTTTTTATAAATTTCATTAATAGTTCCTAGAAAAACCAGGCTGTATTTTTCGCCACAATTACCAATAAAAGGACCATTTTGTGGCCACCAATAGGTATATCCTATAGCAAGTGTATCCTCTACTTTGGTTTCAATACTAGAAACCTTTTCTAAATTCTTTGATTTAGTATTACAACTTAAACCTAGGAAACATAATAGGCACATTAATAAAACTGGATTCATTTGAACTATTTTAATCATAATTATTCTAGCGAAAAAACAACCTTAATATAATACTTTGTTGGCTCCTTTACGGCCACCGCATTATAATATTTGTATTTGTTATTTGGGTTTTCAATTTGGATAACGTCTCCTACTTTCTTTCCTATATTGATAGCTATCTGATCAGCTGTTTTTCTCGCATCATCTACAGCCTCTTTAGTTAATTTTCCAATTTGTTCATTGGTCATTTCCTTAGCAATAATATCTACTTTAGTATTAGTGACACCTTCTATTTTTTGACTTATTATTTTTTTTACTTCATCTAACGAAGTTGTCTTGTAAAAATAAAAAGAAGAGTTTGTATAATCATAAGAAGAAATACGATACATTATATCCTCTTCGAAACGACTGAAATTAATATTCACTTTGCTTAATGCAGCTGCAAATTCCTTTTCTAATTCGCTTACTGTTTTGCTTTTTATATTAATATTATTTCTATTCTTATAACCTATAACTTCCCTAAATTCTACATTTACAATATAGGTGTTGATTTCATTTGTTTTATTCGCTTCACCAATAACCGAAATCGAATTTTGTTGTTGTGCGTTTAAAAAGCCTTGACATAGTATGAAAACTATGAGTATTTTTTTTATCAAGTTCATAACGTTTTTTTTAAATTATTTATATAAATATTAAGTTGTTAACCGAATTTAAAAGAGCTTTTTTTACTTTATTTTGGATATATTTCTTAGCCACTCTTTATAGCTCACATCATAAATTGAAGACTTATTTTTTTGAAAAAAAATGATTGCTTCATTTGTGCCTTTCGTCTGATAAATTGTTTTTAATCTATTTCTAAATATTTCCTGATTATGTAATTGTTTTTCACTAGGTAATGGCCGTAAAGGTATTTCCACTCTTGGCATTAATCCTATGAAATATTTTAATTTAGATATGTAATTATATAATTCATCATCCTTACTTTTTCCGGATAAAATGTTGACAGCAGTTTCTATTAACCATTTATTATAAGGCAGATCATCTTCTATTTCTTTTAGCTGTTCTATCATATATGATTTTGGATATGGCGTTATGCAACCTGTCCAACAAGCCCATACTATTCCTCTCCAATTAAAATTGACAAAATCCTGAAACAGTTTTTCATCCATAGCCTGCACAGTTCTATAACAGAGATATAAAAATTCTAAGCGTTCGCATTTGACCGAAGGATATAGTGGGATATATTTTGAGTATATATCAATGAATTCGACTTGATACTCAAGTAATCTTTTTGCACTGCTCAATCGCGCTATCTTCTGGTAATAGGGATATTGTAAAAACTCTCTAAAATCAAGATAATTATATTTTTTACTGTAATTCATTCCCACACCCTTAACAATCTATAAAGCAATTATTTAACTCATATTAAATTTTATCGATGACCTACTAAGGAATAACTGTTTCTGCAGTACACCATTCTTCAGAAAAGTTAATGTGTTGTTGTACAAAATTTTCTGTTCCGAATTGTAGTGGACACCTTGCTATATTTTGATCATCATTTACTTGAAGTTCTGTCCTGTTTCCAATACCAATAACACCAATAATCTGACCTGCATCCACTTGATCACCAACAGAAATATTTATATCCAATACATGGTCATAAATAATGAGCCAGTTAGAATTATTACTTGGTTTTATCCATACCTCTAAATCCTCAATATTTATATTCATTCTGATATCTTCTACAACACCATCACTAACCGCTCTTACCTCTATATCCGATTGATTGGAGAAATATTCAATCGCTGGATTTTGTTGAGTTGGAGTTAACGACTCGCCAAATGGAATAAATGAACTAACCTGATCAATTGGTATAGGTGTAATACTAAAAGATGGAGAAATCTGATCGATTAAAGAATCATCATCACCACAACCTATTGCTAGCATAAAAATCATTAAAAATCTGATTAATCTCATATCGAAACCTAGCCTGTTTTTACCTTATCAAGTATTATTGATATCCCCACATATCCTGAAAATATGTAGCACCATTTTCCAGACTAAAACCATTAAGAACTAATAATTTATTAGCAAAATATAAAGAAGTATGATATCCTCTAGAAGGAAATTTTTTCTTCACATTCACATGCTCCCAAGCAATCCCATCTTGACTAAACCAAATATCATCATAATAATCATTTTTAGGACCTATACCTGCTGTTAACCACATTCCTTTTTCACTTACGGTAACAGCGTGATTTCTTCTAGGAGAAAACTGAGTGCTAGTCGTAGCTAAATTCCATTGAAATCCATTTATAGAATACCAAACATCATTTAGGTAATTTCCATTATTGTCGTATCCTCCGATAACCCATATTTTATTATCATATACCACCGTTGCATGTCCATATCGCCTGCCAAATGGAGCTAGATTCGTTACCAAGTTCCATTGTACTCCATCACTACTAATCCACACATCTCCTTTTACATCAAAATTATCACTTAACCCACCAATCAAAAACATCCTGTTTTCTATGCTTGCCAGCGTGTGCCATCTACGTGCAGAAAAAGGAGCATTTTTTGCAGTCTGTATCCAATCCTTTCCATTAGTACTGCGCCAAACATCATTAAAGTACTGATTTCCTTGAGTACCTCCTACAATCCACATGTTCTTATCCGCTACAGTCATAGCATGACCATAACGCTCTGCAAATGACGCATTAGGATTTACTTCTTCCCAATTTTTACCATCTTTGCTACTCCAAACATCGTTATACGTAAATTGGTTTCTGATGCCCGCAATCACCCACATTTTATCATCAAACACGGTTGAAGTATGAGCTGCTCTTCCTCCATATGGAGTTTCTTCATTTACTACAGTATTTGGAAGCGTAATTCCACCTATTGGGAGCATTTTTTCTGAAGAAACCTGAGAAGCCTCTTCATGTATATCTTCTTCTTTTAATTCACAACTACAAACAATCAACAAAACTGTTAATAGCCTAAAAATGTATCCAATTCTAAATCTATTTTTCATATCACACGTTTTTAATAACATATGATCAAAAATAAACTCCAATTTTACCTTACATGTCCGAGAAGTTTGAATTTCAAAGAATTCGGATATTTTTTTACAAATACATAATCTAAACCAAGTGGGTTGAGTATTCAACCCACTTGGTTATTTTATTAATTAGTGACTAAGACATCTTTAAATTTTGAATCAACAACTGATCCTGTTTTTTTATTATATACCATATATTCTATGCGCCACCTAGTTGTGCTACCACTTCCATACACAGGAAAACTAAGGCTTGAAGTACTAGCACCTACGTTATCGGTTTGAATTGGTATTAGAAACCCAAAAGTATTTTCTGCCCAAAATCTTATTCTAAAACCTCTTAGGCTACTAGGAAGTGAAGCTAATACATCTTTTGGCAGAAAATATGAATACGTTCCTACCTCATAGGCATCTAAAGAAGAAGGACCGTACACCCCAACAAGATGTGGAATTTGCCATTCATCATCACCCGGAAATCCCCAGTCTTTTGCACTTTCTACAATTTCGACTTTTGGTGTAGCTAAGGTTTCATCTGTATTGTCTAATTCAGGTTTTGAGCACGATGCAACTAGTGCTATTATACAAAATAGTGCTAATTTTTTGATTTGTTTTTTCATGTAAAATAATTTTTAGTTAATACATTAAAAGTATTGTGACTCTTGCTCTTAGATGTCCGAAAACATTGAATTTCAAAGAATCCGGATATTATTTAGGACTTTTAAAGATGTCATATCTATTATGGAAGACCCCTCTTGTTTAATAGTACATTAATCTTCATTTTGTTTAAAAAATCATTGTTACTCCAAATAGGATTTTCTCTACAGAGGCTTTGAGTATTTTCCGGCTTAATTTTTACGATTTTGGTTTCAAAATGTTGTCTTTTTTTGAAAGTAGTATCTTTTATCATTATAAATTTCTCATACAATTTCCCTTTTCCCGAGACTATTAGTATATAGCAACCATTACATAATGGGAATTGATTAAAACTAGAGCGTTTCTGTATAATCTTGTCTATATTTTGAGTAAACACCAATTCATTTGTTCTGTTTTCTCCATAAGATTCATTTTCATACGGATTTCCTTTAGAATCTGTTACAATAATTTTCAGACCATTGATTGTTTTCCCTGTTTTAGATTCACTAACATCAACTATTACAATTGACGACAAATCCCAAGGGCAATGTTGCGCATGAGATGCGGAAATACTAACTAACGCAATAAAAAATACTATATACCTCATTTTAGATATGATTTCTTTTGCAAAAGAGTTTTACTAAAATTTTGTTCCATGAACTTTAATTATATAGACAAGAATAATAATAGCAATAGGAATTATGAAGAAAACTATGGTAGGTATATTCGTTTGATTATTATCTGTTACCTTTTGTTCTTTTACTAGCTTTGTATCAGTTTCAGTTTCTAGATTATCCTTCAAAAAAATAGTGTCTTTAGACGATAGTTTTAGATGAGTCGTCTCATCTGGTTTATATTTTTGATAATTATTTTCAACTATATCTATTGAAGTATTTGCTTCCTGAATTCGTGTCCCAAGTGATGGTTCTTGATAATATTTTTTTGAAAACTCAATCTCCGGATCTTTGCCAAGTTCTATCCACCTGATCTCGTCTTTACGTATTTTTTCATAATACGCAGTTCCTTCTGTAATTTCCTCTTTTAATGATTTTTCTAGCTCATCGATTGTAAATCGATCACCTCTTCTTTTTGTATATTGGTAATAGAGTGTAAGTGCAATCTTCTGATCATACAACTCCTTTGTAGCTTTTTCTTTGCTGTGGTAAGAAGCCTTAAAATATGCTCTTGCGGCTAATTGTCTTGCTCCACTTTTCCAACCACTTGCCATTAATAAATCTCCTAGGGCTTCTAGTAAAATTGGTGAGTCATAATTACCAAACTTCATCATCCCCATGACACCCTTGATTGCTTTTTGAAGTTCTTCTTTTGGCAATAATTTCTTTTCTATAGTATCTGCTTTCTTACTATAGTATTTATCACTTATAAAAGTATAAAAATTATCAAATGTCTTTATAGGAAAACCTCCACGAGTATCATCAAATCCCAATGATAATGGAAGAACAACTTTTCCATTTTTCCTTTTACTTAGTACATATTCAACTAAATGTCGTTGATAAATCTCTCTTCCGAAATGAGCTTCTGGATTTATTGCAATTGCTTTGTCAATATATTCTATTCCTTTTTCTAATTGATTATTATGGATGTAGAAAGTTCCGAGGTTAGCATATGTTTTATAGTTATTAGGAGCGATACTATCCTTTTTTAGAATAATTTGAATTGCTTTAGGATCATCACCAATTTTTGAATATGCAACTGCAAGATCATCATATAGTCCTAAGTTATCTGGGGAGTTTTGCAATTTTCGTTCTCTATCTTGTATTCGCCATTGATAAAACTCAGGTGAATGCCTTAAAAACTTTCCTGATATTAATTCAATTACATCAGGAAACTGCATTCTTTCCATTTCTATAGTGTCATAATCCCAAAAACAAGAATACCCAAAAAAACAAGTAGAAATGGTACATACTAAAATTAATGTAAATCGTTTCATATCTTAAATTTAAAAAAAAGGATCCTCATCACTGCGGTTAGGTTAGATAATGAGGATCCACAAGTAATGAAAAGCAAATTGGACAAAAAAACTCTATCACTACATAATTTTGTCTAACCGTTTATTCTAACTTTACTACCCAATAATCCCATTTACCTTTACCAGAACCACTAATATCACCTCCAGGCCCTTGAACATGTCCTGTTACAATATAACCATCGTTGGTTTGCTGAATTGCGTTGGCATAATCTGGTTCTGGACCTCCAACACTAATTTCCCAAGATAATTCTCCTAAATCACTTAGTTTAACAATCCAATAGTCTCGATACCCACCATTATTAGTGCTTACATCTCCATCACTTGCTCCAGAGTAACCTGCGACAACATATCCTTGATCCGTAGTTTGCCGAATAGATCGACCGCTATCACTCTCTGAACTTCCCAAACTGGTTTCCCAAACTATTTCTCCTGAGCTATTTAACTTAACAATCCACATATCTTTTTTTCCGTTGTTATTACTAACATCAAAATCAGAAGATTCAGAAAATCCTGCTACGATATACCCGTTATCCATAGTTTGATGAACATCATTAACAAAATCCTCTAATGTGCCTCCTAGAGATTTTTCCCAGACAAGGTTTCCAGAAGCATCTAGTTTTATAATCCAGTAATCTCTGTCACCATAATGATTACTTACATCACCATCGAAAGATTCTGTATATCCTCCAACTATATACCCACCATCATTAGTCTGCTCTATCGACCTCGCGCTATCAAACTCACTACCTCCAAAGTTTTTTTCCCATTCTAAAGCTCCTAAACTATCTATTTTTATGATCCAAAAATCCACCTTTCCATTATTACCACTTACATTTCCATCTGATGAACCAGCGAAACCAGCAACGATATATCCTCCATCTGATGTTTCGTTAATAGATCTCGCACTCTCATTTCCACTTCCTCCATAATTATTTTCCCAAATCACGTTTCCAGATGCATCTAATTTTATAACCCAAAAATCGAAAAAAGAAGGACTTCCATCAATACTTGTTTGAGAATTACTAGATCCTGTTGCAATATATCCTCCATCTGATGTTTGTTGTATACTATAAACATAATCATTAGCAGAGCCTCCAATATTAGTTTCCCATAATAAATCTCCTGAACCATTTAATTTAATTACCCAAAAATCCCCTCCTAAAAAACCGTCAGCATCATTATTTCCTCCTACATCACCATCATCAGAATTGGCTACTCCTGCTATTACATATCCTCCATCAGTGGTAAGTGCTATTGAATATGCAACATCAATTTCAGAACCTCCAAAGGATTTCTCCCAGGCAATTGCTACCATATCCCCTGTTGTTTCAGCTGAGGTAAATGAAAAAGTGCTTTGAGTAGTACCATTGTTTCCATCAGAAGCTATAACAGTTCCATTATAATTAGTATTAGGAGAAAGTTCTTCTAATAAATACTCCGTATCTGTAAGAGAGGAGGCTATTTCAGCTCCGTTTAGTGTTATTGTATACGAAACAGTATCACCATCTGGGTCAATTGCAGCATCCCAATTTAATAACCAACTATTTGCTGTAACTTGACTAACACCTATTAAGAAGTTTCCTGGATTTTGGTTTTGGGGTAAAACGATTAAATCATCATTTTTGCAACTAATTATTATTAAACCTATTACTAGGAACAGATATAAAAAATTATTCTTTTTCATAATATTCAAATTTATTATCAAAAAATGTTTATAGCATCTTTAGCAGAATGAACTATAACATACTCTGGACAATAAATGTAGATCAGTTTAAAGCGTGAAGTATCCGGAAAGTTTGAATTTCAAAGAATCGGGACATTTTTAACCTGTTTTTCTATAAACACTAGGGGAAATACCGGTCACTTTTTTAAACGAACTATAAAATGTAGATTTAGAGTTAAATCCAGATTCTAAAGCAATACCAACAATGGTATAATTTATAAAATTAGTATTCCTTAATTTTAATTTGGCATCTTCTACCCTAAATGTATTTATATAATCTGCGAAATTTTTTCCAGTTAATTTATTCACTAACTGAGACAAATAGTTACTGCTAATTTTTAATTTATGTGCTACACTATCTAAACCTATATTAGGATCTCTATATAATTTTGCTTCTTTCATTAAGAATTCAAGTTCCTTATAGTATGTATTATCATTTGTTATATTACAGCTAGTATTATTACCACAGATTTGCTTTAATTTTTTTTCTGTGAGTTTTGCTATTAAATGGAATAGGAATACATGATCATTCGTAAAAAAGTTTTTTTCCGAATGTTCCGAATCTAAAACACCTATAATGTTCCCTTCAATACATATTGGTACTGATAGTTCGGACATTCTAGTTTCATCATCAACAATATAAGCTTTGTTTTTACTTACATCATTAATGCGTTGATACCTTTGGGATTTTGCCACATTTCCGACAATACCATCTCCCATCTTAATTTTTATCGGACTAACAATTTTCTTCTCTCCATTGTTTTTGTTTCCGAAAGCTGCTTTTTGAATCAAATACTCTTTTTCTTTGTCCAACATATAAATAACACAATCTTCTAGATGAAGATGAGAAATACAATTTTCTACAATATCCCATAATACATCGTTTACATTGTTTTTTTCAAAAAGTGATGTTGCAAAATAACTTAGTATAGCTATTGTTTGGATCGGAGCGTTTTGCAAATAATCATCCTCAAACTCATCAAAAACCTCATCAAGATAAGGGATTGATAATCTATTTATACTTTTCTCTGCTGGTTTGTTTTCTTTTTTGGGATATACTTTCTTTTTAGTCTTCTGAAGATTTAAAGCACTATTCTGGTCAAAAGAAATAATAGAAGAATCATTTAATAACAATTCTGATGTTTCTTTAGTCTCAAAAAACAAGAAAAGAAGGGAGGTGATTAGAATACACCATATATTTAATTTTGTATGTAGGTGACTTACCGAAAATGAATTACGATCTAATATCGATATCATAACAGCAATTACAACAAATGATATACATATTATTATAACCTTACGAGTGATTTCTTCGGCAGTACTATTGCCTGATTTTTTCTTAATGTCCATTTTGATTTTTTTTTTGTCCTTACCAAAACTGCTTGAATTAAGTCACAAAAAAAGCGGCTATATTATTCAAACAGGAATTGATTGCTTTCAATTACAAAAGCAAGGTAAAACAAGAATTAAATCCTCTGTTGTACTGTCGTTACGAATGTTTGTACTACAGTTACATGAATGGATTATCTACTGTAAACACTGAGGTTTTATGGTTTACTTTCTTGATTCTGAAGGTGGCTTTCCAAATTCTTCTACATAAACTCTACTGAAATAAGCAGGGTCTTTAAACCCTGTTTGATATGCGATCTCTGCAATCGTGAACTCATTGTTTTTCAATAAATCACGTGCATGTTGTAACCGAACTTTTCGAATAAACTTGGTCGGAGACATACCAGTAAGGTTTTTAATTTTTCTAAATAAATGAACTCTACTCATATGTAATTCTTCTGCTAATAATGGTACATTAAATTCATCATTATCCATATGGTTTTTAATGCTGTCTATGACGGATTGTATAAAGCTATCTATTACCTGATTTTCTGAGACATTCCCCACATCCTCCCGATCATATTTTTCTCTTAGTATTTTTCTTGTTTCTATCAGGTGATTTACTCTAATCAATAATTCTTCTCTATCGAACGGTTTTGCTAAATACGCATCTGCACCAATTTTTAAACCTTCGATTTGACTATTTTGATTAGCCTTAGCTGTTAGATAAATAAGAGGAATATGGTTCGTTGCTATATTGTCTCTAATCATAGTACCTAATTTAATACCGTCCCATTTAGGCATCATAATATCAGAAATTACCAGATCAGGAAGATGTTTTTGACATAAATCCCAAGCTTCTTGTCCATTATTTGCCACAAGAACCTTATAGCTTGATGCTAAACAAAACTCTATGTATTCTTGTACTTCTTTATGATCTTCTGCTACTAAAACAATGGGTAAAGATGATTCTTCGGAAATAATTATCTCTTCTGAATTCTGGGCTTCATTGACATTAATTACAGGCACACTAATAATAAAAACAGTTCCGAACCCTTCTTTACTTTCTACTTTAATAGTACCTTTCATTAACTCTACTAGCTCCTTGGTTAATGTTAATCCAAGTCCTACACCATTTTGATTTTCTGTTTGAGATCTAGTAAAAGGGTCATATAGAATTTTTATAAAGTCGGAAGGAATCCCAATCCCAGAATCCTTTACAATAACATTGACGATAGAATTTTCTTCATCTTCAATACATTTAATTTGTAAAGAAACTTCTCCTCCAATTTTATTATATTTAATAGCATTAGAAACTAAGTTGGTAGTGATTTTTCTCCACTTATCGTCATCATAATAAATTAACAATTCTTCTTGATTGCTAGAAAATGTAAGTGAAATTTCTTTTTCTTCGGCAAGAGACTTAAATGAATACAAAAGATATTTCTGAAAAGAAATAAAATCTCCTACCTGTTCATCAATTTCTAATTGATCCTCTTGCATTTGTGCAATTTCCAAAATTTGATGTACTTGATTCGATAAATGATTTGCCTGATTTTGAATTTGATGTAAATGCTTATTTTCTTTACCCAAACCATCTTTTGCAGATCTAGTTCTTATCTGGTCTACAGCTCCTAAAATAACCGTAAGAGGTGTTCTAAACTCATGGGCTATCTGATTAAACCATCGTGTTTTAACCTCAGCCAAACTAGAAACATGCTCTTTCTCTGTTTCAGCTATTTTTCTTCTTAACTGGATTTTATAAAAAGAAAAAATCAACAGTAATAAAGATAAACCATATAATATATAAGCTAAATTAGTTTTATACCAAGGAGGCAATACTAAAATCGATATTGGTTCATGTACTACTTCCCATTTATTCTCTGAACTAGATGCTCTAACGTGTAATTTGTATTTTCCTTTGGGTAAATATGATAGTGTAATCAATCCTTTCTCTTGTAATGGCAACCAATCGTTATGAAACCCTTGCAGCCAAAATTGATATCTAACATTTTGTGGTTCTTTAAAAGTTAAAGCTAAAAATTGAAAACTAACGTTCTGATCATCAGGACCAACCTTAATAACATCATTTAATTTATTCGGAAAATGTCCTGTAATAACTGTATCCTTTTGGTGTTTTGCATAAGATGACCAAACCAAATTTGGTTTATAATCTGAGGTAACCTCTACTTGTTCTGGATTAAAATAATTTACACCTCTTTCACTTCCCATCCAGATATATCCATCTTCTTCTCGGTAAATAGAACTCAACAACATAGAGTTATCATATAGACCATCTTTGACAGTATATGTATTAAATTTATTTTTCTCAGGATCGAATGAAGTTATACCGTTACTTATTGTACTTAACCATAATACTCCTTTTTTATCACTAGTAATATTTAATATTTTATCACTTGGCATTCGATCATTTCGCATATATCGGGTGAACTTCTCTTCTTCGATATCCATGCTATTTAAACCTCCATCAGTTCCCATCCATAGCTTTCCATCTTCTGTTTGATGTAACGATTGAATCAAACTAGAACTAATACTATTTAAATCATCCTTATTATGTACAAAACGCTTAAAATTATAATTAGAAGATTCTACAATTTCGCTAGCATTAGAAAACTTAAGAAGACCTCCACTTATAGTCCCTAACCATAAATTGTCATCCTTGTCTAAAAATAAATCAATAATTCCTATATTTTTCTTAGTGACTTTAAATCTAAAATAACTGCCATCAGTGGTATCATAGACCATCAAATAATCCCATTGAGTAATCCATAAACGTTTATTTGCATCTTCAACAATCCTCCAGGGATTCCCTACTATTTTATCAGATTCAAATATTTGCTCAACTATGCGTTCATTTTCTGCATCTATCTTTAATATTCCAACAGATTCATTCCTAAATAATCCATAAACTGAACCATTAGATGCACATACCAAAGATGTCATTCTATAATCAACAACTTTTTCTAATTGTGTTCCTTTAGCCTTATCCCAAGTATACAGTCCATCAGGTAATGTAAACCACATTTTACCTTGACACTCTACAATCTCTCTAACGTTTCCAATTGCCCCTATCTCAGGATGTCTAAAAGGTTTATTTTCTATAAGTTGAAAAGCACCCGCATTAGTTCCTATCCAAAAATTATCATCCCTATCCTGAAAAATACAAAGAAGCCTTAACCTATCCGAAAAATCATATCCTAATAATTCCTCTACATCAAGTACAATTTGTGTCTTAAAATCTGGAGAAAATTTCCATATATTTTTTCCTGCGGCTAGCCAAATCCAATCTCGATTATCCTGAAAAATAAATGATTTGTCTGTTGGCTTACTAATATATGAGCTATCAAAATTCAGTCTCTCTTTTACCCATTGGTCATTTCTTTTTTCTATGCTATATAACTCATTAGCAATATATACTATAGTCTTCTTGTTGGATAAAGTAAAAATATTAGTAATCAGTCTTCCATTAAATAGCTCTAACTTTTTTGTAATAGTATCCGTTACCTCAAACAAGCCTTCTTTAGTGGCTATTAATGACATTCTTTCGTTAAGAACCGAAATATTTGATGATCTTTTACTATAAAACGAAGTTAATTTTTGAGTTTTAGGAACATATTTATAGGCCCCGCTTGTAGAGGATATCCATAGATTATCTTTTCCATGTTTGATCAAATTATTGACCATTAATATATCTTTCTTACCCTCTAATTTTTCAAGATTTTCGAATGCTCCACTATGTGGATCTAAAATATCTATTCCCCCACCTAAAGTCCCTATATAGAGTTTGCCATCACTTAACTGAAGTATAGATCTTACCCAATTACCTGATAAGCTTCTAGAGTTTTTTGATGTATAGGTGTATTTTTTATAAGATTGTCCATCAAATCTATTAAGTCCATATTGTGTCGCAAACCACATAAAACCATCTTCATCTTGAAATATATCAGAAACCCAATTATTAGATAATCCATTAAAAACATTATACGATTTAACATTATAAGTAACCTCTCCTTGTCCGTAAGTATGAAAACAAGACAGTAGAAAGCAAGCACCAAACACTATTAATTTATGTATGTACTTCATTAGTTTTAAGGAGTATAATACAATTTAGCAGGACAGACAATTAATCGTCCTTTACTGTAAAAGAACAACTTTTTTTACAATATCTTATCCTAAAAAATTGAGTACTTATTTCTAAATTATTTAACCTCCTGCTCGGATAGTCTATATTCTTTTGGAGAAACACCCACGTGTTTTTTAAAAATATTATAAAAATTAGATTCAGAATTAAAACCAGATTCTAAACCAATAGCAAGTGTTGTATAGTTTACGAATTTTGGATTCCTTAGTTTAGACTTTGCATCTTCGACTCTAAAACTATTTACATAATCAGAAAAATTAGTTCCTCTTAATCCAATTAACATTTGAGACAAATAATTACTACTAATCTTTAACATTTTAGAAATACCTTCTAATCCCAAACTAGCATCTCTATAAATTTTAGCTTCTTTCATTAAAAAATCAAGCTCTTTAAAATATAGATTATCATTAGTTATGTTTGTAGTGTTTTCAACATTAATCTGCGCAAGCTTCTTTGCTGTAAGTTTAGCAATTAATTGAAATAACAAAATATGATGTTCATTAAAAAAACCTTCTTGCGAGTGTTCTGAATCTAATACTCCAACTACTTTATCGTCAATAGTAATGGGAACTGCTAACTCTGAACTACGACTAATATCATCTACTACATATCTTTCATCATACGTAACGTTATAAACACATTCGTACTCTCCAGATTGAGCCACTTGTCCTACAATTCCCTGACCTAGAGAAATTTCTATAGGGCTTAAAATTTTACGTTCTCCTTGATTTTTATTACCAAATGCCGCCTTCTGAATAAGTACTTTTTTCGAATCATCTAATATATATATGATACAATCTTCTAATTGTAGATAAGCAATACAATTCTCTACAATATCCCATAATACATCATCTAATTTATCTTTATCGAATAATGATGTAGAAAAATAACTTAATATTCCCGTAATCTGAGAAGGTTTATCATAATGTATCAGTTCTAATTCTTCTTCCGAAAACATATGATTTAATCCAGACATTCTAAAGTTCTGAATTGCCTTTTGAACAGCTTCTTCCTCAGATTCTTTAGTTTTGGAGACTTCATCAAAAGATTTTGATCCTAAAAACCTATTAAAATATTTAGGTTTATTATTCTTTTTCCAATATGTATAAAACCTCCACAATGCTATAGCAACGATTGCTATGCATGCAAAAAAGATTGCCGCATTATACAGGTTAATTTTCATTACGTTGGTTAATAAACTTTTATCTAAAGCAATAAAAGGTTAATTGCTTTTGTACATGTGAATATAAATCCTATCCGCAATAAATCCAAGTATATACTTTATTTTACCTCAAAAGGAACTTTTTCTATTTGTTTTCCATTTGAAATAACAATCTCATATTTTCCAACAGGAAGATAATATTTATCATTTTTCTTTTTGGATATATCTTCATCTGGAAACTCTTTTAAAAGTGCTTTTCTTCCTTTTTCAGAAATAGTAAGATCATACTCTACATAATTCAATCCTGCATCCGAACTAGAAGAAAATTCCTGAAGTATTTTCTCACTTTCTGTTGTTATTTTAACCGTGACTTTTCCTGCAGTTTTTGCATAATACTTAACCGTAGTCGAAGGTTCATACGCTTCTAACCATTTACTCCAAGAGCTTCCCCATCGTCGAGAAGCTTTTATTGAACTCATTGAATACAAGTATAATTCAGAAGTTAAAACCTCAGAAGTTAAATTCTGTAATGGTTCGATATTAGTCTTATAAATACTTCTTCCGTGAGTTCCTAATAAAAGATCATTAGCTACTGGTTGTATAACTATATCATGAACGGCTACATTTGGTATTCCCTTAGAAAAAACCTGCCAGGTGTTTCCTCTATCTAACGAAACATATGCTCCATTATCAGAACCTACGTATAAAACATTCTCATTTTTAGGATCTTCTGTTATCACATTAACCGCTGATATTGGCAATTCTTTTCCAATATTCTTCCAGCTTTGTCCATAATTATCACTCATATAAACGTATGCATTAAAATCATCCCATCTATATCCATTTAAGCTTACATAAACACGTTCTTTTTTATGCTTAGAAGCAACCACTCTAGATACCCATAAATCTGCCGGAAAACTATCTGAGATTTTATTCCAATTTCCTCCTGCATTTTTAGTTACATATACTAGGCCATCGTCGCTTCCTGTATATATTAATCCAAACTGAAACACAGATTCAGAAATAGAAGTCAATGTACCATACGCCACATTTCCCTTTTTACCACCCTTGGTTAAATCTTCAGAAATTGCTGTCCATTCATCCCCTTGATCCATAGATCTCATTAACTTATTTCCTCCTAAATACAAAATATCCTGATTATGTGGAGATAATAAAATAGGTGTTTGCCAATTAAATCTGTATGGAGATTCTCCTAATTCATGTTTCGGCTGGATATACGTTTGTTCATCAGTATCACGGTTAAGTCTAAAATAATTACCAAACTGGAAACCAGTATACACAACATTACTATTCCTATTATCGATTTGCACTTGCATTCCATCACCTCCCATAATACTTTCCCAAGGATAATGGCCACTTTGATGCCATGAAACATTCTCTTGAGCGGTTACAGAACCTACCCAAACTCCATTGTCCTGTAATCCTCCATATACATTGTACGGTTTCTCATGATCTACATTAATTGCATAAAACTGTCCCACACTTGGTTGATTAGCTTTTACCCAATTCTCTCCATCATCATAAGTAATATTTACACCACCATCATTTCCGTTAATAAGGTGATTTGGATTCTTTGGATTTATCCAAAGTGAATGATGATCTGCGTGAACGTTCTCTGCACTTATGCTTTTATACGTTGCTCCTCCATCTTTAGATTTCAAAATTGGTACTCCAGAAATATAAATATGATCCTTATTTATTGGATTAACCTGTATTTGAGCAAAATAATATCCATAACTATAAAAAATATCATCTAAATATTCTTTGTGTGTTTTCTTCCAAGTTTTACCCCCATCATCACTTCTATAAACCTCGGCACCAATTACCGGAGTATCAAAAAGTGCGGCATTTGCGTTTTCTAAATACTTAGCCAAATCGATCGGTTTTACAGAACCGCTGCGCACCATTTGCTTCACATTTTCTGCTCGATATTTCTCCTGAAATCCATTTGTTTTTAAGTACCTATTTAACTTTTTATCTTCTAAACTCAAAAATGTATCAACAGACATTGACTTAAAATCATCTTTAGTAAGCCCAGAACTTTTTTCAGTTTTTTTGCTTCCATCTCTTCTAAACTGACTATCGTGGACTGCATATAAAGTATTAGAATCAAAAACGGCTAACCCAATTCTACCAACACCATTCCCTGTCGGGAAACCACTTCCTTCTAATGAGATCTTGTTCCAGGTATTACCTGCATCTATACTTTTATAAATTCCTGATCCTGATCCATTACCTTCAAAATTCCAAGCCTTACGATCCTTATCCCAAGCGGCTGCATACATAGTATTAAAATCATTGGGAGCATAAGCAACATCAATAATTCCAGTTTCGTTATTAATAAATAAGGTCTTTTTCCAAGTTACGCCACCATCAGTAGTTTTATATATTCCTCTTTCTTCGTTATTAGAGTAAAGATGACCAGTTACACCAATAATAACCTCATCCGAATTAGATGGGTTTAGTATGATCCTACCAATATGATGAGAATCTGTAAGTCCAACATTTTTCCATGTTTTCCCTTTATCAGTAGATTTTAGAATTCCCACTCCAGCATATGATGACCTTGATGAGTTATTTTCTCCTGTACCTACCCAGATAATTCCTTTTTTCCAGTCAACCGCAATATCACCGACATTAATAGTTTCTGCATTATCTAGAACAGGTTCGAAAGTTGTTCCGTTATTGGTAGTGTACCATAAGCCGCCAGAAGCATAACCCACATAAAACTCTGTAGTGTTTTCAGGGTTTACATCTACATCCACTACACGGCCACTCATTACTGAAGGACCAATATTTTCAAAAGGGACATTTTTTACTAATGAAGATTTTTCGAGTTGTCTTTTTTGCAATAACCCCTTCTGAATTTCATCAGCTGAGGTTACTAATTGTTGAGAAAAAATCGAAATACTACTGAGTAATAGTAAAAAAGTTAAGCTATATGTTTTCATTACGATGGAAATTTAGTTGGCTGAAAGTATAGAATGCTAAAATAGTGTCAAAATTTTTAGATATTGTTTAACAATACATCCTTTTGGCTTTAGTATTTTTGAAAATCCATAATACACATCTAATAATACGATAGAAGACATGAAATATCACCAAATAGATAAAAACCTTTTTATCAAAAACAGAAAGAATTTTGCGGCTAAGATGAAACCAAAAAGTATCGCCGTTTTTAATAGTAATGATATCTATCCTATTAGTGCTGATAGCACCATGCCTTTTGAACAACATAGAGATATTTTCTATTTAAGTGGTGTTGATCAAGAAGAAAGTATTTTGTTGCTTTTTCCGGATGCGCCAAATGAAAAACATCGTGAAATTTTATTCCTAAAGGAAACGAGTGAATTAATCGCTATCTGGGAAGGTGAAAAATTAACCAAGGAAAAAGCATTTGAAACTTCTGGAATAAAAACTGTGTATTGGTTACAGGATCTTGAAAAAATATTTTTTGAAATCATGACACAATGCGATACAGTATATGTAAATACGAATGAGCATTACAGAGCAAATGTAGAAACTGAAACAAGAGAGGATCGTTTCACTAAATGGTGGAAAGCAAAGTATCCTGCACATTCCGTAGCAAAAAGTAATCCTATTTTACAAAGATTGCGTTCGGTAAAAGACCCTATAGAAATTGACCTAATGCAAACCGCTTGTAATATCACCGAAAAAGGATTTAGAAGATTGCTTGGTTTCGTAAAACCAGGAGTGTGGGAATATAATATTGAGGCAGAATTGCTACACGAATTTATAAATCATCGATCTAAAGGTTTTGCATATACTCCTATTATCGCTAGTGGTAATAATGCTAACGTATTACATTATATAGAAAATAACCAACAATGTAAAGCTGGAGATCTTATTCTAATGGATATTGCTGCAGAGTACGCTAACTATTCTAGTGATTTAAGCCGCACGATTCCAGTATCAGGTAAGTTTACGGATCGACAGAGGGCTGTATATGACGCTGTTTTAAGAGTAAAGGACGAAGCCACCAAAATGTTAGTGCCAGGTACAATCTGGGCAGATTATCATATAGAAGTTGGTAAAATTATGACTTCAGAATTATTAGGCCTTGGACTTATTGATAAAGTCGATGTGCAAAAAGAAGATCCAGATTGGCCAGCATATAAAAAATACTTTATGCACGGTACTTCACACCATATTGGTTTAGATACACATGATTATGGAATTTTAACTGAGCCAATGCAAGCAAATATGGTATTTACAGTAGAACCGGGAATTTACATTCCTGAAGAAGGTTTTGGAATTAGATTAGAAGATGATGTTGTTGTACAACAAGAAGGAGAACCTTTTAATCTAATGGCAAACATTCCTATAAAAGCAGAAGAAATAGAGGAATTAATGAATCAATCATAGATTGGATCTTATATATTGTTACTAATCCGCAAACCTGATAGTTTTTTATAATTATCAGGTTTTTTTATGATCGATTTTTGAAATTTTAGAAAATAATTATAATGATTTCATCGTTGGATATCAAAACCTTAAAGAATACAAATGCAACGAATGAAAATTACAGCCGGTCATCAACAGGCGATGCCTTATATGGTTGTTGAAAATGCAGAAGAATTTATCGATTTTATTCGAAAAATTTTTAATGCACAAGAAATGATTCGTAAGGTAGATCCAGCCTACAAAATTGAACATTCTGAAGTAATGATTGGTGATACAACTCTAATGATAACAGAAGCCTCTACAACCTATCCTGCACAAAACACATCTATGTATGTCTACGTAAAAGACACTGATCAAACATATTATAATGCAATAGATGCAGGCGCCAAATCCCTTATGCAACCTATGGAAGAAGATTACGGAGCTCGTGGAGCTGGCTTTAAAGATCCTTATGGAAATACTTGGTGGATTGCTACCTTAAATTAGTCACATCCTAAATCAGTTCTAGATACATTATCATTATTCGGAAAACAATTTCCAGAATTGATAGATTCAGGAACATACCTAGTTAGTTCTGGATCTCTTAAACTATTGGCAATAAATGAAGTCATATCATCTATTTCTTCTGATGTTAACTGAATACTTCCAAATTGAGGAGCTAAATTTTCTAATGGTACTTCTGTGCTTTGTGGCACTCCTTCATTTTTATATGATATTACATCTTTTATTGAAGTAAACGTTCCTCCATGACCATAAAAAGGACTGTCTAATAAATTATAAAGTGTCGGTGTTTTAAACTTAAAGTCATCCGCTGGATTATTTGTAAAGTTACCTCTTCCTCTTTTTACATTATCAATATTTACATCATATAAAAGCAATGCGCCATTTACGTTATCAAAATCACCCATCCCAAAAGAATAAAAACTTTTATCGTTTAATGCAGGTCCTGTATGACATTCATAACATCTTCCTTTTCCAAAAAAAGCAATCGCTCCTTTTTTCTCAGAGTCACTAAGTGACTCATTATTTCCCTTTAACCAATTCTGCCAAGGTGATCTGTTTGCTAATAAAGTTCTTTCATAAGCCGCAATAGCCAAAGCTCCATTACGTTTTGTGTATCTTTCATTCTCGGCAACATCAGGAAATGCAGCATCAAAAAGTTCTTTATATCCAAAAGTATTCACAAACTCATCATCTATTTGTAATCTATGAACCTTTTGTCCTTTTATTGCCTGAACTTCTACACCTTGAAATCCTAAAAAGTTTTCTTGGATCTCTGTCCAGCTAGCCTCTGTTCCCGCGTTTGTTCCTGTTCCTCCGAATTGCCCATTCCAAAGCATAACATCTTGATAAGCTACATTTAATAATGTTGGAGATTTGATTGGTTGCACATCTATAGAATCTCTAGGAACAGTTGTATCTGCAACTCTTTCTTCTCCTCTTATTCCAAAACCTATTCCGCATTCTCCAATACCTTGTCGTACACCAGCAGCAAAACCGGCTGCCGCTTGATGACAAGAAGCACAAGAGTATGTTGCTTTCATCTCTGTAATCTTTGGGTTTCCTCCAGTAGCCGTTTCGTGTAGTAATAATTTTCCTAAAACAACTTTTTCTTCAGTAATTGGATTTAAAGGATCTTGTGGAATACTAATATAATCATTGCTTTCTGGTAGTATGAAAAAAGAGGTTCCTACTCCATTAGAAACTTCATCTAGAACACCTAATAACTCTGCATCAAGATCAGATTCAATAGGAATATAATCATCTTTAGAACAAGAAGATACTAGCAAAATAATAACTGCAACAAATAATAGTTTTTTCATCGGTATATGTTTTCCCTATATTAAAATTCCCCACATTAACATTCTTAATTAAATGTTAAAGAACGCGAATTTAATAAAAAAGGAAATACCATATGTTATTTACTTTTTAAAAATAAGATTAATTTATTTTTTAGAAGTTAAGGTGATAAAAATATTACTAATTACAAGACTAAATATAGCAGGTAATAACCAAGCCAAACTGTAGTTACCTAAAGGAATAATTTCTAAAATATTCTGAACTTGTTCTTTGAACCCTATCGAAGCTAAAAAGTCTGGTAAACTAAATAACATAGTTATAAAAACTACAGCCCTAAATACCAGTACAGAAGTCAATCTATCTGGTAAAACATTTAATAGAATCAATACAATTGTTATTGGATAAATAAACATTAAAGCAGGTATCGCAACGATAATAATATCATGTACGTCCAATTGTCCCATAACTACACCAAGTATACATCCCACTATTGCAGTTATGATATATGCCAATTGAGACTTTCTGAATACTCCTTTTATAAAATCGGCAGTTCCTGTAACAATTCCAACGGCTGTGGTAAAGCAAGCAAGAGAAACTAAAACGCTTAAAAAAGTACTTCCTATATTTCCTAAAGTTTTTACACTTAAACCAGATAATAGTTCTGTTCTACTGATTCCCTGTTCAAAATCATTATTAAATAATGCTCCACTATATATTAGTCCTGCATAAACAATAAAAAGACCTATTCCAGCAATTAATCCAGAATTGCGTATTAATAATCGATTTTCTTCAAAACTTTTTCTTCCGTTTAATTGTAGAGAAATAATTATTACTCCTCCAACAACTACTGCACCAATTGCATCAAATGTTTGATATCCTTCTAACAATCCTTCTACTATTGGAGTTTCAAAAACAGAGACATTCATTGGGGAATGAGTAGAAAAAATCCCAATCAATATTATGCTAAGGATTACAATAAAAATAATAGGAGTAAGGAATTTACCTAGAATATTTAAAATTTTAGATCGATTAAGTACAAAGAATAATACAATAGCGAAATAAATAGTACTTGTGAGTAAAGAACTTGTTCCAAAAAATGGTTGAATCGCCATTTCGTGAGTTACAGAAGCTGTTCGTGGCGATGGTAATGAAATAGAAATAGCATATACAATCAAACAATAAATAAGACTAAACGTCGGAGAAACCTTTTTTCCAAAATCTAACATTGTTCCTTGCAACCTTGCGTGAGCAAAAATCCCTAACAATGGAAGTATAACTGCTGATATGACAAAACCAATCGTAACCCAAAACCACATATCCCCTCCTTTGAAACCTAGATTAGGTGGTAAAATCAAATTTCCTGCTCCAAAAAACATAGAAAACAACGCAAATCCTGTTATAAAAGTTTCTTTATTAAATCGCATTTGGTTACGTTTATATCGCTTTAGCGAATATTTATTAAAGTTGAAATATAAAATTTCAAAATGACATTAGCATATAAAGGGATTGAAATTAATTATCATGTTTCAGGAAAAGGCTCTCCTTTAGTTTTTTTACACGGTTTTCTAGAAAATCTAACCATGTGGGATCAGATAATTTCGTATTTTTCTAATACACACACTTGTATTACAATTGATTTATTAGGACACGGAAAAACAAATTGTTTAGGTTATATCCATAAAATGGAAGATATGGCTGAAGCAGTTGATAGTGTGATCAGACACATCACAAAAGATCAACTAGTATTAATAGGCCATTCTATGGGAGGATATGTTTCATTATCCTATTTAGATTTATTTCCTCAAAAATTATTAGGACTCGTATTATTAAACTCTACATCATTTCCAGATAGTGAAGAAAGAAAAATAAATCGTAGTCGTGCAATTGATATTGTAAAGAAAAACCCTGGCGCATATACGAGCATGGCAATTGCAAATCTTTTTGCTGAAGAAAATCGAATTAAATACAGGACTGAGATTGAAAAAATAAAAAACGAAGCCTCTAAAAATCCATTACAAGGAATTATTGCTGCTTTAGAAGGTATGAAAATTAGAAAAGATCATACAGAAACATTGATGAAATTTAATAAGCCTAAGATCATTTTTGCTGGGAAAAAAGATCCTGTGTTGTCTTATCAACAAAATCTTAAAGAATCTAAACTCTGTAATACTGATTTCACCTCTTTTAATGGTGGTCATATGTCTTATATTGAAAACAAAGTCGATCTGCTAAAATCATTAGATCATTTTCTGTCAAAAAAATAAGCTATTTTCCCATAGTTATTAACTATTTAGACTTGTAATAAAAATACCATACCCAACCCTTAATTATCCGATTAAATACATTTTTAACAGACAAAAACACTATAAAATACAGTTTTTAGTCAAAAAATGAAGTTTTTTCAAAAATTTTTCTTACAAATAATTGTTAATAACTAAAAAAATGTTATTATTGTACTGATAATGAACTTTTAACCCCTAAAATATGAAGAAATATACCCCACATTCGTCATTCTCCATATCAAAAATATATTGCGCTTTATTTGGGCACAATTATGTAACTTCTAAGCAAGTTACCCATCATATAAAAGAATATACCTGCACACATTGTGGAGAACAAGCAACCACTAATAGTAGAGGAAGACTAGAAGTTATGACTCCCAAACTAAAAGAAATTAATGATGTGTTAGCTTCTGTCCATGCTAAAAAAGCAGCAAGAACTAAAGACAAAATAAATTTACAAGCCGCTTCTTAAATTATTCTTTTATAGGATTCCATCCCTGTGCCATTAATTGAATCTTTTCATTAGCTCGGGTTACTAACCCTATTCCGCTTTTTTCATCAGTCATATGACCAATTACTGTAAGATTAGGGTTTGCTTTAATCTTTGGAAAATCTTCTTGTTTAATCGTAAATAGTAATTCATAATCTTCCCCTCCACTAAGTGCAACCGTTGTACTATTTAATTTAAACTCTTCACAAGTAGAAATAACTGCAGGATCTAAAGGTATTTTTTCTTCATAAAGATTAACACCAACTTTTGATTTTGTACATAAGTGGATAACTTCAGAAGATAGACCATCACTAATATCTATCATACTAGTTGGTTTTACATCTAAAGCTTTAAGGAGTTCTTTAATGTCCTTTCGAGCTTCTGGTTTTAATTGTCGCTCTATTAAATACGAATACTGATCCAAATCTGGTTGAGAATTAGGATTTGCTTTATATACTTGTTTTTCTCTTTCTAAAATTTGAAGACCTAAATAAGCAGCTCCTAAATCTCCTGAAACAACTAACAAATCACTTTCTCCAGCACCATTACGATACACTAAATCATCTTTGTCCGCTTGTCCAATTGCAGTAATACTAATCATTAAACCAGTAGTTGAAGAAGTCGTATCACCACCAACTACATCAACGTTATATATTTTTGCCGCAGTTTTAATTCCTGAATATAATTCTTCCAACGCTTCTAAAGGAAATCTATTTGATACCGCAATAGAAACTGTTATCTGCGTGGCAGTTGCATTCATTGCATATACATCAGAAAGATTTACCATTACAGCTTTATAACCCAAATGCTTAAGAGGTACATAAGATAAATCAAAGTGTACACCCTCAATCAAAAGATCAGTAGTAAGAACACATTTTTTGTCCTTAAAATCTAATACCGCTGCGTCATCACCAATACCTACAATAGTAGATTCCTGTTGAATTTTAAAATTTTTTGTCAAATGATCTATCAATCCAAATTCTCCCAATTCAGAAAGTGATGTCCTAGATGTATTTTTATCTTCAATCATAAATGCAAAGGTAGGGAACAAGGTCATTTGATTACACAAAAAAATCCCGAAAAATCGGGATTTTAATAATTACAAATCCAATTACAAGCATTCTCTTTCATAATTTATAGCTTCTACGTTTTGTATTACTACTCCTTCTTCAGTAAAAGGATTGTCAGAAGTAATAACTAAATTATATGTACCATCAAAGCCAGCACTTAACCCCCAATCTCTAGCAATAGAAAGATTATAGATTCCTGTCTCAGAAATAGAAATATTAGCTATAGAAACTTCTTCATTTTGAAGTGTACAACCGTAATATGTTAGATTACCTTCATTCAATAAATTTGGTCCTCCGAATTGGCCAAAATCGGATGATAAATCTATAGATAAAACCGACATTCCTGTAACATCTTCAATACTAATGGATACTTTAGAATCTTCTACAAACCTGAATTGATAAATATCTTCGCACGTTTGTTGTAATTCACAGAGCCACTCTCCTTGTTTTTCTATTAATGTAACTCCAGCATCCACAACAGGCGCGTCGTCATCCTTTGAACAACTAATTAAAGAAAATACGATGAATACCAATACTATCTTTTTAAAAACTTGATTTTTCATGATTAAAATTATTAACAGTTTCTTTATTTAACACCTTTATATCAACAGTCATTATTTTTTGTTACCTTTTTGACCAAAGCATAAACAAAAAAATTGTAGTCCAGAATTATCTTTTTGAGTAGTTTTAATACTATAGATATATAGGGTATTTCTTAATTAGCTTGTTATATATATGTATTCTTCATCAATAATTAATTCTAGTAGATTAAACATGAAAAAATATCTTAGTACTCTCGCTTTTATTTCAATCCTTTTATCTTTTGTAAGCTGTAGTAATGATGATGACAATACAAATATTCCAATTACCGCTTGCTCAACTGAAAGTGATGGAGGAATTTACCAAAGTTGTGGTATTGATTTCGTTTCTTCAATATCACTTTCGGAAATGGGAGCAACTGGAGGAAATGATAGTTGGGGTTGGACAGATCCTAGCAATGGAAAAGAATATGTCATTATGTGCCTAAATAACGGTACTGCTTTTATTGATATTTCTACTCCTGAATCCCCTATTTATTTAGGAAAACTACCTACAGCAACAGAAAATAGTTCTTGGCGTGATGCGAAAGTATATCAAAACCATGCTTTTATAGTGAGTGAAGCTGCTGGACATGGAATGCAAGTTTTTGATTTGACTAGTTTAAGAAATGTAACTAATCCACCACAAACATTTACTGCTAATACAACATATACTGGTTTTGGCAACGCACATAATATTGTAATCAATGAAGACACCGGTTACGCATATGGGGTAGGAACATCTACTTTTGGCGGAGGACCTCATTTTGTAAATATTCAAGATCCTACAAACCCTGTAGCGGCAGGAGGTTTTATTTCTGATGGAGGAGATGCTTACAGCCATGATGCACAAGTTGTAACTTATAATGGCCCCGATACCGACTATACTGGTCGCGAAATTCTAATTGGTAGTAATCAGATAGAAATAGTAATTGCTGACATTACTGACAAAAATGATCCTAAAACTATTTCTACTATAAATTATGAAAATATTGGATACACTCATCAAGGATGGTTTACAGAGAATCAACGGTTTTTTTTTATTAGGCGATGAGCTTGATGAGCAAAGAGTAGGTTTTAATACTAGAACAGTTGTATTCGATTTTGAAGATTTGGATAATCCAAAATTTCATATGAATTATTTGGGATCAACTCCAGCTATTGATCATAATGGATATGTAAAAGGAAATAAGTTTTATTTAGCTAATTATAGAGCGGGTATTAGAATAATTGATATTGCAGATATTGCATCTATGTCGATGACCGAAATAGCATATATAGATACCTTTCCATCAAACGATAGTGCTGGATTTAGTGGTGCTTGGAATGTATATCCATATTTCGAAAGTGGAAATATTGTAATTAGCGACATCAACTCTGGATTTATATTAGTAAAAGAAAGTACTCCATAAAATAACACAATTACACTCTTAAAAACTCAACCCATGCAAAAAATAACCCTACTTAGTTTCTTATTTTTATCATTCATTTTACAATCTCAAACAATATGTGAAAATGGGACAGCGGGCTCTTTTCCTTGTCAGGATTATGATTTGATGTCTCAGATTCCATTATCTACGATGAATGCAACTTCGGGAAATGATAGCTGGGGATGGACAGACTCTACCAGTGGAAAAGAATATGCACTTATCGGATTAAATAATGGAACAGCTTTTATCGATGTTTCAGATCCAACAACTCCCATATATCTTGGAAAACTTCCGACAGCAACTACTAATAGTTCTTGGAGAGATGTAAAAGTATATCAAAATCACGCTTTTATTGTAAGTGAAGCTTCTAGTCATGGAATGCAAGTTTTTGATCTTACTCGACTAAGAAATATAACAAATCCTCCAGAGACATTTACTTCAGATACAAGATATACAGGTTTTGGAAATGCACATAATATTGTAATCAATGAAGATTCTGGATTTGCATATGCTGTGGGAACTTCAACTTTTAGCGGAGGACCGCATTTTATTGATATTAGGGATCCTAAAAATCCAATAGCAGCTGGAGGTTTTATTTCAGCAGGAGGAGATGCTTATAGCCATGATGCACAAGTAGTAACTTATAACGGTCCGGATACCGATTATACAGGGAAAGAAATATTAATTGGAAGTAATCAAATAGAAATTGTAATTGCAGATATAACTGACAAAAATAATCCTATTACTATTTCTACGATTAGCTATTCTAGTGTAGGTTATACACATCAAGGGTGGTTTACAGAAGATCAGCGTTATTTTCTTTTAGGAGATGAACTTGATGAAACAAGTGTCGGTTTTAATACCAGAACAGTAATCTTTGACTTCGAAGATTTAGACAACCCTACATTTCATATGGATTATAACGGTCCTACACCTTCTATCGACCATAACGGTTATGTAAAAGGAAATCTATTTTTTTTAGCGAATTACAGATCGGGTATACGAATAGTTG
Organism: Aquimarina sp. Aq107; assembly: GCF_943733665.1. Classification (NCBI taxonomy): domain Bacteria; kingdom Pseudomonadati; phylum Bacteroidota; class Flavobacteriia; order Flavobacteriales; family Flavobacteriaceae; genus Aquimarina; species Aquimarina sp. Aq107. Next base: position 4,897,492 of record NZ_OX030782.1, on the reverse strand, counting down.
ATATTTCAGATATAGCAAATAAAAACATTAATGAAATAGGTTATTTTGACACCTATCCTTCCAATGATAATGCAGCATTTAATGGTGCTTGGAATGTGTATCCTTATTTTAATAGTGGTAATATCGTAATTAGTGATATTGAAAGAGGGTTTTTACTCGTTAGACAAACTAATACCCTAAGTGTAAATGATTTTGAAGAAAAATCGAATTTTGCAATCTACCCTAACCCTACGAACTCTAGTGTTACAATTGATGGAGGAGACATTACAGGATTAGAAAAAATAGAAATTTATAATGTAATTGGTAAGAAAATCGAAGAGTTTCATAATCCAGATAATGCTAAAAATATTACATTATCTCTAGCATACTCGCCAGGAATATATCTTATTAAAATAAATGATGTAACTAAAAAATTGATTGTTAAATAACAACTTTGTTTAAAGGTTAAAGTTTAATAACTCAACAATTAAATTAAATACTGATTACGAGATGGTTAAACCGGATAAATAGTGTGGAAAGCTAGGACCGAGTTTGGGTTTTTTTAGATTAATTTTGTGTAATTCGCTAGTCTAACTAACTAGTTTAACTAACTTCTAAAATTACACAAACTCATGAAAAGACTAACCTTAGCTCTATGCTTCCTAGTAAGCTTTACTATTTGCCATAGTCAAACGCCTTGTACCAATGGATTTGCCGGATCTTATCCATGTAAAGATTACGACCTTATGTCTACTATTACACTTTCTCAAATGAATGCTAGCTCTGGAAATGACAGTTGGGGGTGGACAGATACGCAAACATCTAAAGAATATGCAATTATTGGTTTAAACAATGGTACAGCATTTATAGATATTTCTAACCCCACTAACCCAGTTTATCTGGGAAAACTCCCTACCGCAACAGGTAATAGTCTATGGAGAGATGTTAAGGTTTATGATAATCATGCTTTTATCGTAAGTGAAGCCTCTGGTCATGGTATGCAGGTTTTTGATCTGACCAGATTGCGTAACGTTTCTAATCCACCAGCAACTTTTTCTGCAGATACTCGATATACTCAATTTGGAAACGCGCATAATATTGTAATTAATGAAGATACCGGATTTGCTTATATCGTAGGAGCACAAAGAGGTTCTGGGCCATATAACGGAGGACCATTATTCGTGAATATTCAAGATCCTAAAAATCCGACCAATGCTGGTGGTTTTTTATCTGGAGGCCAAAGAGCTTATACTCACGATGCTCAAGTAGTTACCTATAACGGTCCCGATCCAGATTATAACGGAAGAGAAATTCTTATCGGCAGTAATGAGATCGAAGTAGTAATTGCAGATATTACTGACAAATCAAATCCAACAACAATTTCTACCATACAGTATACAAATATTGGATATACCCACCAAGGGTGGTTCACTGATGATATGAGATATTTTCTTTTAGGAGATGAGACAGATGAGCAAGGCGTAGGTTTTAATACAAGAACTATTATTTTTGATTTTGAAGATCTAGATAATCCGCAACAACATATGATATATAATGGACCTACTCCAGCTATTGATCATAATGGATATGTAAAAGGAGATAAGTTTTATTTGGCTAATTATAGAGCTGGGTTTAGAGTTATTGATATTGCAGATATAGGTAATACAAATATTAATGAAATCGGATATTTTGACACGTATCCATCTAGTAATAGTGCTTCTTTTAATGGAGCTTGGAATATCTATCCATATTTTAATAGTGGAAATATAGTTATAAGTGATATAGAGGGTGGTTTTTTCTTAGTAAGAAAAAGTGAACCTGGAGATGGTGGAGGAGATGACTGCTCTTCAGTCGTAAATTCTTTTCCGTTTAGTGAAAGTTTTGAATCTAGTTTTGGGTTTTGGGAAAATGCTTCTGATGATGACCTAAATTGGACTAGAGATTCTGGAGGTACTCCTTCCACAGGAACAGGTCCAACCGCAGCATCAGATGGTAACACCTATATTTATGTAGAAGCTTCTGGTAATGGAACGGGTTATCCAAACAAAAACGCAGTTTTAAATTCTCCTTGTTTAGATTTTACTAATCTTACATCACCAAGCTTAACATTTCAATATCACATGTTAGGAAGCGCTATTAATAGTTTAACAGTAGAAGCAAGAATTGACAACCAAGGAAATTGGTCATCTATTTTTAACCGAAGCGGAGACCAAGGAAGCAACTGGAATGCCGCAACAATAGATTTATCCTCATATTCTGGGGAAGCAAGTGTTCAATTACGATTTAGTGCTATAACAGGAAGTGGTTCTCAAGGATGGCAGAGTGATATTGCCATAGATGATGTAAATATTACAGATGGCAACACTCCTCCTCCAACATGTGATAGTATTGATTTTAGCGATTTTCAGATCACTCCGTTCTCCAATCAGGATTCAGCTGGTGACTTTGTTGTAAATAATACTGGTACAACATTATCTTTAACGAATAATACCTGGAAATATATTCCTTACAACTATACTGTAACTCCCAATACGGTAATTGAATTTGAGTTCAGAAGCTCATCCCAAGGAGAAATTCATGCCATTGGTTTTGAAAATGATAACACCTTAACTTCTACAAGATATTTCAAAGTACATGGTACTCAAAATTATGGTGTTACCAACTATGATAACTATTCTGGTAATGATTTTATAACATATGTAATTCCAGTAGGTAGTTTCTATACAGGAACAATGGACAGATTGGTATTTATAAATGACAATGATAGTGGTTCTGGTAATACCTCAGATTTTTCTTCTGTAAAGATCTATGAAGGCTCTTGTGGAAGATCTAATAATGAGCAGATAGTAACTTCTAATATCATTCCTGTTTTTGGTAATGAAGATGAAGATATTCTGGCGTTAAAAATATACCCAAACCCAGTATTTGGTAAAGTCCTAGAAGTATTTTTAAATACAGATCAAACAGCATCGTATGAAATTATATCCATTACCGGACAATTGATAAGTAAAGGAAACGTTACAAAAACAATAGACGTATCAAGTTTAAATGCTGGAGTTTATCTTTTAAAAGTTTTTAACGATAACAATCAGATTACCAAACGTTTAATAAAAAGATAATTTAATATTAACAAATGTGTAAATTCAATTTCTTTCATAAATTCTTATTAATTTTTCTTGTTACATATATTGTAGGTTGTAGCAGTGATGACAATACAACCTCTACGCCTCCTATAAATCCTGATGACGGTTTTCAGGGAACGGTAGAATGGATCAAAACCTTTGGCGGAAGTGGAGAAGACGATGCTTTATCCATTATAGAGTCTGAAGATGGGAGTTATGTTGTTTTTGGGTATACACAAAGTATTGATGGTGATATAACTGATAAAGATGCTACCGACAGTGATTTTTGGGTTTTAAAAATTTCTAAAGAAGGAACTATTCTTTGGAGTAAAACCTATGGTGGTACTGGAGATGATCGTGGACAAAGAATTATTAAAACCGTAGATGGGGGTTATGCTTTAGTTGGTTATAGTAGAAGTACTGATGGTGATGTAAGTGAAAATGCAGGACTACAAGACTATTGGATTGTAAAAATTGACGCTTCAGGAAATTTAGAATGGGAAAAATCTTTTGGGTTTCCTGGTATTGACCGTGCATTCTCTGTTGTACAAACTACTGATAATGGTTATTTCCTCACCGGTTTTCTGGATGTTACAGCTAGTAATGGTGAGGGAAATGATAATAAAACATTTTTTGAAAAACACGGAGTTGGAGAGTTCTGGGGAATTAAATTAGATGCTTCAGGAAATAAAGAATGGAGACGTTATTTTGGAGGAACAAATAATGATAGAAGCTATGACACAGTACAGACCGAAGATGGGGGTTTTTTAATGATCGGATCTTCTGAAAGTGATGATTTTGATATTACTGCTCCTAATGGCAGCTATGATTTTTGGGTCGTTAAAATTAACGCAGAAGGAACTAAAGTCTGGGAAAAATCTTTTGGAGGTTCTGAAATTGATGTTGGATACGCAATTGCAACATCTGGTGATGGAAAATATATTATTGTAGGGGATTCTAGAAGTTCTGATGGTGATATTTCTAACGCTAAAGGAAACGCCGATCTATGGATGATTCAAATTGATGATAATGGGAATTTAATCTGGGAAAAATCATTAGGAGGAACAGAGTTCGATACGGCAAGAGGAATTTATGCTACACAAGAAGGTGGTTTTATTATCACAGGTAATTCCAGAAGTAATAACGGAGATGTTGATGAAAATCAGGGTCAAAGTGATATCTGGAATATTCTAATTGATAGTACTGGAGATGTCATATGGAAATCTACCATTGGTGGATCTTTAGCAGAATTTGCAGTAGGATGTACAGAAACGCAAGACAAAAAGATTTTGATAGTCGGTAGTACTGAAAGCAATGATATAGACGTTCCGAATAATCAAGGAAATAAGGATATTATAATAATAAAATATAAATAATAAATAAGGCTTTGAATTCGTTATTAAAGAAATTTATGTTTTTTAAAAAAAACAGTGAAAATTTATTTAGTTACTCACAACAGTAATTTTGTAAAGTATACCTCAAATTACGAAATGAAAAATTAATGAACTTCTTTAAAACCCCAGCCGTCTTTATTATACTAATCAATTTGATAAGTTGCAGCAAAGATAATAACAACACAAATGAACCTGTAATTACCCCAGATAGTGAATTTCAGGGTGAGATAGAATGGAGCAAAACTTTTGGTGGAAGCAATGAAGACAGTGCAGTATCTGTAGTAGAAACACTAGATGGAGGGTATGCAATTGCTGGATTTACGCAAAGTCTCGATGGCGATATCATTGATAAAACAGCAACAGATAGTGATTATTGGTTGCTTAAATTAAACCAGGATGGCGATCTACAATGGAGTAAAACCTATGGTGGTACGAATGAGGATAGTGCAACAAAACTAATACAAGCCACAGATGGTGGGTTTGTAATAGTTGGGTATAGTAGAAGTAATGATGAGGATGTAAGTACCAATGCGGGACTTCAGGATTTATGGATGATCAAAACAAATGTAACAGGAGAAATTTCTTGGGAAAAAAGTTTTGGTTTTGGTGGTATTGATCAAGCTTTTTCTGTCATACAAACTGCAGATAATGGTTATTTTATTACTGGCTTTATTGAGGCAGCAGATATTAATGATGGTGGGAAGGCTAACAAAAATGTTACCACATTGCACGGTGGAAGTTCTTTTTGGGGAATCAAACTGGATGCTGAAGGAAATCAGGAATGGAATCATTATTTTGGAGGAACTGGCAATGATAGGGGTTACGATGTGATACAAACAGAAGATGAAGGCTATATTATGATTGGTTCATCTGAGAGTATAGATGTAAATATCACCAATAACAATGGTAGTTACGATTTTTGGATTATAAAAATTAATTCTGAAGGAACCCTAGTATGGGAAAAATCTTTTGGAGGCTCGCAAATTGATACTAGCTATACGATAGAAGCTACAGGCGATGGAAAATATATTATTGTAGGGGATACCAGAAGTAGTGATGGCTACATAACTAATGCCAAGGGAGTTGCGGACTTATGGGTCATACAAATTGATACCACAGGTAATCTTATATGGCAAAAATCTATTGGTGGAACAGAATTTGACACCGGTAGAGGAATTCATAGAATGGATGATGGGAATTTTATACTCACAGGAAACACTAGAAGTACTGACCTAGATGTTTCAGACAATAAAGGTCAGGCTGACCTCTGGAATATGATAATTAATGCCAATGGTGATATATTATGGAACGAAACAACAGGTGGAAGTGCGAATGATATTGGTTTTAGTTGTATCCAAACTTCGGATAAAAAAATAGTAGTAGTTGGGAACTCAGAAAGTAATGATTTTGACATCCCAAATAATAAAGGATCTAAAGACCTCTTAATTATAAAATATAAATAACAAAGACACAAAAAATGAAAAAACTCACATTAATAATACTCGCTCTAATAACAGTAATATCTTGTAAGGATGATGATCCAAATGTAGTAGATATTGACAATACTCCTAAATTTGGCGCATTAGATATAGATTTCATTAATAAAGTTGGTACTGAACTTTTAGTACTAAATACAGAATCTTACGATAACCAGAGTAATGAAAATTATACCGTTTCTGAACTAAAATATATCATTAGTAATATTGTTTTAATAAAAGAAAACGGAGATGAATTTATATATCCAGTTGCAGATAGTTATTTCTTAATTAATGAAGAGGTATCATCGAGCAAGCAAATTTCACTTAGTAATATTGATGTTGGTGAATATACCAAAATCAAATTTGGTGTTGGAGTTGATCAATCCAATTATCCTTTAAACGGAGTTGCTAATTTTATTCCAACAGCAGAAGAACAAGGAATGTTATGGTCTTGGTCCGCTGGTTATAAGTTTGTTAAGTTCGAAGGTTCGTTTACTCCTCAAGGAGGAACTGCAAGTGATTTTTTATTACATATAGGAAGTCATGGAGAAGTTTTGGATAATTATAAAGAAATTACATTAGATATATCCAATACTATTACCATTGAAGATCAGGTTACTTCTAACTTATCAATTGATACAGATGTTTCTAAAATTTTTGACAGTACAAATACTCATTCTCTTCAGCAAAAAAGTGATGTTCAAGTAGATCCAGTAAATGCACCTATCTTAGCAGAAAATATAAGCACAATGTTTACTATCAACACTTCTAATTAAATGATAAAAAAAATAGGTTACATAGTTTTAATTCTTCTTGGAGTCGCGTGCGGTTCTGATAAAGAAGATTATGTACCTATTAATCAAAATCCAGCGTTGGAATTTACAATTCCTTCCAATTTCCCAGAACCAACATATAATGTAACACTTAATCCTCCCACAGAAAAAGGATTCGAATTAGGCAAAAAATTATTTTATGATGGTCGCTTGTCTTCTGATGGTGTTATATCTTGTGGATTCTGTCATATTCAGGATTTTGCTTTTACACATCATACACATATCGTAAGTCATGGAGTAAATGGTGCACTTGGAACACGTAATGCACAACCATTACATAACCTCGCATTTATGAAAGAATTTACTTGGGATGGTGCTGCCATACATTTAGACCTGCAACCTATTATTCCTATTACCGCAGAAGTAGAAATGAATGAGTCTTTTTCAAGTATTATTAAAAAACTCGAAGAACAACCCGAATATGTAATGCTGTTTGCCGAGGCATTTGAAGATCAAAAAATCAACTCTGAAAATTTACTCAAAGCGTTATCACAATTTATGATTATGATGATTTCATCAAACTCTAAATACGATAAAATCGAGAGAAACGAAGGATCTGTTTTTACTGATGATGAAGCTGCTGGTTTTGAATTATTCTCCTCTAAATGTGCTTCTTGCCATTCTGGAACATTATTGACAGATCAATCATATCGTAATAACGGATTACCAGTAGATCCAGAATATAATGATATAGGCCGAAACCGTGTTACTGGTCTTGCTTCTGATCTACATAAATTTAAGGTGCCTACGTTAAGAAATGTCGAATTAACCTTTCCTTACATGCACGATGGTAGATTAAAAACATTAAATGATGTACTAGATCATTATAGTGATGGTATGGTTGACTCAGAAACAATAGATCCCGTTTTTAAAAATAATGATGGAACAATTATAGGAATTCCGATGACTGAAGAAGAAAAAAATCAGATTATCTCCTTTTTAAAAACATTAACGGATGATAATTTTGTAAATGATAATCGTTTTTCTGAATTCTAAAAAAGCTGTGAATAAATAGTGTTTATTCACAGCTTTCTTTTTATATCTTCATTTTAACTTCTATCCTTGTTTAATTTGGATAAAGAGACTTAGTTCCATTGGAAATAATATTACTTCCTACTCCGCTGACAGAAACCTCAAAATTATCTTCATTAAATTTTAATGAAGCGATTGGTGTACAAAGTCCTAAGGCATATTGACCTCTACCATAACTTCCTGTTTCTTTTAACACTCTGCTTTCTGATTTAGCGGACCCAATATTCATATGTCCATAATCTGTAATATCAGTATTACTGACTGTGCCATTAGTATGATACACTGTTATTTCATAATAAATAGTTCCCCTTCTAGAACCCCAAAGCCAATTTCCATACCAGCTTCTTTTGTATGAATTCCAGCTAACTCCAGCTTTTTCATTAGCATTATTCTTAAGTTCAGATTCTGGATTCATCATAATAAGACCTATCATAAGATTATCCCAAGTAATGCCTTCATCATTATAAAATGTTGTTGTCTTCAAAGTTTCTCCTTTATAATTCCAGGTTAATTCGATTGCTTTATCTCCCACTTTAATCTGATCGGATGCATATTCTTTTAAAAGATCGCTTCCTTCCTGCGTTTTACTAGGAAGCAACTTGTTTAAATTCCCAATAACAACTGTTTCGGGATCCATAATATTACCATAAGCTACAGTCGAAGAGGATTTTGATATTGCTTCAAAAGTCTTATTTAAACTTTTCGTATTAGGAACTTTTCCTATGATGGTATAATCAACAATTTGTAATACATCATTCATGTATTTTTCTAAATTGTCTTTTGTTGCTTCTAGCTGATTTAGGACTTCTTGAGGAATTTCTTTATCAGAAATTGCTTCTAGTCCGTATTCTGATTCTAACAGTGCATCTGGTTCTTGATACATCTCTGCTGTTTCATCTTTTGTACAAGAAAATACAAACATTAAAACCAATGCAATCTGCATAATTTTAACGATAACTTTGTTTACGGTTTTCATAAAATTGTTTTAAGAGTTAGTGAACAATATAGTTCTTAGGTTTCTTGATTTGCGCAAAATCAATTTTGTCCTTAAATACCTGCGTATTCAAAATAGACACACTATCAAAGTTATAGAAGTTAAGTACTACAGAATTCTAAATATTAGTAGATGGTTTAAAATATTTAGTAGATGGTTCATAAAGAATGATAGCTTGCTATTTATGTAAATGAATAGTAACCTTAGTTCCTGGTTCTAATACGTTTTCTTTTTCAAAATCCTCTATAAACAATCTATTTTTAGGATGTATCGCAAGAATTCTCTCCCTTGTGACCTTTGATCCAAACGAGCCGTTATCCGAAGTGTTTTTTAATTCTGACGCATTTTTTCTTCCAATGCCATTATCTACAATTTCTATTTCCACACTTTCCTTGTCAGGTTGTTTAATTTTAATTTGTAATAGTTTTTCTGATTTTTTAGATTGTAAACCATGCCAAATAGCATTTTCAATAAATGGTTGTAAACAAAGCGGAGGAATTTTTATTTTAGAGAGGTCTGTTGTTTTTTCTAAGCAAAAAGAAAAATCACTTTTAATTCTTAATCTTTCCAATTCGACATAACTTTTAACAACTTCTATCTCCTGCGATAATGAAATTGTTCTTTCCGTAGAATTTTTTAATACTCTTCTAATTAGCTTTGAAAATTTAGTTAAATAATCTGATGCTTTCTCGATATCATTTTTAAGAATATAATTGTTTATTGAATTAAGAACATTGAAGATAAAATGAGGGTTCATCTGTGCTTTAAGCGCTATTATTTTAAGTTCAGAAGCTTCTAATGAACTCCTCATTAACCTCAATTGAGTTTCTTTTTTATCATCGGAGATTTTCTTAATTTTATTACCAATCGCCAAAGCAAAAATCAAAACTTCTAGAATTGCTCCTATTTCCATAAAAATTATAGAATCAAATGATTTATTATATCTAGTATAAGAAAAGTAAAGGCTTATGTTGGCCATAATCACATAAATACATGACCCTGCAATAAGTAATTTGACTTGAGAAGCTTCAATTTTATATACCTTAAAATAACTTACAAAAGCAAAAACCGTCATTAAAACCAGAACAAGAGCAACAAATACAAAAAGTTCTTTTGATGATACTAAAACGTCTAATATTCCTATCAAAAAAATACAACCTATAAAAACCCATCTTGTAACGTTTAAAATGTAATCCCATTTACGAACATATTTTTTAGTTTCTAACAATTCTCGCATGAACGAGATATAAAAAGAATATGCCAAAAACTGAACTCCATAGAATATAATTGGCTTTCGATAAGAAAAAAATAATTCGTAAAAAACAATGGATCCATAATATGAAAAATAAAAAAGAAGACAAATTACATAAAGACTATAAAAAAGAAATATTTTGTTTTTACTTCTGAAGTATATCAATAAAGGATATAAAGAAATCACAAATAATACTCCTTGTAACCATATGTTGAAGTTTTGAAAATCCAAACAAAAAAGATTTAGTGCATCTTTATTAAAAATTCATTTTTTCGATTTCTACTAATACTAGCGTGTTGACCATTACTCATAATTATAATGCCTCCTTGATTCTTTCTGTATTCCTGTACATGACTTAGATTAATACAATAAGAATTATGCACCCTAAAAAAGCAACTTTCTGGTAATACCTCTGTAACCTCTTTTAAGGTTTTTGATAAAAACAACTTACGGTTATTAATTAAAAATACCTTGGTATAATTTCCTTCTGCCTTTAACATTATAATCTCATCTTTTTTTAAAAAATGAATTACTCCATTTACACAAAGTTTTATTATTGCTGATTGAGAAGGGTTATTGATATTAATATGCTGACAAAGTTTTTTATAGACCCGTACTAGATCATCCTTATCAATAGGCTTCAGTAAGTAATCAAAAACCGAAAATTGTATGGCTTTTAACGCATAATTCTCAAAAGCAGATGTTATCACAACAAAGAAGTCTCTTTGGTGTAGTGCTTCTAAAATATCAAAACCACTAAGGTTTGGCATCTTTATATCTATAAAAACACAATCAAAATTTGTGTTTTCTATGACTTTTATTGCCTCTAAAGGATTAGAAATTGTCTCAACAATTTCAATATGCGGACAATACCGACAAATCTTCCATTCTAATGATTGGATAGCATCTTCCTCGTCGTCGATTAAAATTGACTTAATTGAATTCATTTCTGAAAAATTTACGATTCCAAAAAAGCAATTCTTCTCTATTGATTTCCTTAACTCAAGGAACGTTAAAATTGCTATTACACGTCATAAAAAAATGTTATTATAATATTATAGTTTTGTGAAAAAGCACCAATAACTGCTAGGAAATTAAATCTCATTTTTGATTTAAATCAATATTAAATTTTATAAATAAATACGAAACACATTCATAAGTATATTTTGATTATAGATTATACCTATTCCAATATATGTTAGATAAATGTTAGGTTATGTAAATAAAACCTACTTATGTAGTATATTTGCATTCAATTTAGAATTAATCTATCTATAAAATATGATTAAGGTATCAGACACAGCTAAAAAGAAAGTCGTAGAATTGATGAGTGATGACGGTTATGACGCTTCTTCAGACTACATTCGTGTAGGTGTTAAAAGTGGAGGTTGTTCCGGTTTATCATATGACTTAAAATTTGATAAAACTCAAGAAGAAGGAGATAAAGTTTTTGAAGACAATGGTGTAAAAATAATTGTTGATAAAAAAAGCTTTTTATACCTTATTGGTACTACACTAGAATATTCCGGAGGTCTTAATGGAACCGGTTTCGTTTTTAATAACCCAAACGCAAACAGAACCTGCGGTTGCGGAGAAAGTTTTTCCCTTTAAAAATTTAAAAAAAGATCTTAAGCTACCCCTTAAGACTTAGCAAGATGGCATATACTGAAGACGACTTAAAAAAAGAATTAGAAACCAAAGAATATGAGTACGGGTTTTATACTGATATAGAATCTGAAACATTTCCTGTTGGTCTTAATGAAGATATTGTTCGTGCGATTTCAAAGAAAAAAAATGAACCTCAATGGATGACTGACTGGAGACTTGAGGCATTTAAAGTGTGGGAACAAATGGAAGAGCCTGAATGGGCTAACGTAAATTACGAAAAACCTAATTTTCAAGATATTTCTTATTACTCGGCGCCTAATAAAAAGCCAAAATATGACAGTCTTGATGAAGTTGATCCAGAATTACTAGATACCTTCAAAAGGTTAGGTATCTCTTTGGATGAACAAAAAAAATTAGCTGGTGTCGCAGTAGATATTGTGATGGATTCTGTTTCTGTTGCCACCACTTTTAAAGATACTCTTGCAGAAAAAGGTATTATATTTTGTTCTATTTCTGAAGCAATACAAGAACATCCTGAACTGGTAAAAAAACATATTGGATCTGTTGTTCCTCAAAAAGATAATTATTACGCTGCCTTAAACTCTGCTGTTTTTAGCGATGGATCTTTTTGTTATATCCCGAAAGGTGTAAGATGTCCAATGGAACTATCTACTTATTTTAGGATTAATCAAGCAGGAACAGGTCAATTCGAGCGCACTTTAGTAATAGCGGACCAAGGTAGTTATGTAAGCTATTTAGAGGGCTGTACTGCTCCTTCACGAGATGAAAATCAACTACACGCAGCAGTTGTAGAATTAATCGCATTGGATGATGCAGAGATCAAATATTCTACTGTGCAAAACTGGTATCCCGGTAACGCCGAAGGAAAAGGTGGTGTTTACAATTTCGTTACTAAACGAGGGATTTGCGAAACAAATGCTAAAATCTCTTGGACTCAAGTAGAAACTGGTTCAGCTGTAACCTGGAAATATCCTTCCTGTATTCTTAAAGGAGATAATTCTGTTGGTGAATTTTATTCTATTGCTGTAACTAATAATTTTCAGCAAGCTGATACCGGAACCAAGATGATCCACCTAGGAAAGAACACTAAAAGTACCATCATATCGAAAGGAATTTCTGCTGGAAAATCTCAAAATAGTTATAGAGGATTGGTACAAATTAATAGTAGAGCAACCAATGCTCGAAATTTTTCTCAATGTGATTCTTTACTAATGGGCAATGAATGCGGAGCTCATACGTTTCCTTATATTGAAGCAAAGAATAAAACTGCTCAAATAGAACACGAAGCAACTACAAGCAAGATTGGAGAAGATCAAATATTTTACTGTAATCAAAGAGGTATTGATACAGAAAAAGCAATCGCTCTAATCGTTAACGGTTTCAGTAAAGAAGTATTAAACAAACTTCCTATGGAATTTGCGGTAGAAGCTCAAAAACTTTTAGAAATTTCTCTAGAAGGTTCCGTTGGATAAAGCGTATAACTAACTAATTCACACAAATGAAAAAATCATTTCTCCTTATCATCGTAAGCTTATTAATTTTTTCGTGTAAAAACGAAAAATCTCAATCATCAGATTCCGAAACCACTTTAATACGTGGAGAGTTTATATTGATTGATAATGCAGGTGTTATAAAAGGTAAAGATTTTATTTATGGTGTAATCATTGACGATTTAGCTAATGAATTAAACAAAAAAATAAAGCCTTTACAAAGAGAAGAATATGATATGGTTCCTGTGGTAATTAAAGGAATCGTGAAGAAAAACACAGAAGATGGCTGGCCAGAAGTTGTAGAAATAAAAGAAATTGTTGGTGTAAGTGAACCAACTTCAGAATTGCCTACTAAAATAAAATCTTCGGATTCAACATTACAACGTAATGCACCTGGACATGAAGGTCATAATCATTAAAAAAATATTTAAAAGAAACAAAACTACAAGATGTTAGAAATTAAGGATTTACACGCTAGCGTTGAAGATAAAGAGATTTTAAAAGGTCTTAACCTAAATGTAAAAGCAGGAGAAGTACACGCAATAATGGGTCCTAACGGTGCTGGTAAAAGTACATTAGCTAGTATAGTTGCGGGAAAAGAAGAATATGAAGTAACAGAAGGTAATATTCTTTTAGATGGTGAAGATATAGAAGAGCTAGCTGCAGAAGAAAGAGCTCATAAAGGTGTTTTTCTTTCATTTCAATACCCTGTAGAAATTCCAGGAGTTACGGTTACTAATTTTATGAAAACCGCAATCAACGAAACTAGAAAAGCGCAAGGGTTAGAGGAAATGCCGGCAAAGGATATGCTGAAGAAAATTCGAGAAAAATCTGAATTATTAGATATTGATCGTAAATTTTTATCTCGTTCACTTAACCAAGGTTTCTCTGGTGGAGAGAAAAAACGTAATGAGATATTCCAAATGGCAATGATGGAGCCTAAACTAGCTATTTTGGATGAAACAGATTCTGGTTTAGATATTGATGCATTACGAATTGTAGCTAATGGAGTAAATAAATTAAAAAGTAAGGACAATGCTGTTATTGTCATTACCCACTACCAAAGACTATTAGATTATATTGTACCAGATTATGTACACGTTTTATATGATGGTAAAATTGTAAAATCTGGAACTAAAGAACTTGCTTTAGAATTAGAAGAAAAAGGGTACGATTGGATTAAAGAAGAGATAAACGCATAATTATGGAGCTGAAAGAAAAATTAGTATCTTCTTTTCTTGCTTTTGAAAACACGGTAGATGTAGATGCGCCTATTCATGATATCAGAAGCCAAGCTATAAAGGTATTTGAAGAAAAAGGCTTCCCTACGAAAAAAGAAGAAGCTTGGAAATATACTTCATTAAATTCTATACTAAAACACGATTACAGTATTTTTCCTAAAGAAGAAAATGCTCTAGAATTTAAAGATGTAAAAAAATACTTTCTTTATGATTTAGATACATATAAAATAGTATTTATTGATGGTAAATATTCTTCTCACTTATCAGAAACTACACATGATAAGATTGATGTATGTTTAATGTCATCTGCTCTAAATCATGATAAGTATAAACCGATAGTCGACAACTATTTTAATAAAGTCGCACCAAAAGATGGTTTAACTTCATTGAACACTGCTTTTTCTAAAGAAGGAGCTTATATATATATTCCTAAAAATAAGCTTGCAGATAAGCCAATACAAATAATTCATTTTTCTACAGGAAAAGAATCAACTCAACTCTTACAACCTCGTAACCTAATCGTTGTAGAAGAAAATTCACATGTACAGATTATTGAACGCCACCAAAGTTTAACACCTAATCCTGTACTTACAAATTCTGTAACAGAAATCTTTGTAGACAAAAGAGCTATTGTTGATTATTATAAAATACAAAACGATAATGAATCTGCTTCTTTAATAGATAACACATTTATAAAGCAGCAAGCACAAAGTATTGCTTCTGTGCATACATTTGCTTTTGGAGGTAATATTACTAGAAATAATCTAAATTTCTATCAATACGGAGAAGGTATTGACTCTATACTTAATGGAGTTACAATTATTGAAGGCAAACAACATGTAGATCACAATACATTAGTGCATCATACAGAGCCTAATTGTGAAAGTCATCAGGATTATAAAGGTATTTTTGATGAAAAAGCTACTGGTGTTTTTAATGGTAAAATCATTGTAAACAAAGAAGCACAGAAAACGAATGCTTTTCAATCTAATAATAATATCTTATTAAGTGATAAAGCAACAATTAACTCTAAACCTCAGCTAGAGATTTTTGCGGATGACGTAAAATGTTCTCACGGCTGTACTATTGGTCAATTAGATGATCAAGCTCTATTTTATATGAGATCTAGAGGAATTGGAGAGAAAGAAGCAAGAGCGCTACTTATGTATGCGTTTGCTAACAATGTTTTAGAAAGTGTAAAAATACCTCAGCTAAAACAGCGAATCAATAAATTAATAGCTAACAAACTTGGAGTTGACATTGGTTTCGATTTGTAACAATAAAGAATTATAAAATTTACTAAACCTCTTCATATTTTTGTTGAGGTTTTTTTATTTCACGGCTTCGGTAATCTCCTTTATAAACCTATTAAAATCCATACCTGCATCTCCAACCAATCCAAAACGAACAATTACTAGGTCTTTAGAAGGAATTATAAACACTCGTTGTCCCTGAAATCCATTGGCAGAATACATATCTTTTGGAGCGTCTGGATAAAAACCTCCAGCATTCAACCAAAAATGACCTCCATAATCACCTTCGGATGTTGCAGTTGGAGTAGTTACATAATCAACCCATTCAGAATTAAAAATTTGTTCCCCATTCCAGTTCCCTTTATGCAGATACAATAAACCAAATTTTGCCCAATCTCTAACTGTTGCCCACGCATAGGAAGAACCCACATAATTACCCGCCATATCAGTTTCTATAAGCATAGAATGCATACCTATCTTATCAATAAATTCACGGTACGGAAAATCAAGATACTCTTGGTAGCTATCAAAGTGTCCTCTTAAAATCCCAGACAACAAATTAGAAACACCTGATGAATAATACCAATATTCATTCGGCTTATGAATTGCTTCTTTATAAATCTGAGGCTTAGTCATATCCTTATCAAGATACAACATGGTAGTTGCGTCAGAAATCGATCCATAATCTTCATCCCACTCCAATCCACAGTTCATTTGTAACAGGTTACTAATTGTAATTTCTTTTCGCTCATCATCTTCCCATTCCTTGATTGGAGCTTTATCATTAATATCTATTTTACCTTGTTTTTGTAATATTCCATAATTAGTAGCTAAAATACTTTTAGTCATAGACCATCCTAATAAAACGGAATTCTCATCCAATCCATCTGCATACTTCTCTGCTATTATTTGATCTTTATGTATTACCAAAACAGCTCTAGTCTTTTGTATACTTTCTCCTTCTTTATCAAAAACAGATGAAACCATATTCGCTATCTTTTGATAATCAACGGCACTAAAAACAGTGTCTTTTTGAGGTAAATCTCCATATGGAAAAGGTAAATTTGTTTTAATCTTTCTTCTATTAGGAATTAAATATGAAGCGTTTTCATCAAAATCATCATCAATCACTACACTTCCTAATCCTTCTCTATAAATAGCCTTTCGTTCATTAAGCCCAAAAACCGAAGCCACTGCCGATTTTTCAGTCATATTCACCTGATCCTCTGCTAAATTAACAGGAGCAAAATTATTATCATTGATATCTGTAAACTCCACACTACGATTCCCTATAAAAACAGAAGAAGCCATATTCTTAGCAGAGTATCCAGAAAGTATTGTAAGTTTTGGGTAATTCCAAAATATAGCAACGACTAATAGTCCAACTATTACTATAAATCCATATCCTAAAATCTTTTTAAATCGCTTCATTGTGTAAAGTGTTAAATCCTTTTAAAAATAAACAATATCACTTAGAAATAGTTCCTATTTTTGCAGAAAGAAATTGATATGCTAGATGTACATAAGATACGTGAAGATTTTCCTATTCTGAAAAGACAAGTAAACGGAAAACCCTTAGTATATTTTGATAATGCAGCCACATCGCAAACTCCTCAATTAGTGATTGATGCCATTGTAGACTATTACAGTAATTACAATGCAAATATTCATCGTGGCGTACATAAACTATCACAAGAAGCCACAGATGCCTATGAGATTGCTCGTAAAAAAGTGCAAAATCATTTTAACGCTACACATTCTCATGAAATCATTCTAACATCTGGAACAACACACAGTATTAATATTGTGGCTACTGGATTTACTAATCTACTTGCCAAAGGTGATGAAATTATTGTTTCTGCTCTAGAACATCACTCCAATATTGTTCCTTGGCAAATGCTTTGTGAAAGAACAGGAGCTGTTCTAAAAGTGATTCCAATGAATCAAGAAGGAGAATTGTTAATGGGTGTTTACGATCAATTACTTTCTAACAAAACAAAACTTGTATTTACCAATCATATTTCTAACGCTTTAGGAACTATTAATCCTATAGAAGAAATCATAGAAAAAGCACATAAAGTCGGCGCAGCAGTATTAATAGATGGTGCGCAATCTTGCCCACATATCAAGCCTGATGTTCAGGATCTTGATGTAGATTTCTACGTAGCTTCAGCCCATAAACTTTGTGGGCCTACAGGTGTTGGATTGTTATACGGAAAAGAAGAATGGCTTAATAAATTACCTCCTTACCAAGGTGGTGGAGAAATGATTGATCAAGTTACTTTTGAGAAAACTACGTATGCAGGTCTTCCTCATAAATTCGAAGCTGGGACTCCTAATATTTGTGGAGGTATCGCTTTTGGTGTTGCTTTAGATTATATGAATAGTATTGGTTTTGATGCTATTGCCGAATATGAAAATGAATTATTAGCTTACGGAACTCAGAAACTTCTAGAAATAGAAGGGCTAAAAATTTATGGAACTTCTAAAAACAAAACATCTGTTATCTCCTTTAATATAGATGACATCCATCCATATGATATTGGATCCATTGTAGATAAACTAGGAGTAGCTGTTCGTACTGGTCATCACTGTGCGCAACCTGTTATGGATTTTTACAAAATACCAGGAACCATTCGAGCTTCTTTCTCTTTTTATAATACCAAAGAAGAAATTGATGTCCTGGTAGCAGCAGTGAAAAAAGCAAAGATGATGTTGTCTTAAAAATTGACTTATTAGTTAATACTATCTTATCATTAACTGAAAGTATTGAATAGCAACTATTCTTGTTGTATTTTTGTAAAAAATTGTAAGTATATGTCAATACAAAAACTTCAGGAAGAGATTGTTGATGAGTTTAGTATGTTTGATGATTGGATGCAGCGCTATGAGTATATGATAGACTTAGGTAAATCGCTTCCATTGATTGAAGAAAAATATAAAATTGATGAAAACATCATAAAAGGCTGTCAGAGTAAGGTTTGGGTTCATGCAGAAATGAATGATGAAAAAATCGAATTTACTGCAGATAGCGATGCCATTATCACCAAAGGTATTATCGCAATTCTTATTAGAGTATTTTCTGGTCAGCACCCTAAAGACATTATAGAAGCCGATACTGCATTTATTGATGAAATTGGCTTAAAAGAACATCTATCACCAACTAGAGCAAACGGATTGGTGAGCATGATCAAACAATTAAAAATGTATGCTATCGCATACCAAACACAACTAAATTAATTCGCCTTTTACTGTCAGGTTTAGCCTGTCTAAGTCGACTAAAGATATACTATGAGTGAGACAAATATAGATACCACAGAGCTTGGAGAAAAAATTGTAAGAGTACTTAAAACAATTTATGACCCAGAAATTCCTGTTGATATATACGAATTAGGATTAATATATGATGTTTTCGTAAATGAAGACTATGATGTTAAGATTCTTATGACATTGACCTCTCCTAACTGCCCGGTTGCAGAATCACTTCCCGAGGAAGTAAAAGAAAAAGTAAAATCATTGGATGCTGTTAATGATGTGGAACTAGAGCTAACATTCGAACCTACTTGGACGCAGGATTTAATGAGTGAAGAGGCAAAATTAGAACTAGGCATGCTTTAAAAACAGATAACTTGGACCATGGCAGAAGAAATTATCAATAGAGTCGCTAATAACACTAAACTATTCACCATTGATTTGGAGGACTATTATCCAGAAGGTGATCGTATCTTGTTTGATATAAAAGATTGGCTTTTTGAAGGTTTTATTCTTAAAGAAAAAGATTTTAGAGAAAGCGTATCTAATTATGATTGGAGTCAATATCAAAATAAATATGTTGCCTTACATTGTTCTACTGATGCTATCATCCCTGGTTGGGCTTATCTCTTATTAACAACTAGGTTAATTCCATTTACAAAAAAAGTTGTTGTTGGTTCGTTAGAAAATATAGAGACTATTCTTTTTACACATATTATTGATAAACTTGATGTTTCAGAATATCAAGACAAATTACTAATCATTAAGGGTTGTTCTAATAAACCAGTTCCTGAGAGCGCCTATATAGAACTTATTCAAAAACTACAACCAGTTGCTAAGAGTATCATGTACGGGGAAGCTTGTTCGTCTGTACCCCTTTTTAAACGAAAATAATCCCTTTTGTCGTTTAAAATTGCTTTTTGTCGAAAATTCTATATCCAATTGTATTGAATTAAATCGAAAAACGTTACTTCACTTATATTTGCCAACGCAAAATTTTGCATAAATCTTGAACTTGTTTTACAAAAGTTAATTCATAAATTTAGAATACTTTTGTTATATAACAATCTACTTAAAACTATTAATCATGAAAAAAATCGTATTCACATTTATCTTTCTATTAGCAGGAATCCAGATTGGTCTTGCGCAAACAGAAGAAGAATTGAAAACAACATTATCAGCCAAAAAAGATTCTATTGCTGCTATACAAGGAAGAGCTAATGCTATCCAGGCACAAATAGATGCGTTACCAGGATGGAAAATCGGAGCTTTTGGTACTATTGGAGGAAGTCTTTCTGGATTTAATAACTGGTTCTCACAAGGAATTCCTAATAATGACGCTGGTACTATCGGTGTTACTGTAAATGCGTACGCTAACTTATTAGAAGACAAATATTTCTGGAGAAACAGTGCGAACTTAAACCTTGCTTGGGTAAAACTAGATGATAGAGATGATCCAACAGACGATGATAGCTTTAGAGAGTCAACTGATGTATTTAATATTTCTTCTTTATTTGGATATAAATTAACAGAAACTCTTGCGGTTTCTACTTTAGGAGAATATAGAACTACAATTTTAGATAATTTCAACGATCCTGGTTACTTAGATCTTGGTGTCGGTATCACTTGGACTCCTATTAGTAACTTAATTGTAGTTGTACACCCTTTAAACTATAACTTTGTGTTTAGTAAAGGTGCGGCAGAATATGAGTCTTCTCTTGGTGCAAAAATAGTTGCAGATTATACTCGTAAAATTGGAGCTATCAACTTTAAAACAAATCTATCTGCTTTCTTAAGTTATGAAGATGGTGATTACTCTAACTGGACTTGGACTAATTCTTTTTCTTATACCTTATGGAAATCGATCGGAGTAGGATTTGATTTTGGTCTTAGAGGAAACAAACAAGAGGCATTTAATTATGCTTTAGGACAAGCTGCTTTAGCTGTTCCTCCTCCAACTGTTACTCCTACTTTAGAAAATACTGATAACGAATTACAGTCTTTCTGGAATCTTGGATTGAGTTACTCTTTCTAGAGTAAATAAAAATATATTCACAAAAAAGGATCATCCAGTATTGATGATCCTTTTTTTATTCCAATTATTTTATAAACTCCATATGAAACTCGTATTGATCTTCATCATAAATTTTAAAACCATTTCGTTCATATAAAAATTTAGCTGGATTTTCTTTTAATACCTTTAACCGTACGTTTTTATTTGCATCTCTAGACAATTGTATAATATAATTAAGTAAATAATTTCCAATTCCTTTTCCTTGATATTTAGGTAGTATTTGAAACTGAAGAATTTCTATACTATTATTAGTCTCGATATACTTAAGCACACCTATTCTTGAATCATTTAAGTGTATTACATGAGAATTATTAAAATGAAACTTCACTCTAGATACATGTCCATCTTCTGATAAAAACACTCCTGCTTTTTCTAAATGTTCAATCATTGTTTGCTTTCTTAATTCTAACAAAAAAACAATATCTTCATCTTTAGCTTTGATTAGTTCTATGTTCATATTATTTTCTGATATAATATTTTAATAAATATATACTAATCTAAAAAAATAATAGTTTTTTAATTATAACAATCATCATCTACGAAATACGTTTTTTAGTTCAAATTATTCAGATTTGAATAAGCTATATGCATAAAGTATATTTGTGCCCATTTATGTTTATACCATGCGAAGGATTGTTTTATTTATTTTTTTATTTGTTTCTCTTTCCAATATAAGTGGGCAAGAGAAGAAAGAAATAAAACAACTGGATTCTATCCAAGTTCGTTTGACCAGATCGTTAGATAGTTTACTCCAAAATACTACTAAAGAGCTTAACATTATTGTTTTAAACAATCTCTTAAAAAAATTAAACCCTAAGCCTGTCAAAAAACCACATGTGGGATGGAAATCATTTGGTAAATTTTCATTTTTCTTTAATCAATCTGCCTTTAATTTTGATTGGCAAGGAGGTGGAACTTCTAATATTGCAGGTAATACTGCTTTAAATTATGAATTCAATTACAAAAAAAACAGCCTTACTTGGGACAATAAAATTTTAGCGGATTATGGTCTTACATTTCTAAAAGGAGAAAATTTTGCTCGAAAAACGAATGATAGAATAGAACTAAACTCACGATTAGGACAAAGAATTGGAGAGACCAACTGGAACTATTCTTTGTTTATTAATTTTAGATCTCAATTTGCGAAAGGATATAGTTTTACCAAAGATCCTGATACTGACGAAACCATACGTACTGAAGAAACTCATTTCTTTTCTCCAGCTTTTATACAGATTGGTCCTGGATTACTTTGGAAAAAGAGTGATGATTTTAACTTTAATATTGCTCCTGTTACTTCTCGTATGATTTTTGTAGATGATCAATTTACAACTACTCCTGATTACGTAGATGGCGATTATTTTGGAGTAGATGCAGGCAAAAGTTCCAGATTTGAATTTGGTGGATCCTTAGCTGCATACGCTAAATTTAAGGTCATTAAAAATATAACTGTAGAGAACATTCTTAATCTGTATTCTAATTACATCGAAAACCCTTATAATGTAGATATTGATTATACACTAAACTTAAACTTAGTAGTCAATAAATACATATCTGGAAGCTTCGCTTTTCAAGCAATATACGATGATAATGCTACCAGCGGATTCCAGATACGCGAAGTGATTGGATTAGGGCTTAATTATGAATTTTAATTAACTAACGCTACTCCTCCACAAATTCAGGATACAAAAAGTTATTATAAGGAAAACGAGTTACATGTATATCTCTTACCTCTTTATATACTCTTTTTCTAAAAGTATCTATGTTCTCTTTATTAATTGCAGATATAAACAAAGCGTTATCTCCTATCCTACTCATCCAGGTTTGTTTCCATTCATCTAATGTATAATGAATTTCTGTTTTTTCTGTAGTTAAGTCATCTTCATCAATAGTTTCGTGTTCATAAGCATCAATCTTATTAAAAACCATAATTACTGGTTTATCAACACTATCAATTTCTTCCAAAATCCTGCTCACAGAGTCTATATGATCTTCGAATTGAGGATGTGATATATCTACCACGTGAAGTAACAAATCAGCTTCTCTAACCTCATCTAATGTACTTTTAAAACTTTCTACCAATTGAGTTGGTAATTTTCTGATAAAACCTACCGTATCACTTAACAAAAATGGAAGATTACCAATAACAACCTTTCTTACGGTAGTGTCTAAAGTTGCAAAAAGTTTGTTCTCGGCAAAAACATCACTTTTAGCAATCACGTTCATCAAGGTAGACTTACCTACATTGGTATACCCAACTAAAGCTACTCTAACCATCTTACCGCGATTGCCTCGTTGTGTAGCCATTTGTTTATCAATTGTAAGTAGCTTTTTCTTTAATAAAGAAATACGATCTCTTACAATCCTTCTATCTGTTTCTATCTCAGTTTCACCAGGTCCACGCATACCAATACCTCCTCGCTGGCGCTCTAAGTGTGTCCATAAACCCGTTAATCTAGGCAATAGGTATTGATACTGAGCAAGTTCTACTTGAGTTCTAGCATAACTAGTTTGTGCACGTTGCGCAAAAATATCAAGAATCAAATTAGTACGATCTATGATTTTTGCCTTTAAAATTCGTTCTATATTACGTTGCTGAGCTGGTGTAAGCTCATCATCAAAAACTACAGTCCCTATATCATGCTGTTCTACATATGCTAATACCTCTTCCATCTTACCAGAACCTATAAAGGTTTTAGAATTAGGTATATCCATTTTTTGGGTAAAACGTTTTACTACCTCACCACCTGCTGTATATGTTAGGAATTCTAATTCATCCAAAAACTCAGTTAACTTATCTTCATTCTGATTTTTAGTGATTATTCCTATTAAAATTGCCTTTTCGTATACTGTTTTTTCCTTTTCTATCATCCGCGCCTATTTATCTAGCGATATTCTTCTATTCTTATTTCTATAATTAATGTACAAAGGTACAATATTGTATGCATTTGAATTTGTACATTAGGCGTTTACAATAAATTTTTAATTGCATGTCTTCAAAGCTTTATTTTAAAAAGAAACATACAAACCTACATACGATTGCTTTTTACAACTTAGAAAACCTATTTGACACGAAAGACGATCCCAACACATTGGATGATGATTTTTTACCAGACTCAGAAAAGAAGTGGAATAAAAAAAGGTATGAAAAAAAGTTATTTAAACTAGGAACTGCTATTTCTAATATTGGATTTGCAAAAACTGGAAAAGCTCCGGTTATTTTAGGTGTTGCAGAAGTCGAAAATAAGGCCGTTTTAGAGGGTCTTGCAAAAACTAAACACCTAATCAACAAAAACTATGGTGTAATCCATTACGAGTCTCCTGATGAACGTGGAATCGATGTTGGACTTCTATACCAAAAAGAAATTTTTACGGTTACCAATTCCGAAAGTATTCAAGTCTTAGTGAACAATGAATTCGGTGAAAGAGATTTTACCCGAGATATTCTATGGGTGACCGGAACTTTGCATAATGAAAAAATTCACATATTGGTTAATCACTGGCCTTCTAGAAGAGATGGTGCAGAACTCACCTCATACAAGCGTATAGCTGCAGCTGATAAAAATCGAGAAATCATAAACCAGATTACAGCCGAAGATCCTGAAGCAAAAATTATCGTTATGGGTGATTTTAATGATGACCCGGATAGTGAAAGTGTAAAAAAACATCTAGTATTACAGGATCTTTATAATCCAATGGAGCGTCTACACACAAGACATCGTGGTACCTTAACTTATAAACGTCAATGGAATTTATTTGATCAAATCATTTTTAGTAATAACTTCCATAAGTATGAAGAAAATACTCATAGTTTTTCTGAGGCCAATATTTTTGATGATAGTTTTCTAAAAATCTATAAAGGGAGATATAAAGGAAATCCATATAGAACTTACGCGGGAAGAAAATATAAAGGAGGTTA
Source organism: Aquimarina sp. Aq107 (assembly GCF_943733665.1). Taxonomy (NCBI): domain Bacteria; kingdom Pseudomonadati; phylum Bacteroidota; class Flavobacteriia; order Flavobacteriales; family Flavobacteriaceae; genus Aquimarina; species Aquimarina sp. Aq107. The sequence goes on along the minus strand of NZ_OX030782.1, from coordinate 4,872,553 downwards.
TAGCGATCACTTTCCTGTATATATCTGCCTAAAACACAATACGTAATTCCCATAGCAAAAAAACCCATAAATACCTTTATACCATAACGTGAAATCACCTTTTGGTAAAGGGTTATATAACCCTTTTTATAATAGAAACACACCCTAAATAAAACAGTAATCTTTTGTTTTTCAATAATTTAATTTGCGGAAAATTCCGCAAACACAATTTTTGTTTTTGTTCGTCATAAACCCCAACATACTTTTGGCTCAGAATTTATAAGTAAAAACCTATAATTCTAATTTCACTAATTACGATAAACTAAATTATAAAGATCAACCATCAATTGGATTAGAAACACCTAAGGCGCCAAGAATAGTTTCTAAAAATGGTAATTTATTAATCCTATACAGTGAAGAAAAAGGATCTATTGTATCCAAAAAAACTAAACAAATCAATTTAATTATTCTTAAAAACCAAACAAATGAAAAAATTATTTTATGCATTACCAGTCCTAGGGTTATTATTTTTTACCTCCTGTGATAGAGATGAATCAAATGAAATCATGGAAGAATCAGCTTTAGATACTGAATTTTCTTTAAATAGTGTTTATGATTTTCATAAAGATGTTACTGTAACATCAGAAGAAGGTAGTACAGGAATTATTAGAATTCATGCTAATAATGAATCTGCATTAATTAACTATTCTAGTATAAACCTTAGTCTAATGGAAATCAATGCTAATGAAACTTTAAAACAAAGTTTAGTTCGTCATAATAAAATGGATCTTACTCAGCCAGATGTAGATCAAGAAACCGATGATCAAAAAAATGTTTCCTATGACGAACCTAGTAATGATATTGCTTTTGAGTTAATACAACTTACTAAAGTGAATCCAACCTCGAAATACGCAATTAACTTTAATCATCCACAAACAAACACCTCAAAAGCCAGCTGGCAATATTATACCCATTATAGCTCTGTAGGAGAGTCACAGATTGCCGAAATTGCTAGACATTCTGTTTGGAGAAGAGTTTATTATGGTCTTAAATACAAAGCTTACAGTGGAAGCAGTTGGGCTACGATTCAAAATGAGTGGAAAAAAATAAACAACAATCAGAGTTTTTCACATACAAAGAATCCTTGTTACCAATTTAGAATGCGAGTAAAAACAAAAAAGAATAGCGCTTACTCGGTTACTTTCGACTATTAGTAATAGTTTACTATAAAACCAATAAAAAAGCTCTCTAAAAATTCTTTAGAGAGCTTTTACTATTTTAAAATATAGAAGTTTTTAGTTTCCTGAGATCTCTATATTATCAATATGATATCTAGTAGTTGGTCCTGGATCTGCACCTGCGTAACGGAACGCTATTCTTACATTACCCTCTACACAAGAGATATTAATTGGTCCTACTCCTTCAAAACTTCCAAACGTTCCACTTGGTCCTGTTGGGATAGAAGCATCTAATTGTGACCATTCTGTTGTTGTTACATCACCTGTAAAGTTATCTGTAATAAAAGCAGTAAGGATATTTCCATTGTCAAAATTAGCCTGGATATCAAACGATAATTCTTCTGCAGTAGAAGCAGTTAAGTCAATTTCTGGTGTTACTAACCAAACCTCAAATGGATTTTCTCCAGAACTAAATCCTGTAATCTGCGCATATTGATTACCACTAAAACTTCCTACTACATAATCTAAAGTTCCGCCTGTAGTATTTACATTTAACCATCCTGAATTTTCTAGATCACTAATACTTACTCCGGTAAAATCTTCTGTAAAAATTACATTTGCTCCTCCACTAGTTCCAGTACATTCTAATACGTCTGGATCACAACGGTTTTCATTATCAAATACTAACCCATTAACATCATTTAATACCAAATTAAAAGTGTCACCAAAGAAATTCTTAGTTAATACTCCTTCAAAACTTCCTTGTTGTGTTGGTAATGCTAACGACTTAAAATCAGCAAAAGTACTAGTGCTTAAAACAGCTGTAGCACCATTATCACAGCTTTCAATGTTTCTTTCTCCATCAAAATCATCACTTGGTTCTCCTGCAAATGTTAGAGGATCATCTCCTAATACATCATTTTTATTAAACTGTAGATTATTAATCTTTACAAATAAGTTGGTTAAATCATCAGAAAAATCTTCGAAAGTAATCTCTAAAGGTGTAATTTCAGCAACTTCTGAAGACCTTAAAATAACATCTTCCAATGAAAAAGAAGGTAGTTGACCTACTTCATCACCAGAAAGCACTCCAAGAGTAGCTACTCCATTTTCAGTCCCAATTGATAAACCTTCTAAATCAATATATATTTTTCGACCAAACTCATAACTAATAAATAATGGGTTTACATCAATTAAAACTCTTAACCCAGATGTTGGGGCAGATGGTGAATTTTGAATCACTAACTCTTCAAAAAAGTTACCTGCTTTATCAGTTGATACCACATAGCCTTCTAAATACTGATTTTCCACTTCAAATGTAACCTTTGCATCAGGTCCATCATCATTTTGTGCCTGAGCTAAATCACCTAAAATACCTCCGATTTGAACAAAAGTACTATTTTCAGGAAAAGTAGGCTCTTCTATAACCAATGAAGGTATTTTAAAATCGTCGTCTTGTACACACGCAGTAAATGTAACCGCCAAAACCAAAACGCTTATTAGTCTTTTTAAATTAATTGAATTCATTTTATAATATTTTTTTGTTGTGTTCATCATTAAAATCTTACATATACATTAAGGTAGTATGAAGTACCGAAACCGTAAAAGTATCTTGGACCAAAAACAGGAGTTTCTCGTTGAGACTCTTCTAATGCTAATCTATAATTTGCATTTCTAGCTTGCTCAAAACCACCAGTTCTATATTGCTTATCAAAAATGTTATTAATTGTTGCAAAGAATCCTATATAATAATCTTTTACTTTCCAAGACTTACCTCCTACTGCGTTCACCAGTATATAATCATCAAATTGCTCTTGTCTTAATAATTCTCTAGCAATATTCTCATCATAATCATTAAATGGTAATCCATCTGTATCTTGGTTAAAGTTTGATGATCTTGCGAAAGGGCTAACATCAATATATGCATTTGAAAAATAATTGGCCGTAGTACCAAACCACCAAAAATTAGGATCTCTATATTCAAAACCTAGTTGTGCAGCGTTCTGAGGACCTCCTGCAATACGGTAATCTTTCAATGAAGACTTACCAAAATATTTAACACGATCTAAATCTCCAGCAGATTCTCCTAAGAAGTCACTACTTGTACTTGCTACAAACAAATCAGGATTGTTAGCATAAGTAAATTGACCTATTGCTGCTGCTCCTTTTAATTTGATGGTAGGTGTAATTTGATATTCGATACCAAGTTCTGCTCCTATATGTTGTTTATCTACACCTGTTAAAATTTCTTGAACAAATCCAACATCAGATCCAGAAATTGCCTGTGTAAAGAAGAATGATAACTCTGTTGCATCTTCTATTTTAGTGTAATATCCTGTTAATCTTGCTTTTAACTTAGGTGTTCTTAAAATATAACTAGCATCTATTGATTGCACTTTTTCGCTTTCTTGCTCAGAAGAACTTATACTAATATTATCTAATCGACCTGCTAAAACTTCAGCTTCTTCAAAAGCTCTTTCTGCCTGGATTAGCTGATCAATTGTTCTATTATTTTGTCTAGAATTAGCAAAAGAATTACGAATAGTTGGAGCTTTGGTAAAATAAGTTGCATTAACATCTATTAAATTACGCCCATTAATTTTATAGGTAAAACCTCCTTTAGCTCCATAATTAGTAAATTCTAGCTTATCACTTTTACCAAAAGATCCTAATCTCCCTTCTCCAGGAAAATAGCCGTTTTCGAATAATCCTGTTCTTTGATATGATGTTTGAGAAACATTAGCTCCTACAAAGAAATCTACTCTGTTAAATTTAAACTGAGCTTGAGCAAATCCACTGATCACATCAGCATCAATCTCATAATTATAATCATATCGATCACCCACTCCTACAACTCTGTTACGATTTCTTAAATCACTTTGAGCTCTATCAGCTAGTTGCTCTGAAGTCAATCGCTCTTCTTCTTCTACATCATTATCTTGTTGTGCTCCAAATAAATCAACATCTAAAAATCCTCGACCACCTAATAAATCAGTTACCTCAGCAAAATTCTCACTTTTTAAAGTTCTGTAATTTACTGCTCCATTTAATGTAATATTATCGGATAATTGACTATTTAAAATAGAATTAAAACTCCATTGAGTATCGTCTATTCTATCTTCATATAATATATAGGTCGAATTAACGCCTTGTTGAGCATTAAGTTGATTCGCTTGTATTAACTGATTCCAATTTAATTGTCCATCTCTTACGAATGCTTGTTGCGCTAAAAAGGCATTTTGGAAATCAAGAGGTGTAGGGTTAGCTTCATCTAAAAATGAACTCGGTAAATAACTTGGATGAATTGGGTTAGTATCTCTACTAGCTCCTCCTCCCTGATACGATTCCTGACCGTTGAAATTTACTAACTCAGTTCCTCCATTATCAATACGGCTATTTCCTATTTTACCAGTTTGGTATCCTACATTAGTATTTAAAGTAGTTTTATCACTAATATTCCAGTAATGGTTCAGCATAAAAACCGGCTCTTCTATCTCGCGAACTCTAGAATTTTTCTTTTCTCCATCAAAATATCCCCAGTTAGGATTATATTGTCTTCCTTTTAATCTAAACACCTCTTCTGTTATCGCAGTAGATCTACCTCTTCGATTTGGTGTATAAAAACTAGTAAGATTTAAACTATGTTTATTATTAATCTTTTTCTCAATAGAAGCAAAAATTGAATTGGCATCATATAGAGTTCCTTCAATATAACCTTCATTACCCATTCTACGTGCTAATGAAACCGTATATGCCCAACCGTTGCTCATCAGTCCAGAGCTATAACTAGCCATCATTCTGCCTGTATAACTTCTGTTAGAAGCTGCATACGATATTCTACCTCCTTTACGATACTGAGAAGCCCTCATAATAATATTGGTAGATCCTGCAAGATCTCCAAATGTATAATCATTAGCAGAAATCCCCATAGAAAATTCCTGATTACGCTGTACATCATTTAGTCCTCCCCAATTGCTCCATTGCGGTCTACCATCATTAAGTTTGTTCATTTCAATCCCGTTAATAAGGACTTTTGCATTTTCGTTACCAAGACCTCTTGGACGAAAAAATGTAGCACTAAAATCAAATGCTGCTGCACTTAGAAATACATCTCTTGACGCTTGTAACAAACCTG